>CAJXOU010000076.1 GCA_913057645.1 uncultured Rhodobiaceae bacterium | reverse complement strand
CGCGCGGGGTCACGGCAGTACGCTGAGCTCAGCGACGACGACGGATGGAGCTGGGGGACGGCTAGCCCGCCCTCCCCACCCGAGCAGCAGGCCCGTCTCAGCCTTGCCAGAAGCGAGACTGTCGGCCCCGTCACCGTCCGCGACCTTCTCGATCATTTCGGCAATGCCGTCGCCGCTCTCGATGCCCTGCCGGATCTTGCCGCGCGCGGCGGTGCGAAACGCGCGATGAAGGTCGCACCCGCGGCAGACGCCGAAGCTGAAATCGCAACAACGCGGAAGATCGGCGGCGAACTTCTCGTCCTCGGCGACGATGCCTTCCCTGCCCGCCTCGCCACGCTCGATCCGCCGCCACCCGTCATTGCCGTCGCTGGCGACATCGCACTGACAAGCGGCAAGCTCGTCGCGATCGTCGGATCGCGCAACGCGTCTGCGGCCGGGCGGCGCATCGCGGGCGAAATGGCGGAGGCCCTCGGTGCCGAAGGCGTCACCGTCGTTTCCGGTCTTGCCCGCGGCATCGACACGGCCGCGCATCGCGCCTCGCTGCGCACCGGCACCGTCGCCGTCCTCGCGGGCGGTCTCGACATCGTCTATCCGGAAGAAAACCGCGAGCTTCAGAACATGATCGCCGCGGAGGGCGCGCTCGTCACCGAAATGCCGCCCGGCACAAGCCCGCAGGCGCGTCACTTCCCGCGCCGCAACCGTCTCATCTCCGGCCTTTCGCTCGCCGTGGTGGTCGTGGAAGCGGCGCTCCGTTCCGGCTCGCTCATCACCGCCCGCTTCGCGCTCGAACAGGGCCGCGACGTCTTCGCCGTGCCGGGCTCGCCGCTCGATCCGCGCGCGCAGGGCGCGAACAAGCTCATCAAGGACGGCGCGCCGCTCGTCGAAAATGCCGCCGACGTGATCGCGGCTCTCTCGGGGCCGTTCGGTAACCGCTTCCGCGAACCCGAACCGCCGTCTTACGCGCCCCGCCCGTCCTCGGCGCCCGAAACGGGCGAGACGGTCAGAAGGAAGATTCTTGCCGCGCTCGGCCCGACGCCCACGCCCGTGGACGACATTGTCCGCCAGTCCGGGGCCGCCGTGCCGCAGGTACGCGCCGTGCTCCTGGAACTCGAGCTGGCCGGCCGCCTGCACCGCGATCCGGGCGACCGCGTCAGCCTTCTGCCGGACAGTTGACGTCATCCCTTCTCGCCCGTCATCCGCTTCCACGCTGGCGAAGAGGAGACGGCCCATCCGGCCGTTGCGATACTAGACGCTAGGGACTAGATCGAAAGTCTGGCTCGGTCTCGAAAAATAGACCCGGATGGCTAAGGGCAGGCTTGGCCGGTCCGGGTCCGCCTCTGCCCGCCTTCCGGACCCTCGAATTTCATGAGGAATTCCGCGGCATTTGACAGGTCCCGCCCTTTTCACCATTTTCACCCGGCGGCTCGCGGCGGCAGGTGTGGCACCGGCCCGATGTTTTTCACGGTTTACCGGCGTGGAAACGCGCCCGGATACCCCGGGCCGGAGGCATTGGGCGCGCCGGGCTTCGGCCTCGCGGCGCGCCCCTATTAATAAGAGAGTGCAACGGTCCAATGGACGTCGTCATTGTTGAGTCGCCCGCAAAGGCGAAAACCATCAACAAGTATCTGGGCAAGGACTACAAGGTCCTGGCCTCCTACGGCCATGTCCGCGACCTGCCCTCCAAGGACGGCTCGGTCAAGCCGGATGACGACTTCTCCATGGCCTGGGACGTGGACGCCAAGTCCCAGAAGCGCCTGAACGAGATCGCCGCCGCCGTGAAGGGCGCGAACCGGCTCATCCTCGCAACCGACCCGGATCGCGAGGGCGAGGCCATCTCCTGGCATGTGCTCGAAGTCCTCAACAAGAAGAAGGTCCTGAAGGACGTCGAGGTCCAGCGCGTCGTCTTCAACGCCATCACCAAGAAATCCGTTACCGAAGCGATGGAGCATCCGCGCGGGCTCGACAAGGAACTGATCGACGCCTATCTCGCCCGCCGCGCGCTCGACTATCTTGTCGGCTTCACCCTCTCGCCCGTTCTCTGGCGCAAGCTTCCGGGCTCGCGCTCGGCCGGCCGCGTGCAATCCGTCGCGCTCCGTCTCATCTGCGACCGCGAGCTGGAGATTGAGGCCTTCCGCAGCCAGGAATACTGGACCGTCGAAACCGACATGAAGACGGGTGGCGGCGCCCCCTTCGTCGCCCGCCTCGTCGCACTCGACGGCAGGAAACTCGGCAAGTTCGACATTCCGGACGAGAAGACGGCGACCGACGTCGTTGCGCGCATCAAGGCCTCGCGCTTCTCCGTCACCTCCGTCGAGAGCAAGCCCGCGCGGCGCAACCCGAACCCGCCCTTCACCACCTCGACGCTGCAGCAGGAAGCCTCCCGCAAGCTCGGTTTCTCCGCCAGCCGCGCCATGCAGGTCGCGCAGCGGCTTTACGAAGGCGTCGAGATCGACGGCGAGACGACCGGCCTCATCACCTACATGCGAACCGACGGCGTCCAGATCGCGCCGGAAGCGGTCGCGCAGGCCCGCACCGTCATCAACAACGAATTCGGCGAGGCCTATCTCCCCGACAGCCCGCGCGTCTACAACACCAAGGCGAAGAACGCGCAGGAAGCGCATGAAGCGATCCGCCCGACCGATCTCGCCCGCCTGCCGAAGCACGTTGCCGCCCGCCTCGACGACGACCAGCGCCGGCTCTACGAACTGGTCTGGAACCGCACCGTCGCGAGCCAGATGGAAAGCGTGCAGCTCGAGCGCACCACCATCGAGATCGAGGCCGACGATGCCCCCATCGGCCTCCGCGCCACCGGCTCCGTCATCGTCTTCGACGGTTTCCTCCGTCTCTATCAGGAAGGCCGCGACGAACCGGACGATGCCGACGAGGGCAACCGTTTGCCCAAGGTCGCGAGCGGCGACAAGCTCGGCACCGAGAAAGTCCGTCCCGAGCAGCATTTCACCGAGCCGCCGCCCCGCTTCACCGAGGCGAGCCTCGTCAAGCGCATGGAGGAGCTCGGCATCGGCCGTCCCTCCACTTACGCCTCGACGCTCCAGACGCTGCGCGACCGCGACTATGTCCGCATGGACCAGAAGCGCCTCGTGCCGCAGGACAAGGGCCGCCTCGTCACCGCCTTCCTCGAGAACTTCTTTTCCCGCTACGTCGAATATGATTTCACGGCGGCGCTCGAGGAGAAGCTCGACAAGGTCTCGGCCGGCGAACTCGACTGGAAGGACCTGCTGCGCGAATTCTGGAAGGACTTCACCGGCAACGTCGCGGAAGCCACCGAGCTTCGCATCACCGAAGTCCTCGACCGCCTGAACGAGGTTCTCGGCCCCCACGTCTTCCCGGACAAGGGCGACGGCTCCGACCCGCGCAACTGTCCGTCCTGTGACGATGGACGTCTGTCGCTCAAGGTGGGCCGCTTCGGCGCCTTCGTCGGCTGCTCGAATTATCCGGATTGCAAGTTCACGCGCCAGCTCACCGTCGGCGCGGAAGGCGAAGAAGCGCAGGGTGACCGCGTTCTCGGCACCGATCCCGAAACCGGCGCGGAGGTCTCGCTCAAGTCCGGCCGCTTCGGCCCCTATGTCGAGCGCGCACCGCTTGAGGAAGACGAGAAGCCGAAGCGCAGCGGCCTGCCTGCGAAGACCTCGGCCGCCGATGTCGATCTCGACATGGCGCTCCGCCTGCTCACGCTCCCGCGCGAAGTCGGCATCCATCCCGAAACCGGCAAGAAGATCACCGCCGGTCTCGGCCGCTTCGGTCCCTTCGTCCTGCATGACGGCACCTACGCCAACCTGAAGGACCCGGAAGAGCTTTTCGACATCGGCCTCAACCGCGCCATCTCCGTGCTCGCCGAGAAAGTCGCCCGCGCCGAGGAGCGCGCCGGCAAGATCCTGAAGGAACTGGGCGAGCATCCTGACAGCGGTAAGCCCGTACAGCTCCGCGAAGGCAAGTACGGCCCCTACATCAAGCATGGCTCGACCAACGCCACGCTGCCGAAATCGGCAAAGCCCGAAGACGTGACCTTCGAGGAGGCGCTTGCCCTCATCGCCGAGAAGGAAGCGAAAAGCGGCAAGGGCAAGAAGAAGGCCCCGGCGAAAAAGAAGGAAGCGGCTGAAAAGAAACCTGCGGCAAAGAAGAAGGCGCCTGCAAAAAAGAAACCGGCCGCGAAGAAAGCCACAGCAAAGAAGGCCGCGCCAAAGAAAGCCGCGGCGAAGAAGACACCGGCAGGCAAGGCTGGCAAAGCCACCGAAATGGCGGATTGATCTTGGCAAAGCGCGAGCCCAAAGGGGGGGCGCGGAAGAAGGCGGCCGGAAAGAAGAAATCCGGCGGCGTGCCCTCGCGCGAGGAAATCCTCGCATTCCTCGCCGACAATCCCGGCAAGACCTCGAAGCGCGAAATCGGCCGCGCCTTCGGCGTGAAGGGCGACGACCGCATTCCGCTGAAGCAGCTCCTCAAGGCGATGACCGAGGACGGTCTCATCGCGCGCGACGAGGCGAAGAACCTCCGCCGTACCGACGAGCTGCCGCCCGTCACCGTCGTCGAGATCACGCATACGGACACCGACGGCGAGCTGATCGCGCGTCCGGTCTCCTGGCCGGGCGAAGACCCCGCGCCCCTCATCGTCATCGCGCCCGACACATCGCGCCGGAAGCGCGACTATGACGAGCCGCCCGCCGGCGTCGGCGACCGCGTCCTCGCCCGCCTCGAAAAGGTCGAGGACGAGACCGAGGCCTACCCGTATGAAGCCCGCGTCATCCGCCGCATCGGCAAGGGTGCGGAGCGCATTCTCGGGCTCTACCGCAAGAATGAAAAAGGGAAAGGCGGCCGCCTTGTCCCGGTCGACAAGAAGGCGCGCAACGAGTTCGAGATCGCGGCAGAAGACGTGAACGATGCCGAAGACGGCAATCTCGTCCTCGCCGAAACCATCCCCGGCAAGCGCTACGGCCTGTCGCGTGCGCGCATCCGCGAGGTCTTCGGCGACAGCAACGATCCGCGCTCGATCAGCCTCATCGCGATCCACACCCACGGCATCCCGGACGCCTTCCCCGAAGACGTCCTGAAGGAAGCCGAAGCCGCGAAGCATCAGGGCCTCAAGGGCCGCACGGATCTACGCGACATTCCCTTGATCACCATCGACCCGGCGGACGCGCGCGACCATGACGACGCCGTCTGGGCCGCGCCCGACGACGACCCGAAGAACGAAGGCGGCGTCGTCGCCATCGTCGCCATCGCCGATGTCGCGGCTTACGTGAAGCCCAACTCGCCGATGGACCGCGAAGCCCGCAAGCGCGGCAATTCCACCTACTTCCCCGACCGCGTCGTGCCGATGCTGCCCGAGCGCATCTCGAACGACCTGTGCTCTCTCGTCGAGGGCGAGGACCGCGCCTGCTTCGCGGTCCGCATGGTCTTCGACCGCAACGGCAACAAACGCTCCCACGAGTTCATTCGCGGCCTGATGAAATCCGCCGCCAGCCTCTCCTACAAGCAGGTCCAGCAGGCGATCGACGGCACTCCGGACGATGCCGCCGGCCCCTTGCTCGATCCCGTCCTGAAGCCGCTATGGGCGGCCTACAAGGTCATCACGCAAGCCCGCGATGCGCGCGGCCCGCTCGATCTCGACCTCCCCGAATACAAGATCGACATCGGCAAGGACGGCCGCATCGCCGGCATCCGCGTCGGCGACAAGTTCGAATCGATGAAGCTCATCGAGGAGTTCATGATCCAGGCGAATGTCTGCGCCGCCGAAACGGCCGAGACGCAGCAGCGCAAGGTCATCTACCGCATCCACGATGCGCCCTCGCGCGAGAAGCTCGTCGCGCTTGCCGAATTCCTCGCGACGCTGAATCTGAGCTTCACCAAGGGCGAGAACATCCGCCCCGCGAACTTCAACCGCATCCTCAAGGAAGTCGACGGCACCGAGCACGACCAGATCGTCTCCGACGTCGTGCTCCGCTCCCAGGCGCAGGCCGTCTATTCGCCGGACAATATCGGCCATTTCGGTCTCAACCTCCGCCGCTACGCTCACTTCACCTCGCCGATCCGCCGCTACGCTGACCTCACCGTCCATCGCGCACTGGTCGCAGGCCTGGGGTTTGGAAAAGACGGCCAGACCGACGACGAGATTTCCGAGCTCGCCGAAATCGCCGAGCACATCTCCACCACCGAACGCCGCTCCATGGTCGCCGAGCGCGATTCGAAGGACCGCTTCATCGCCGCCTTCCTCGAAGCGCGCATCGGCGCGGAGTTCACCGGCCGCATCGCCGGCGTGACGCGCTTCGGCCTCTTCGTGAAGCTCGACGAGACCGGCGCCGACGGTTTCATCCCGATTTCGACGCTCGGCGGCGACTATTTCCATCACGACGAGATCATCCACGCCCTCATCGGCGAGCGCACCCGCATCGCCTATCGCCTCGGCGATCTCGTCCGCGTCCGCCTCGAGGAAGCCGTTCCCGTCACCGGCGGCCTCCGCTTCGAGCTTCTCGAAGGCGGCAGCGAGGCCCCGAAGGGCGCCGGCGCCCGCTCCCGCGCGCCTGGCGGCCGCGGCGGCCCGAAACGCGGGAAATATGGCGGCGGCAGGTCCGGCCGGGGCGCCCCCCGCAAGGGCGCGCCGAAGGGCCCGAAGCGCTCCTCCCCCCGCTGATCGCGGCACAATCCGCCGCGCGGCAACCTGCCACATATTCTCAACTGCGCTTTCCGACCATTTTAGTCGGGCATCGCCCTTCGCGACCCGGGTTCCAGTGAGTAACCGATGGATATGAGTGACGTCCGCATCTATGAGGCTTCCGACGCAGCGCCCCGCCCCGCGCTTCAGTCGATAGCGCGCGGCTTCGGCGGCGCCTGCCCGTCCTGCGGCCTCGGCCGTCTGTTCCACAGGTTCCTCAAGGTCTCGGACAACTGCCCGGAATGCGGCGAGGCGTTTCACCACCACCAGGCCGATGACGCTCCCCCCTATTTCACCATCATGATCGTCGGCCACATCGTGGTCCCGATGATGCTCTGGCTGGAGCTCAACCATCTTCCGCCCCTCTGGGTCCACGCGATCCTCTGGCCCGCCCTGACGCTCGTGCTCTCGCTCTGGTTCCTGCCGCGCCTCAAGGGCGCCATCGTCGGCTGGCAATGGGCGCTGCGCATGCACGGCTTCGGCGACGAGCCGGAGCACGACCCGCGCGGCCTCTGACGCCGCGTCATCCCTGCATCTCTCCCCCCTGCTGGACTTTCCATCGCGTGAGCGGGCATCCTGTCCCCAATACGCAATCACGATAACAGGGACGGGAAATGGCTGAGGAACAACGGGCGGCGTTCGACCCGAAGAAATCGCGCGAGCAGGAATATCGCGAGGCGACGCAGGGCAAGGCCGTGCGCCCGCGCGACGCATCGACCCTCATCATCGTCCGCCGCGACGGTGCCCGCCCGCAGGTGCTGATGGGCCAGCGCCATGCGAACCACAAGTTCATGCCGAACAAGTTCGTCTTCCCCGGCGGCCGCGTCGACCGCGCCGACAGCCGCGTGAAACCGGCACAGGATCTGCGCGACCCCGTCGCCCGCCGCCTCATGGTGCGCATGTCGGGCAAGCCGTCGGAGCTGCGCGCCCGCGCGCTCGCCATGGCGGCCATCCGCGAAACCTTCGAGGAAACCGGCCTCGTCCTCGGCAAGCGCATCGCCGCGCCGCAGACGAGCAAGCATCCCGACTGGGCGGACTATTTCGCGCAGGGCGTCGCCCCTGCCCTCGGGCATCTCGACTTCGTCGCCCGCGCCATCACCCCGCCCTACCGCACGCGCCGCTTCGATACGCGCTTCTTCATCGCCGACGCCGAGGCGATCCAGGGCGACCCCGCAAAGGTCGCGGGCTCCGGCGAGCTTCAGGGCCTCCACTGGCTGACGCTGGACGATGCCCGCGGCCTCGACCTGCCGAACATCACCCGCGTCGTGCTCGACGAGCTCGACGAGCGCCTCATGCTCGCCAGGGCCGCGCAGTCGCGCCGCGCCGTTCCCTTCGTCTACTTCCGGAACGGCAATGCCATCCGCGACGCGATCGGCAACTGACATGAGCGACGCACAAGTGAAACGCGGCATCCGCCCGCGCGATGCCGCCAGCCTCGTGCTGATCGACGACAGCGCGGGCGAGCCGCTGATCCTCATGGGCCGCCGTCACGCGCGCATGAAGTTCATCCCCGACGCCTTCGTCTTTCCGGGCGGCAAGCTCGATCAGGGCGACATGGGCGTGCGCCCGGCGGCCGGCTTCCGCAACAGGACCGAACAGCTCATGGCCAGCGCCGGCGCCTCGCGCCAGAAGTCGCAGGCGCTCGCCATGGCCGCCATCCGCGAAACCTTCGAGGAAACCGGCCTCATCGTCGGCGCGAAAGGCGATGTCGGCATCGCCGCCGGCGAAGGCTGGGAGCCGTTTCGCGAGCGGGGTATCGCCCCCCGCCTCGACGTGCTCGATTTCGTCGCCCGCGCGATCACCCCCGCCTCGAGCCCGATCCGCTTCCACGCCCGCTTCTTCTCGGCCTCCGCCAGTGTCGCGACCGGCGACGTCAAAGGCAGCGGCGAACTCGAAGACCTCGGCTGGTACCCGATTTCCGAAGCCCTGAAGCTCCCCGTGATCGACGTCACCGAATTCGTCCTCCACGAAATCGCCCGCCGCCACAAGGGCCACACCCGCTCCCGCATCCCCCTCTACAGCTACAGAAACGACCGCCCCGTCGTGCGGGCATAAGCCGTCCTTCCCCACTCCGCCCAATGACAAGCCTGCCAAAACAGGCTATCGCCTTCAGGCAATGAACGACAAGAACCTCACCATGCTCGCCGACGCGCCGCTCTCGGCCGCCGAGCGCCGCAGCAGCCTCATCGCGGTCATCGCCTGCATCACCGTCGTCGGCATGGGCCTCGGCGTCTCCATTCCGCTGCTCGCGCTGCTGATGGAGAGGAACGGCGTCCCCGCCTCCGTCATCGGCCTCAACACCGCCATGCCGGCGCTTGCGACCTTCGCGCTCACGCCGTTCATTCCGGGCCTGCTGCGCCGCTTCTCCGCGATCTCCTTCCTGCTCGCCTGCATCCTCGTCTCGGCGCTCGCCATGCCGGCCTACTACCTCTTCCCGAATGTCTGGGTCTGGTTTCCGATCCGCTTCGCGAACGGCCTCGCGCTCACCGGCCTCTTCGTCGTCAGCGAATTCTGGATCAACACGCTCGCCGACGAGAAGAATCGCGGCCGCCTCATCGGCATCTACGGCACGGTGCTCTCCGCCGGTTT
The DNA here is from genome assembly GCA_913057645.1 of uncultured Rhodobiaceae bacterium. Taxonomy (GTDB): domain Bacteria; phylum Pseudomonadota; class Alphaproteobacteria; order Parvibaculales; family Parvibaculaceae; genus Parvibaculum. The sequence continues at coordinate 7,010 of CAJXOU010000076.1, read as the reverse complement.
CGCCTCCGGGCCGATGGTCCTGCTTCTCGTCGGCACCGAGGGCCTGCTGCCCTTTGCCACCATCGCCGTGCTGATCGCGCTGGCCGCGATCCCGCTCCTCGTCTTCGGCCGCGGCCTCGCCCCGCGCATCACCGAGCGCCCGAGCAGATCCATGGTGAGCTTCCTCATGGCGGCGCCCGCGGCCACCCTGGCGGGCCTCGTCTACGGCGCCACCGAAACCGATATCTTCAACCTGCTGCCGATCTACGGCGTCCGCATCGGCATGACCGAGCAGACGGCGGCGCTCTTCCTGTCGATCTTCGCGGCCGGCAACATCCTCTGCCAGTTGCCCATCGGCCTCTGGGCCGACCGCACCGACCGCCGCTTCGTCCTCCTCGTCTGCGCCCTCACCGGCCTTCTCGGCACGCTCGCCATTCCCTTCGTCTCGGGCTCGCTCTGGACCTTCGCGCCCACGCTCTTCATCTTCGGCGGCGTCGTCGCCGGCCTCTACACGGTCGGCCTCACGCTACTCGGCGCGCGCTTCAGAGGCGCCGATCTCGCCGCCGCCAACGGCGCCTTCGTGATGATGTATTCGCTGGGCGCGCTCATCGGCCCGCCGCTCTCCGGCGCGGCGATGGACCTCTGGGACCCCCACGGCCTCATCGTCGCCATGGCGGGGCTTCTCGGCGTCTATGTCCTGGTCGCGGGCTGGCGCTATTTCACCGCCCCGCGCCAGCATCCCTCATGATTGAACGCCGATCGCGAACCGGCTAGATTTGCGCCGTCTCCAGCGGAGGATGTCGCGTGATGCCCGGATTTATCGACTGAAGTGAGGCCCGTCCGGCCTCTTCATGAAAGCGCGCCGTCCCCAACGGGATGAGCCGCGGGACAGTCGATTCTTCCGATCCATCCTTCGCGGGGGCTCACCCGATGGCGTATTTCCGCAATCGCACCGTCAATCTTCTCAATCTCCATTACTGGATTCATGCCGTCGCCGTCACCGGCGGCAGCGCCTTCTTCGTCACCTATCTGCTGAAGGCGGGCGTGCCCGCTCCGGTGACGCTCTCCTCCTTCGCGCTGATCCTGCTCGGGCGCTTTCTCATCCGTCCGCTGATCGTCCCCCTCACGGTCCGCTGGGGCATGCGCAGCATGGTCATCACCGGCACGCTGCTGACCGCCTTCCAGTTTCCCCTCCTCGCCGAGGTCGACGGCGTCGGCACCATGCTCGCCCTCCTCATCGTCGTCTCCTCCGTCGGCGATACGGTCTACTGGTCGACCTACCACGCCTATTTCGCGACGCTCGGCGACGACGAGCATCGCGGTCACCAGATCGGCGTCCGCGAGGCGGTCACCGCCCTTGTCGGTGTCGTGAGCCCGCTCATGACCGGCTTCCTCCTCGTCACTTACGGCCCCCGCGCCGCCTTCAGCCTCGCCACCATCTTCTGCATCGCCTCCGCCCTGCCATTGCTGCGCACGCCGGAGGTCCGCGTCGCACGCACCGTTTCCGGTGCCTTCAGAGCATCGATCCCCGGCATGCTGCTCTTCGTGGCCGATGGCTGGATCATGGCGGGCTATGTCTTCGTCTGGCAGATCGCGCTCTTCACCTCGCTCAATGAAGACTTCCTCGCCTATGGCGGTGCGCTCGCGCTTGCCGCGATCATCGGCGGCATCGGCAGCCTGACGCTCGGCCGCCACATCGACGCGGGCCATGGCAGCCGCGCCGTCATCTACGCCTTCGGCACCTTCTCGCTCATCATCGTCCTGCGTGCCGTCGCCACCGGCGACGCGACGGTTGCCGTGCTGGCGAACGCGCTCGGCGCGCTCGGCGCCTGCCTCTATGTCCCGACCCTCATGACCGCCGTCTACACCCAGGCGAAGCGCGCGCCCTGCACGCTCCGTTTCCATGTCGCCACCGAGGGCGGCTGGGACATCGGCGGCGCGAGCGGCCTCTTCTGCGCCGCCCTCGCCCTCCATCTCGGCCTGCCGCTGTGGACCGGCATCCTCATGTCGTTCTTCGGGGTCGCGGCCATGGTCGTGCTGCTGCAGCGCTATTACGCACCCCGGCCGGGCTTGACTTACCCGTCCCCGTGAGTACTCTCCGCACCAAATCGCCTGGGCCACCCCGCGCGAACCCGAATTTGCGAGCCCCGGCAGGGACTTGCCAGAACTCAAGGATTTCGCGATATGGCGAAGCCAGCATCGATCAAGATCAAGCTCGAGAGCACCGCGGGCACCGGCTACTTCTACGTCACCAAGAAGAACAGCCGCACGCAGACCGAGAAGATGGTCATCAAGAAGTATGACCCCATCGCCCGCAAGCATGTCGAGTTCAAGGAAACCAAGATCAAGTAAGACACGGCAGGCGCACCGCCTGCTGCTGCTTCCCACCCTCCCACCTTGGCGGCTTGTCCGCCAAGGCGAACAAGATGGGGAGGGTCGAAATTTTCAGGCGAAGCGATGGAAATTTCGGGGCGGGGGCGCAGACGATCGACACAGAAAAAGAGCCGGTCGGCGTCATGCCTGACCGGCTCTTTCCGTTTGAATAAGTGGCCGGCCGGGCAATCGCGGCTTATCAGAGGAGGCCACTCCATGAACCACGCCCCGGCCGGCCGTGCCTCGCGGACCCAGGAGATGCGGCGGACCTGAGCGCCCCACGAGGACACGCATCGCTGCCCGTAACGGCTCCGGCCTCACCCCCCAGCAAGAAGCGGAACCGACATCGGCAGCGAAACGATGTAGCTCATTAAATGTACCACGGTCCCCTGTCCCAATAAAGGACTCAGGACGACAATGAGACGAAAATCAGGTCTTCGATGTCGTTAACCATGAAGATTCAAGGTTAACGCCCGTTCGCGAAGTCGAAGACGCGCGAAGACTGGCCGATTGACTGGCCGCAAGTTTCAGAAGACTTGGAGAATATCAGGCCGCTTCGGCCGCGACGCGGTTCCGCCCGTCCCGCTTCGCGCGGTAGAGCCCCTGGTCGGCGCGCTCCATGAGCTTCGCCACCGTGTCGTTCGGCCCGCTCGTCACCGCGATGCCGATGCTCACCGTCACGTCGAGTTCCCGCCCGCCATCGTCGAGAAGGAAGGGCTTCGCCGCGATGCACTGCCGGAGCCGTTCGGCAACCGCGGTCGCATAATCGATATCCGTGTCCGGCATCACCACCACGAATTCCTCGCCGCCGAGCCGGCAGGCAAGATCGACGCCGCGCACATTGTTGGCGATCCGGTCCGCGAACTGCTTCAGCACCGCGTCGCCCGCCGCATGGCCGTAGGTGTCGTTCACCGGCTTGAAGTGGTCGATGTCGAAGATGAGCAGCGACACCGGCTTGCCCGTATTCGCCGCGTCTGTGACCAGCGTCGAGAGATGGCCTTCCATGTAGCGGCGGTTGTGCAGCCCGGTCAGCCCGTCGGTGATCGCGAGTTCGAGCCCCTGCTGGAACTTGTCGCGCAGATAATCCTGGTAGCGCTTGCGGCGAAGCTGGCTGCGCGCCCGCGCCACGAGCTCGTTCCGCTCCACCGGCCGCAGCAGATAGTCGTTCACGCCCATGTCGAGCGCGCGCACGAGGCGGCCCGTGTCGCCGTCTTCCACGATCACGAGGATCGGCGTCTGCCGCGTCGCTTCCAGCGAGCGAAGCTGCGAACAGAGCCGGAGCCCGTCATATTCCTGCAGCGTCAGGCTCACGATATGGAGATCGAAATTGCCGCTCTGCGCGAGCTGCATCAGTTCTTCCTGGCTTTCGGCAACCGTCACCGTGTGCTCGCCCGCCAGCGTCTCCGTGATCCGCTTCAGCGATGTCGGCCGGTCGTCGATCGCGAGAATGCGTCCGGGCTCCGACATCAGGAAGCTCTCGCCGCCCTTGCTGGCGAGCGCACCGATGCGCTGCCCCGTCGCCTCGCGCATGCGCAGCTCGTCCGTCACCATCTTCAGGCGCACGAGGCTGCGCACCCGCGCGAACAGCGCGAGATCGTTCAGCGGTTTGGTGAGAAAATCGTCGGCGCCGGATTCAAGGCCCTGCACGCGATCCTTCGGCTGGTCGAGCGCGGTCACCATGATGACGGGAATGTGCTCCGTCTCCGGCATGTCCTTCAGCCGGCGGCACACTTCGAACCCGTCCATCCCGGGCATCATCACATCGAGAAGAATGATGTCGGGCTGCTGTTCCTTCGCCGCCTCGAGCGCTTCCGGACCCGAGCTCGCCTTGAGCACGTCGAAATACTCGGCGGTGAGTTTTGCGTCGAGCAGCTTCAGGTTGGCGGGAACGTCATCGACAATAAGTACGCGCGCAGTCACTCTGCCCTCTCCTGTCGCCGGTCGGGGGGCCGCTTAGCGGAGGAAACGCTGAACCGTTTCCAGGAACTGGGTGACGGAGATCGGCTTCGAGATATAGGCCTCGCAGCCACCCTCGCGGATCTTTTCCTCGTCGCCCTTCATCGCAAAAGCCGTGACGGCCACGACCGGGATCGCGCGAAGATTGTCGTCTTCCTTGATCCACTTGGTGACTTCGAGCCCCGAAACTTCCGGCAGCTGAATGTCCATGAGGATGAGGTCGGGGCGGTTCGTGCGCGCGATCTCCAGCGCCTCGATGCCGTCCCGCGTCTGCAGCGTCTCGTACCCATGCGCGTCCAGCAGATCGTGGAAGAGCTTCATGTTGAGCTCATTATCCTCAACGATCAGGACCTTCTTCGACATTGCGTCCATAGCTCCAGAACTCCACCTGTGCCGGGTCTACCGGTACTTGAAACCGCGATCCCCGGCTTCTGGGGGCCGACTCTCTTACTCAGGCCATATGACCCGAATATCCTTAACTAAGTCTTTAACCCCCCGGTCCGACTGCCGTGCATTTCCGGGGTTTTTGATTAAAACCTGCCTATGATTAAGTTTGTGTGTGCAAGCACCCCGGAAACGCGGGCAAACCTCCGGAACTATGGAAATTCTGACATGACGAGAGACGAGGCCGAGTTCCTGGCCATCCGCGCCCTGGGTCACATCGCGGCCGACGAGGACCTTCTGGGAGACTTCATGGCCCTTTCCGGCCTGTCGCCCGATGAATTGCGCGCCCGCGCCGCCGAACCCGAGATGCTGGGCGGTATTCTCGACTTCCTGCTCGCCGACGAAGCCCGCCTCCTCGCCTTCTGCGGCGCTGAGGAACTTCAGCCGGAGCTTCCCGCCCGCGCCCGGCAGGCGCTCCCCGGCGGCGAACGGGTGGAATGGACATGAGTGAGGCAAGAGATCCCGGTGCCACCGCAGGCGAAGTCGCCGGCGCGCGCCCCAAACCCGCTCCCGATCCCCTCGCCATCGACGAATCGGTGATCCCCCAGATCGACGCCCTCACGCTGACGCGCGGCCGCCCCCTCATCGTCTCGGATGCGGACGAGGTGCTGCTCCAGTTCCTGGTCGGCCTCGAGCGTTACCTCGAAACGCAGGGCCTCTGGCTCGATCTCACGAGCTTCGCCCTCACCGGCAACATCAGGCGCCGCGACACCAACGAGCCCGTGCCGCCCTCCGAGATGCCGGCCCTCATGGACGGCTTCTTCGTCGCCTCGACCCATGAACTCGACGTCGTTCCCGGCGCCGCCGAGGCCCTCGACGCGCTCTCGGAGCGCGCCCAGGTCGTCGTCCTGACCAACGTGCCCCTCGAACAGAAAGCAAAACGCGAAGCCTGCCTCGGCGCCCACGGCATCCCCTGGCCCGTGATCGCGAACAAGGGCCTGAAAGGCGGCGCCGTCCGCCGCCTCGCGGCCCGCGTCGAAGCCCCCGTCTTCTTCCTCGACGACATCCCCCACAACCTCACCTCGGTCGCAAAGGCGCACATGCCCACGCACCTCATCCACTTCATCGCCGACCCCCGCCTCTCGAAACTCCTGGGGCCCGCAAAGGACAGCCACTTCCACACCACGGAGTGGAGCAAGGCCCGCACCTTCATCGAGGAAAAGCTGGCGGCGGAAGGGTTCTGAGGACGCCATTCTCCGCTTGAGGCAAAACAGAAATCAAAAAACCAGTGTCACCCCGGCGAAAGCCGGGGTCCATGGGCCTCACGTCATACTCCGCCACCGCACATGGATCCCGGCTTTCGCCGGGATGACGACAGTGGTGGGAACAAGCGCAGCGGCTCTCCCAGCGCGAGAAAAAACCTACAAACTCCCCCTCCTCACCCGCTTCCCGCAAGCCGCCGCAATCTCCCCCTCCCGCGCTGAAACCTCCGGCGCCGTCCAGCCCTTGCAGCGCGCATCGCCTGCGCCCGCCGCGCACCAGAGCCCAGAACCATCCGCCTGCGGAGCAAACTGCAACCCATTTGCCCCAAGCTTCGTCCCGAGATGGTTCAGCACCTCGACGCGCAGCCGCCCCGCCTCGCCCGTCATCGGCTCCGGCGCCACATGCATCTTCGTCAACGGCACCGCTTCCACCGTCTCGACCTCGAAAGCACCGCCGCGCTTCACCAGCCCCGCCCGCAGCAGCAGCCCGAAATCCCGGCAGATATCGAAGCGCCGCATGTCCTGCGTGCCAAGATGCAGGAAATTCCCGAGCCCATAGGCGATCAGCGTATCCCCGGAAAGCTCGACACCCCGCGCGACGTGATGGTGATGCCCGGCAATGATCGCCGTCCCGTGCCGTAGCGCCGCCCGGAACCGCGCCCTGTCCGCCGCACCCGCCTTCGGCTCGAACTCCGGCCCGTAATGCACCGAAAGCACGCGCAGATCGGCCGCCTCCGCCGCCAGCCGCGCCGCGACCCGCTCGAAGTCGCGCGCCTCATGCAGCATCCCGGCTTGCGCCTCGCGCGCGGGCAGCCCGCCGCCGCCATTTCCCACCGCCGACACCGCGACGCGCGCGCCGCGCGCCTCGAAGACATGCGGCCGCATCGCTTCTTCAGCGTCCCGCCCGAGCCCCGGCCACGCCCGAAGCCCCTCCACTTCCCGCAAATGCCTCAGCGTCTCGCCCGCGCCGCGCCCCCCGTAGTCGAGCGCATGATTGTTCGCCACCGGCAGCACGTTGATGCCTCTCGCGACAAGCCCCCGCACATGCGCCGGATG
>CAJXOU010000075.1 GCA_913057645.1 uncultured Rhodobiaceae bacterium | reverse complement strand
ATGCCGGAAGAGATGGTTCCGGAATTGAAGCTTCCCTGCGTGCAGGCGCTCGACAAGAAGGCCCAGGTGAAGCTCGCCAATGAAAGCGCACGCTGGGCGCTCTCCTCGATCCTTCACGGCGAACAGGGTGCGCTGAACCTCTCGGCCTCTCTCTGCCACATTCTCCGCGATCCGGGCGCCCAGGAATATGCGGCGAACCAGACCCGCGAGGAAGCGCGTCACGTCACCGCTTTCGCGAAGTATGTGCAGGCGCGCTGGGGCAAGCCGCTGCCGGTCGGCACGACGCTGGGCGGCCTGCTGACCAACATCGTCGGCGCGCCGGAGGTCTACAAGAAGGTCGTCGGCATGCAGATGCTGGTCGAAGGGCTCGCGATGGGCGCCTTCGCGACGCTTTACGCGAAATCGAACGATCCGCTGCTCGTGAAGCTCACGCAGCTCGTCATGACGGACGAAGCCTTCCATCACAAGTTCGGCAAGATCTGGGCGGACCGCACGATCCCGAACCTGTCGGAAGAAGAGCAGAACATCATCGAGGACTGGGCGGCGGAATGCTTCCAGACGCTGCTGTTCAACCTCGTGAACCCCGAGCAGAAGCAGGTCATCTATGGCGAGTTCGGTCTCGACTGGCAGCAGGTGCAGCTCGAGATGCTCGAAGCCTTCGGCGATGACGACCGCCGCGAAGCGATGAAGGAAGGCACGAACATCTTCCGCGTGCTCATCAAGACGCTTCTCAAGGCCGGCATCATCACCGATCGTACCAAGGCCTTCTACGCGACCTATGTCGACATGGAAGAGCTTCGTGGCGAAGGCGACCGGATGGTCGGCGACGACATCGCCGAGGACGGCATCCGCTATCTGCAGAAGATCAATTTCGGCACCAATGTGGACGCGCTGAAGAACGTCTCCGTCTCGGCGGCCGAGTAAGTAGCGTAACGCGTCAGGAGCAGAGTTCCCTCAAACTCGATCCCTCGAACAAGCTGGGCGGCACCTTCGGGTGCCGCCCTTCTTGTTTACGCCCTGGCGAAAAGATTGAGGCCGGGCATGGATTTCTCCAGCCCGGCCTCTCGAATTTCCACTAGCGAAAAGCGGCCTCAGTGCGAGCGCTTCGGCACTTCGACCATGAGTTCTTCGTAGCCCTTCACGAAGCTCGAATGAACGCGCCGCGGCTCGGCCAGAACCTTGATCTGCTTGTCGGGCCAGCGCTTCAGAATTTCTTCCCAGATGATGCGGAGCTGCATCTCGGCGAGACGGTTGCCCACGCAGCGGTGGATGCCGAAGCCGAAGGAGAGATGCTGACGCGCCCGCTCGCGATCGATCACGAGTTCGTTCGGATTCTCGATCACGGTCTCGTCGCGGTTGCCCGAGACGTACCACATCGCAACCTTGTCGCCCTTGGCGATCCTGGTGCCGGAAATTTCCGTGTCCTCGAGCGCAGTGCGGCGCATGTAAGCGAGTGGCGTCTGCCAGCGGATGATTTCCGCCACCATGTTCGGGATGACGGAGGGGTTCGCCTGGAGCTTCCTGTACTGGTCGGGAAACTGGTTGAGCGCCAGCAGACCGCCCGAGATCGAATTGCGGGTGGTGTCGTTGCCGCCGACGATGAGGAGGATCAGGTTTCCGAGATACTCCATCTTGTCCATGTTCCGCGTCGACTCGCCATGCGCGAGCATGGAGATCAGGTCGTTGCCCGGCTCCTTCGCATTCACACGTTCGTTCCAGAGGCCGATGAAGTAGTCGGCGCATTCGAGAAGTTCGGCACGGCGCGCTTCTTCCGACTCGATGATGCCGGAATCCTCCGACGCCGTCGCGACGTCGGACCAGCGCGTCAGCTTGCGGCGTTCCTCGAAGGGGAAGTCGAACAGCGTCGCGAGCATCTGCGTCGTCAGTTCGATCGACACCCTGTCGACCCAGTTGAAGGGCTGGCCTTCGGGCAGGCTGTCGAGAATGTTGCCGGCGCGTTCGCGGATCGTACCTTCGAGCTTGGCGAGGTTCGCAGGGGCCACGATCGGGCTGACCGTCTTGCGCTGCTCGTCATGCTTGGGCGGGTCCATCGCGATGAACATCGGCAGCTTGAAGTCCTCGTCCTGGTCGCGAAGCGTTATTCCGCCCTCGGACGAAAACACCTGGTGGTTGGTGTCCACCGCCATGATGTCCTTGTAACGCGTCACCGACCAGTAGGGGCCGGCTTCCTCGTTGGTCTCGCAGAAGTGCACTGGCGCTTCGCTGCGGAGACGTTCGAAGTAGGGCCACATCGTATTGTTCTTGAAGAGAAGCGGATCGGCGACATCGATCTCCGCCAGCGGAGTCGAATAGGCTGCGTCGCGCGCTTCGTCGGCTTCGTATTTCACCGCTGCGTCGCTCATGGGTTTCCTCCGGTTCTGAGATTCCGTTGCGTCAAGCATAGCGGAAAACACGGACCTTTCATACGCAAAATGACGGCCGCGTCATTTTTTTCATGTGAAGGAGCTTAACACCGGGAGCCGCAGGCTGAAAACAAAAATGACGGATGCGTCATTTTTGGCGGATTCGGGGCGAATTTCGTTCGTCAGTCGCCGAAACGCTGCCGGGCGGCCAGAGCAAGGCCCGTTGCAACGGAGGTCAGTTCGCCTCCGCCCGCGAGTTTCGCGGTCCCGAAGCGGTCGGCGAAGAGGCCGCGAACGGCCGGGATGAAGGAGGAGCCGCCGGTCAGGAAGACCCTGTCGACTTTTTCCGGCGCGGTTCCCGTCTCCTCCAGCAACCGGTCGACACAGGCCGCCATCTCGGCGAGCTCCGGCGCGATCCACTGCTCGAATTCGGCGCGCGTCACAGCCGCGTCGATTTCGACGGGCGCGAGATCGAAACGGAGCCGCGCCTCGTCCGCGCCGGAGAGATCGACCTTCGCAGCCTCCACCGCGCGGTAGAGCGCGAAGCCGCGCTCCTCCTCGATCAGCCGCGCGAGCGCCGCGATCTCGTCCGCCGCTTCGGCGGTCTGCCGGATTTCTTCCAGCATGCGGCGGGTCTTGCGCGTGTTGATGAGGCTCAGCTCGTGCCAGCGCTTCATCGTGTCGTAAGGCCAGGAGGGAACGGGGAGCAGCTTGGTGCCGCTTCTGTAGTTCGTGCCCTTGCCGAGGCGCGGCGCCACGCAATGCTCGATGAGGCGCGCATCGAAGGCGTCGCCCGCGAGCCCGACGCCCGAGACGCCGACGATCGTTTCGCCGCGCTCTCTCAGCTTGCGCATGCCGGGACCGACATGAAGCAGGCAGAAGTCCGAGGTGCCGCCGCCGAAATCGCCGATCAGCACGAGCTCGTCGCGGTCGAGCGAGGTTTCGTAGGCGTGGGCGGCGGCGACAGGCTCGAACTCGAAATGCACGTCGGGAATGCGAATGCCGTGAAGCGCGGCGCGCAGCCGCGACACGGCGAGTTCGTCATGTTCGCTGTCCGGTGTGCCGAGGCTGTTGCGCACGAAGCGCGCGGGACGGCCCACGACAACCGGACGCTTCAGCATTTCGGCCGTCAGCGTGTCCGCTTCCTCGCTCGCGTCGATCATGCGCGCAACGATGAAACCGACGAGATTTTCGAGCGTGAAGCGGCTGTTGAAGATGCTCGTCGAGGTGAAATTCGGGTTGGCGAGATAGGACTTCACCGACTGGATGAGGCGGCCCTCGGCGCCGCGTTCCAGATAGGCATCCATCGCGGCCGGACCGGCAAAGGCATGCGGACGCCCGTTCGCGTCGCGCTCGTCGTCGTCGAAATAGAGAATGGAGCGGAAGGTCGACAGCGTTTCGCCGCCGTGACGCACCGGGACAAGCCGGGACGCGCCTTCAGGGGAAGCGACCGCCAGCGCACTGTTGGTCGTCCCGAAGTCGAGACCGATAAACATGGGAAGCACCTCGTATCCGTCTGACCGGCGCGCGGACTGAAGCACCGGCCACAGCAATACATCTGAGGAAATCCGGGAGCCGGAAACGCGGGACCCCGGGGCGAAAGGGCCGCGAGAAATACAGGCGAACGGGGTGTTTGTCGAGTCCGAAGCCCTTTTTCCGGTGGTTTCCGGTCCCTTGCGCAAAATGACGCAGGCGTCACTTTTGCGTTGCTTGTGCGGCGCACAAATACCCACATTTGAAATAAGGAAATAGACGGGACCCGCCCGCCGATCAGAGTGGAGAGACAGATGACGGCCACACGCCAGATCACCAAGGACAATGCCTACGACGCCGTTTCGCCGGACGACTTCCAGGCGATGATGAATACCGAGCGCTACAACCGGCGCTCATCGGCGTTCGACAAGATCATCTCGGCGACCCACGACCATTTCTGGGACCCGCTCGACAAGCGCTATATCGACTTCGCCGAGCCCTTCGACAGCGAAAACGAGATGATGATCGATCCGGAGCTCGTGCCGGAACTGAAGCTCCCCAGTTTCGAAAAGCTTTCCGAGAAGGAAAAGGTCCGCTTCGTCAACGAGACGGCGCGCTGGATGATGTCGGCGATCCTGCATGGCGAACAGGGCGCGCTCAATCTCTCCGCTTCGCTCTGCCACATCCTGCTCGATCCGGGCGCGCAGGAATATGCCGCGAACCAGGCGCGCGAAGAGGCCCGCCACGTGACCGCCTTCGCGAAATATGTGCAGTCGCGTTTCGGCAAGCCCCTGCCCTGCGGCGAGACGCTGGCGAACCTGCTCTCCGAGATGGTCAACGCCAAGGAGGTCTACAAGAAGATCGTCGGCATGCAGCTCCTCGTCGAAGGCCTCGCGATGGGGACTTTCGCGACCTTCTTCAACACGGCGCGCGATCCGCTTCTGGTGAAGCTCTGCCAGCTCGCGATGACGGATGAAGCCTTCCACCACAAGTTCGGAAAGATCTGGGCCGACCGCACCATCCCGAAACTTTCCCAGGAAGAGCGCGACATCATCGAGGACTGGGCGGCCGCCGTTTTCCAGACGCTGCTCTTCAACCTCGTGAACCCGGAACAGAAGAAACTGATCTATGCCGATTTCGGACTCGACTGGCAACAGGTCCAGGCCGAGATGCTGGAAGCGGTCACGGACGAGGACCGGCGCGAGGGCATGAAGGATGCGGCGAACGTCTTCCGCGTGCTGGTGAAGACGCTGCTCAAGGCCGGCATCATCACGGAACGCACCCGCGCCTTCTATGCGACCTATGTCGACATGGAAGAACTGAAGAACGAAGACGATCGCATGGTCGGCGACGACATTGCCGAACAGGGAATCGAATTCCTGAAGACGGTGAACTTCGCCAAGAAGAAGAATCCCATCCAAAGCGCGGCGGCGGAATAGGTTTTCCCGACGGGTCCTCACCAGAAGGGAATGACTGGGGCGGCTTCCATCGGAGCCGCCCCTTTTTTCGTTCCGGCGAAGGCGCGCGCTGATAGAGTGCCGCCTCATGAACGATCTTCACGCCAGTCTCGCGAGCGAGATTCCAGACCTTCCCGCCGGCCCCTGGCCGCTTCTCGGCGAAGGCGTCTGGGGCACCGTCCACGATCTCGGCGACGGCACCGTGCTGAAACTGGTGCGCCAGAATGGCGGCCTCGGCACGGGCGCGAGCAAACATTTCCGCGAAGCCTCGGCGCTGCGCCTCCTCGGGGGCATGACCGGTCTGCGGCTTCCACAGCTCGTCGATGCAGGGCGGTTCGAGAACGCCTATGGCTTTTCCGGGCCGCCTCTGGCGGGCTGGCTCCGGCTCGGAAAACTCGCGGGCCGTCCCGCGGACGAGGGCGGGCTCTATGCGCTGAAGACGGAAGAACGCGAGCGGCTCGGCGAAGAGATCGGTGCGGCGCTTGCCGATTTTCACGACGAGGGCAGGGCGCTGGCGGGCGAGGCGGCGAAGCTCGGCAATCCGGGCCTCAGAAGCATCGACGAGGCGATGGCGCGGATCAGTGCGCCGGAACAACGCGCGCGCCTCGAACGGCTGAAGGAGATGATCGCGGCGGAAGAGGGCGAGCGCGTGCTGCTGCATGGCGATCTCAACTTCTCGAACATCCTCGTCGCGCGGGGCGAGCGGCCCGGCTTCATCGACTTCGCGGAGGCCGGCGCGGGCCTGCCGGAAGAGGATTTCCGGCATTTCGAAAACCCGGGGCCGCTGCGCGATGCGATCTTCCGCACCTATGCCGCCATATCGGGCCGCGCCATCGACATGCAGCGCGTTCGCATGGCGATCGCGGTCAACGCCGCCTGCTCGCTTGCCATCGGCAGCAATGCGGGCCACCCGCGCGAAGGCATGCGCCGCGTGAGCTTTCTCGACGAGGCGTTGCGGGCCGCGGGCATCGAGGCTTAGCTTCTTCCATGGCAAAAGACGATCTTCCCGATATGCCGGACATGGAGACGGACGAGTTCCGTCTCTTCGACGGGCGGCAATCCGCGACGGCGGCGAGCGTGCAGCGCGGCGTCTGCCGCCTTCTCGCGCAGATGGGCTATGCGCCGGTAACGGAACTCACGCTGGCGACGGGGCGGCGCGTCGACATTCTCGCGCTCGGTCCGAAAGGCGAAATTGCCGTCATCGAAATCAAGTCGAGCCTGATCGACTACAGGACGGATGCGAAGTGGGAGGAGTATCTCGACTTCTGCGACCGCTTCTATTTCGCGGTGCCGCCGGAGTTTCCGCGCGAGGTGATCCCCGAAGAAGTCGGGCTCGTCGTCGCCGACCGCTATGGCGCGGAAATTCTCCGCGAGGGACCGGTGACGCCGCTGCCGCCCGCGCGGCGCAAGAAACTCACACTGCACGCCGCACGCGTTTCGGTGCGGCGCGTCCACCGTTTCCTGGAACCGGATTGACTTATTTCGGCGCGCGTTTCGCGAGAATGCGCTGAAGCGTGCGGCGGTGCATGTTGAGACGGCGCGCCGTTTCCGAGACGTTGCGATCGCAGAGTTCGTAGACGCGCTGGATGTGCTCCCAGCGCACACGATCCGCCGACATCGGATTCTCCGGCGGGCCGGCCTTGTCGCCGCGGGTCGCGAGAAGCGCCGCCTCGATCTGGTCGGCATCGGAAGGCTTGGCGAGATAATCGACCGCGCCGAGTTTCACCGCCGTCACCGCCGTCGCGATGTTGCCATAGCCGGTCAGCACCACGATGCGCGCATCGGAGCGCACTTCCTCCAGCGTCGCGACCACGTCGAGGCCGTTTCCATCCTCGAGACGCATGTCGACAACCGCGAAGCCGGGCTTCTTCGCCCGCGCGAGATCCTTGCCGTCCTTCACCGTGTTCGCGGTCATCACCTCGAAGCCGCGGCCTTCCATCGCACGCGCGAGCCGCGTCAGAAACGGCACATCGTCATCGACGAGAAGAAGCGTGCGGTCCTCGGGGACGGCAGGGCTGTCGCCTTCCGGCATGTCGGCAGTTCTGGTCACGTGATCCAATCTCCGTCGGAATTGCGTAATTTTAGGCCGAAGCCCCCTTCAAAGCCAAGCAGCGTCTCGTCATTCCGCCGCCGGCGCCGTCAGCGGTTCGGGCGGGAAGGCCGGATCGGCCTCGATGGCACGGCGCGGCCAGCGGACGGTGATCTGCGCGCCCGCCTTGCCGTCGGCCCGATTCGCAATAGACACGTTTGCGCCCGTGCGCTCCAGCAATGTCTTGCCGATGAAGAAACCGAGTCCCATTCCCTCATGGCCGCTGTCGAGGTCAGCGCTTGCCCGCTTGCTGCGCGGCCGCGTCGTTACGTAGGGCTCTCCCAGCTTTTCGAGCACGTCGGGCGCGAAACCCGGTCCATCATCGATGATGGTTACGGTAACGTGAGCCTTGTCGTAATGCGCGGCGACAGAGACTTCCTCGCGGGCGAAGTCGGCGGCGTTCTCGATGAAGTTGCCGAGCCCGTAGAGCATTTCCGGCCGGCGCCAGATTTCGGGCTCTTCCGCTTCCTCGTCATCCGCTCCGGTTTCGATGAGGAAGGCGACATCCATGTCGCGATGCGGCGCGACAACCTCGTCGAGCAACCCATGCAGCGGAAGCCGCGAGTAGATCGCGTCCGTGCCGTCAGGCTGGCGGGAGAGGCGCGAGAGAATGTCCTTGCAGCGCTCGGCCTGGCTGTTGAGCAGTGCGAGATCTTCCTTCATCTCCTCGTCGCTCATCTTGCCGCGCAGGAGCTCCTTGGAGACAAGCGAGATCGTGCCGAGCGGCGTACCGAGTTCGTGCGCGGCGGCGGCGGCGAGCCCGTCCAGCGCGGAGAGGCGCTGGGCGCGTGCGAGCACCAGCTGCGTCGCGGAGAGCGCCGCAGACATGCGCCGCGATTCCTGCGAGACGCGCCAGGCATAGGCCGCCATGAAGCCCAGGCCGAGCATCAGCGCCAGCCAGTGACCCGTCACATACAGCGAGGGGAGCTCGGGCGTCTCGCCCGGGCGCCAGGGCAGCGGCAAGTGAAACCAGGCGAGAAGCGTCACATAGGTGAAGGCCTGCACCAACAGGAGCCCGGTGCTGGCGAGCGAAAGCGTCGTGGCGGAGATCGTTACCGGCGCCATGAACAGCAGCGCAAAGGGATTCTCCAGGCCACCTGTCAGGAAGAGGAGGACGGCGAGCTGCGCGAGGTCGATGGCGAGATAGACCGCTGCCTGCCAGTCCGGAAGCCGCGTCGCCGAACGGTAGCGGAGCGTGAGGAACACATTGAGCCAGGCGGAGGCCGCGATAACGGCGAGGCAGAGGCCCAGCGGAAGCGGGAATCCCAGCATGAAATGCACGAGAAGCACGGCGACGAGCTGGCCGGCAATCGCAAGCCAGCGCAGGATCACCAGCGTCTGAAGCCGCACCTGTCCACTCGGGTCGCCCGGCATGACGCGTCCGGCAAGAAAGTTGCGGCGCAGCCAGCGCATGGCGACGCGGTCGTCTATCGTGGTCATGGGGTATCTCCGCCACCTTTTCGGGCGAAGTCTAGAACGTCAGGCGCTGCACGTCATGCACCGTTGAAGACCCGAACGGCGCATCAGGCGTTGGAGGGCCAGGCACCGCTCAGCGGCCGGGTCTCGCCGATCCGCATGATCCAGCTGTCTTCCGGACCATATCCCTGCTCGTCAGCAGCCTTGCGAAACCGCTCCGGCGGTTCGAAAGGCGGTTCGACGGTCAGGAGTACCGTGCCCCAATGCATGCCGACGATCCGCTTCGCCTTCAGATCCCGTCCCATCTGAACGGCTTCTTCCGGCGTCGCATGGGACGCCTTCATCATCGCGCGCGGCTCATAGGCGCCAATGCCGAGCAGCGCCGTATCGAAGGGGCCGTAGGCTTCGCCGATCTCGCTGAAAATGGGGCCGTAACCGCTGTCACCGCCGAAGAAGAGATGATGTGTATCGCTCCTGAGGGCGAAGCCGGCCCAGAGCGTGCGGTTGGTGTCGAAGCCCGAACGGCGCGACCAGTGCACCACCGGAAGCGCGGTAACGGAAACACCTCGAATTTCGTGACGCTCATGCCAGTCGAGTTCGATCACGTTCGGAAAGCCGCGTTCGCGAAAGAAGCGCCCGAGCCTCAGCGGCACGACAACCGTCATGCGGTCCTTGCCGGGCAGACGCGCAAGCGCGCGCTCATCGAGATGGTCGTAGTGATTGTGGCTCACCACGAGAAGATCGATCTTCGGCAGGGCTGAAATCGGCACACCGGACTTCACATAGCGGCGAGGGCCGAGACCCGCCGGGCCGGCAAACGTGGTGAGATAGGGATCGGTCAGAACGGTGAGACCGCCGATCCGGATCAGAAAGGAAGCGTGTCCGAGCCAAGTGAGGAAGTCGTCACTGCCCTTCTCATGCGCAACCAGATCGCGCACGGCCTCGGCGCGCGGCACGACATGGCCCTCGGGTACATCGACCTTGCGCGCGCCCATCTTCAGCATTTCGAGAAAGAAGGGGCCAGCATGCTTCATGCGGCCCTGACCGCGGCTCGCACAGCCTTTCGGGTTCCTGAAGGTGCCGTCCGGCATGTGGTGCCAGGGGCGCGCGCCGACGCGCACCTCCTCGTCAGGCGGCGTTTCGCCTGCCTCCGCTGAACTTCTTTTCGATGACGCGCTACGGTCTGTCATTGCGCCCTGGGCAAGAATGTCGGTTCCATATAGATAGGTCGCCCGCGCGCCGGAGCAAGCCGGCTTCTAGGTTCCGGCGGCGCGCAGGAGCGCGGCGATTTCGCGGTAGTGATTTTCCTCCGCCAGATCGAGGGCGGAGCGTCCGGTCACATCGGTCTCGCTCGTATCGACCCCATGGCGGATCAACACCTCGACGATGCCCGCCTGACGCGCGCGCGTCGCGATCAGGAGCGGCACCTCGCGGTTCGCACCCGGCCTGTCGGGATCGGCGCCCGCAAGAAGCAGCGCCTCGGCGATGTCCGACCTGCCCGACAGGGCCGCGATCGAAAGCGGCGTGGTGCCGTCCGGTGCGCGTTTGTCAGGATCTGCGCCATATTCGAGAAGCAGCTTCACCGTCGAGAGATGGCCGCTGCCGGTTGCGAGAACGAGCATCGGGATACGATCACTGCCGCTTTCGTTCGGCGACACGCCCTTGATGAGGTCGGCGCGGAGGGTCTCGTTGTCGCCGGTACGCGCGGCCTGGACCGTCTCATTGTCCACCAAGTAATTGGTCGGACCGCCGGGCTGGATCGCCATTGCGGGCGAAAAGGCCCAGGAGACGGCCACCAGAACGAGCGCGGGAGCAAGCCATGTCCGGAAGGCCTCGCGTGTCATATTGCCGCCGGAACGGATTCTCGTGGATCGAAACATTGTTCTCGAAGCTCTTTTGACGATAGACAGACATGGGGACGGGTCGCGATCAGCCCCCTGAAAACAGTATAGACCATCGATCCGCTCCCGTCCGCCAATGAGACAAAAGGCGAGCGGGAGAAGAACGCCGCCAAGGGAGAAAACCAATGACGCGCAACGGCATGATCGCTCTCGTGGCAGGCATTGTTCTGGCGGTGGCTGTGGGAATCGGCCTGTCGGAGGTGCTGGTGGGCACGGCCGAGGACCGCAATCCCGGCGGCTCCGCTCCGGCGGCGGCAAGCGTCGGCGGGCCCTTCACCCTCGTCAACCATGACGGAGAGACAGTCACGGACGAGGACTTCCGGGGCAAATACATGCTGATCTATTTCGGCTTCACCTTCTGTCCGGACGTCTGCCCGACCGAACTCGGCGTCATGTCGAGCGCCGTTAACTCTCTCGGGGACGACGCGGAAAAGGTGCAACCGATCTTCATCACCATCGATCCGGAGCGCGACACGCCGGAAGTGATGGCGCGCTACGTGGCGCTCTTCCATCCGCGGCTCGTCGGCCTGACCGGCACCCCCGAACAGATCGACAAGGTGGCGAAGGCCTATCACGTCTTCTATCGCAAGGCGGCGGACGAGAGTTCCTCGGCGGACTACACGATGGATCATTCCTCCATCGTTTTCCTGATGGGGCCGGACGGCGAATACCTGAAGCTCTTCCCGCCGCAGACATCGCCCGACAAGATGGCGGAGACGATTTCGGAATATGTCGAGTGACAGAAGTGCTGTCCTATTAACGACTTCTTTCCATTCGTCCGTATCTTGACGGGTTTGCGGCGCGGGCCTATGGTCCGCCACATGAAAAGCGACCGGCATATCGCCCTGGGCCAGATTTTCGGCCTCGACAACGCCCTCCTTCGGGGCGCGCTTCTCTGCGCGTAGCGCAGAAAACATTTATCTTCCGACATTTTCCGATTAATCCTTGCGCCGCGTGGCCGCCACGAAGGTCCGCGAGCCGCGCAGTCCATCCGCCGAAGATGCGAGATACGTCATGTTGAAGAATCCATCCGTCAAATACCGCGCCTTTCCGCAGGTGCCCTTGTCCGACCGGCAATGGCCCACAAAGGCGATCACCAAGCCGCCGATCTGGATGAGCACCGATCTCCGCGACGGCAACCAGGCGCTTTTCGAACCGATGAACGCGGAACGGAAACTGCGCATGTTCGAACTCCTCGTGAAGATCGGCTTCAAGGAAATCGAAGCGGGTTTCCCGTCGGCGTCGGATACGGATTTCGGTTTCATCCGCAAGCTCGTCGAGGAAGGCCGCGTGCCGGACGATGTGCATGTGGAAGTGCTGACGCAGGCGCGGCCGGAACTGATCTCGCGCACGATGGAATCGTTACGCGGCGCGAAGAACGCCATCGTGCATGTCTACAACGCGACGGCGCCGAATTTCCGCGAGGTCGTGTTCCAGCAGGGCAAGCAGGGCGTGCAGGCGATCGCGACGGAGAGCGCGCGCCAGATCAAGGAAATCGCCGCGACCATGCCGGAGACGAACTGGACGTTCCAGTACAGCCCGGAAGTGTTCTCAGGGACCGAGCTCGACTTCGCCAAGGAAGTCGTCGACGCCGTCACCAAGATCTGGGAAGCGGGACCGGAGAAGAAAGTCGTCATCAACCTGCCGGCGACAGTCGAGATGGCAACGCCGAACATCTATGCCGACCAGATCGAATGGATGCACCGGAACCTCGAGCGGCGCGACGGCATCATCTTGTCCGTGCACCCGCATAACGACCGGGGAACGGCAGTGGCGGCCGCGGAGCTTGCCGTTATGGCGGGCGCCGATCGCGTCGAAGGCTGTCTCTTCGGCAATGGCGAGCGCACGGGCAATGTCGATCTCGTGACGCTGGCGCTCAATCTCTACAGCCAGGGCATCGATCCGGGGCTCGACTTTTCGCAGATCAACGAGATCGCGCGGACGGCGGAATACTGCACGCAGTTGCCGATCCATCCGCGTCACCCCTACGTGGGCGATCTCGTGTTCACGGCGTTTTCCGGTTCGCACCAGGATGCGATCAAGAAAGGTCTCGCTCATTACAAGCAGGGTGACATCTGGCAGGTGCCCTACCTGCCGCTCGATCCGAAGGATCTCGGGCGGACGTATGAATCGATCATTCGCGTCAACAGCCAGTCCGGCAAGGGAGGCGTGTCGTATCTGCTCGAAACGGAATACGACCTTCGACTGCCGCGCCGGCTGCAGGTCGAGTTCAGCTCCGCCGTCCAGAAGGTGACGGATGACAGCGGCAAGGAAGTGCGCGCCGCCGACATCTGGGACATTTTCGAGAAGGAATACATCGCCCGCAAGGAGCCCATCGAATACGTCACGCATACGCTGTTCGACGAGGGCGGCAAGCAGGGCGTGAAAATCCGTGTACGCCGCTTCGGCAAGGAAGAGCAGCTCGAAGGCTTCGGTAACGGACCGATAGACGCTGCGATGGATGCGCTGAAACTCGGGATCGAACTTCGTCATTACGAGGAGCATTCGATCGGATCTGGCACCGACGCGAAGGCAGTCGCCTTCATGGAAGTGGCGGACCCGGAGCATGCCGGCGACCTCTTCGGCGTCGGCATCGACCCGAACATCATCACCGCTTCCTACAAGGCGATGATCTCGGCGGCGAACCGCGCGGCGGCCCGGCTGCCGGAATCCGACCGGGCGCGGCTTTGCGGCGGTGAGGGATAAATCGGCCTGTTTCGGGCCGACTGTCACTGAACTGTCATGAAAACGTCATGGAGCGGGCCACCGCTCCATGACCCTGCCTCGCCGGTCCCGCCTCCGCGCCGCGGGACCCCGTTATATTCTCCGTAATATTACCGGCAGAAATATCTTGGACCGGAAGCGGTCGAAGCCTACATTAAATGCTGCGCCGCAACATGAAGAGCGCGGGGGAGGATCGGGCTCCGATATCGGGGTTTGGGGCTGCGTCCGGAACGAGGTGAAGCGTGCTGTATCATCTGTATGAACTGAACCATGCCGCAGTGGCGCCGTTTCGCGCGGCCGCCGAGGTGAGCCTCTGGGCGCTCCGGCATCCGCTCAATCCTTTCGCGGAGAGCGTCACGCACAAGACGATGGCGGCGGCGATCGACGTTTTCGAGACGACGACGCGGCGTTACGGCAAGCCGGAATTCGGACTGCACGAGACGGAGATCGACGGCAAGCCCGTTCCGATCACCGAAAGGGTCGTCTGGGAGCGGCCGTTCTGCAAGCTGATCCATTTCGAGCGCGAGCCTTCCGCGATGAAGGGCGTGAAGCCCCAGCAGAAGCTGCTGATCGTCGCGCCGCTCTCCGGCCATTACGCGACGCTGCTGCGCGGAACGGTCGAGGCGATGCTGCCCTACAACGAGGTCTACATCACCGACTGGCTGGACGCGCGCAAGGTGCCGCTGACCGAAGGCGGCTTCGATCTCGACGACTACATCGATTACGTGATCGACATGTGCCACGAGCTCGGGCCGGACGTGCATCTGCTCGCCGTCTGCCAGCCATCGGTGCCGGTCTTCGCCGCCGCGGCGGTGATGCACGACAATGACGATCCCTATGTGCCGCTCAGCATGACGCTGATGGGCGGACCGATCGACACGCGCGAAAGCCCGACGGAAGTGAACAATCTCGCGACCGAGCGCGGCACCGAATGGTACGAGCGCAATGTCGTGATGAGCGTTCCCTGGCCGCATCCCGGCGTGATGCGCCGCGTCTATCCGGGCTTCGTCCAGCTTTCGGGCTTCATGGCGATGAACCTCGACCGGCACATGGACGCGCACTGGAACTATTTCGACCACATGGTGGAAGGCGACGGCGACAGCGCCGAGAAGCATCGCGAGTTCTATGACGAGTATCTCTCGGTCATGGACATGACGGCGGAGTTCTACCTGCAGACGGTCGACGAAGTGTTCGTGAAGCACTCGCTGCCGAAGGGGGAGTTCTCCCATCGCGGCAAACTGGTGCGCCCGGAGGCGATCACGAAGACCGCACTGATGACCGTCGAAGGCGAGAAGGACGACATTTCGGGCGTCGGCCAGACCAGGGCGGCCCACAAGCTCTGCACGAAACTGCCGGACGCGATGAAGACCCATTGGGAACAACCGGGCGTCGGCCATTACGGCGTCTTCAACGGGTCGCGCTGGAAAAGCGAGATCGCGCCGCGCGTGCGCGCGTTCATGGGCCGGCATTCGAAAAGGTAGGGCGCGGCCTGCCAAACAAGAAAGACGTGGATGGCCCGAATAAATCGGGCCATGACGGATTTTTACAGAGTCCTACTTCGCGAAGATCTGCGCCTCGTCCTGGAAGGCCTTGAATTCGAGGGCATTGCCGGCGGGGTCGAGAAAGAACATGGTCGCCTGCTCGCCGGGCTCGCCGCGGAAGCGGATATGGGGTTCGATCACGAAGGCGACACCCGCCGCCCGGAGCCGGTCCGCCAGCGCATGCCAGTCGTCCCAGGCGAGGATGAGGCCGAAATGGGGAACCGGCACATGGTCGCCATCGACCTCGTTCGAGATTTTTCCGGCTGCGACATTGCCGCGCTCGCGCGGGCTCCCCAGATGAGCGACAATCTGGTGTCCGAAGAGATCGAAGTCCACCCAGCGTTCATCCGAGCGGCCCTCGGGACAGCCAAGCAGGCCGCCGTAGAATTCCCTGGCGCCTGAGAGATCATCGACCGCGAAAGCGAAATGGAATCGTGGCATCCTTGACATGATTCGACCCTATCTCTTTTGCCTTCGGACAGGAATGACCGCACCGTCGTCATCGCCCCGCCAGGTACCTCGGGGGGCATTGGGCTCGACCGCACCATGAACAAACCCGTGAAGCCTGCTTCACTGCATTTCGACTATCTCCAGATCGGCGGGCGCACCGTGCCCGTGACCGTGCGCCACAACCCGCGGGCGAAGCGCGTGATCGTGCGCGTCGACCTCGCGGCCGGCTCCGTGCAGGTGACGACGCCATCGAAGCGCAATCTCGGCAAGGCGCTGCTGTTCGCGCGGGAGCAGCGCGAATGGATCGCGGAACGGCTGCACCAGGTGCCGCCGCCGGTGCCGTTCAGGAACGGCGCGCATATTCCCTATCGCGGCAAGGAAAACATCATCCGCTATGTCGGCGTCCGCCGCGAGGACGCGATGGCGAAGGGGCCGGTCTGGCGCGTGCGCAGCGTGGACACGGGCGGGCTGCCTGAAATCCGCGTCACCGGACATCCCGACTTCGTGCAGCGGCGCGTGACCGACTGGCTGAAGATGAAGGCGCGCGACGAACTGAACGAGCGCGCGCTCTATTATGCCGACATGTTCGATGTGCGCCCGTCCCGTATCACGGTGCGCGATACGACGACGCGCTGGGGCTCGTGTTCGCCGAGCCGCGCGCTCTCGTTTTCGTGGCGGCTCATTCTCGCGCCCACCTGTGTGCTCGACTACGTGGCGGCGCATGAAGTGGCCCATATCCGCCACATGAACCACGGGCCGCGCTTCTGGTCCCTCGTGGAAGAAGCGATCCCCAATTACGAGCCGGCCAAGCGCTGGCTCGAAATCAACGGCCCGGGCCTGCACCGTTTCGGCGCGGACCCGGTCGGCATTTTCGCGGGCGGCTACCGCGGACAGCATCCGGCTCGATGAGGCTTGCGCCCGGCACGGCGGTTTTCACCGTGTTCCTGGCGTCGCTGACCGCGGTCGGTCCGCTTTCGACCGACATGTACCTGCCTTCGCTGCCGGCCATCGCGGCCGAGTTCGGCGCGGATACGGGCGCAACGCAGCTCACGCTCTCGACGCATCTGATCGGCTTCGCCGGGTCGCAACTCTTCTACGGTCCGCTTTCCGACCGCTTCGGGCGGCGGCCCGTGCTGATCGGCGGCTTTCTCCTCTACATCGCCGGCTCCGTCGTTTCGCTGTTCGTGATGTCGATCGAGCAGCTCATTCTCGCGCGGCTGCTGCAGGCCGTCGGCGGCGGCGCGTCGGTGGTGCTGGCGCGCGCGATCGTGCGCGATCTCTTCGAGGGCGCGGAAGCGGGACAGATGCTCGCCAAGATGGCGGCGATCATGGGGCTCGTGCCCGCGCTCGCGCCGATGCTCGGCGGCGTGGTGCAGGATTTCTACGGCTGGAAGGCGAACTTCATCGCGATGGCGCTGTTCGGCGTGGTGCTGCTCGGCATCGTCGCGACGAGCCTCGGCGAGACGCTGCCGCCCGCACGGCGGCAAAGCGCGGCGCCCATCGCGATCCTGCGCAATTACCGGCGGCTGCTCGCGGACATGCGGTTCCTGAAATATCTCGCGGTCGCCTGCTGTCTCTTATCCCCATCTCCGAGCCCACGAGACAGGCAGAAAGCTCGTCTGCCGGCTTCCGC
>CAJXOU010000074.1 GCA_913057645.1 uncultured Rhodobiaceae bacterium | reverse complement strand
CTGGATGATGTCGATCTTTTCGCCCTGCAGTTCGTTGACGACCGCCTGCACGCGCGACCCGCGCATACCGACGCAGGCGCCGACGGGATCGATGGAATTGTCGTTCGAGAGCACGGCGATCTTCGCGCGGCTGCCCGGATCGCGGGCGACAGCCCTGATCTCGATGATGCCGTCGTAAATCTCCGGTACTTCCTGCGCGAAGAGCTTTGCCATGAACTGGGGATGCGAGCGCGAGAGGAAAATCTGCGGGCCACGTTGTTCGCGGCGCACGTCGTAGATGTAGGCGCGGATGCGGTCGCCATTGCGGAAGGTTTCGCGCGGAAGCAGCTCGTCGCGCCGCACGATTGCTTCGCCGCGACCGAGATCGACAATTACGTTGCCGTATTCGACGCGCTTGACGATGCCATTCACGATTTCGCCGATGCGATCCTTGTATTCGTCGTACTGACGTTCGCGCTCGGCGTCGCGCACCTTCTGCACGATGACCTGCTTCGCTGTCTGTGCGGCGATGCGGCCGAAATCGACAGGCGGCAGCTCGTCCTCGATCAGATCGCCGAGCTGGGCAGCGGGATTGCGGCGCTGGGCCGACTTCAGATCGATCTGCACGGCGTCGTTGTCGACCGCTTCCACCACCTCGAGAAGGCGCACGAGACGAATCTCGCCGGTCTGCGCATTGATCCGGGCACGGATTTCATTTTCCGCGCCATAGCGCGAGCGCGCCGCTTTCTGGATCGCTTCGGCCATCGCCTCGATCACGACCTCGCGGTCGATCGACTTCTCGCGCGCGACCGCGTCCGCGATCTGCAACAGTTCAAGCCGGTTGGCGCTTACTGCCGATGCCATTCTCTATTCTCCGTCGGAAGGGGCGTCGGGATCGTTCGCCGCCCGGCCCTGTCTTTTGAGACTTTCCCTAATGAGGTCGTCGCTCATGACGAGCTTCGCCTCGCTCACCTTCTTGAACGGCAGGCCAAGCACCTGCGGTTCCGAAAAACCTTCGACGTCGCTTTCGACGAGAATCTCGTCATCCTCGACGCCCTGAAGCAGACCGCGAAACCGCTTGCGGCCGCCGACCGCTTCAGTGAGTTCGATTTTCGCCTCGAAGCCCTGCCAGCGTTCGAAATCCTTCGGCCGCGTCAACGGGCGGTCGATGCCTGCCGAGGAGACCTCGAGATTGTATTCGCCGGGGATCGGATCCTCGACATCGAGCACCGCCGAAAGGGTGCGCGAGAGCTCCTCGCAATCCTCGACGGACATGGTGCCGTCAGCGCGCTCGGCCATGATCTGAAGCGTGTGGCCGTCCTGCAGACCGAAACGGATGCGCACGATCTCGAAGCCGATGCCGTCGGCGGGACCGCGCAGCAGATCGAACACCTTGCGCGCGACGCCACTGGGCGCAACCAGATGCGTGTCGAGCAGCGCAAGGTCCGCCGTTTTGCCGTCCGTCTTTCTGTCGAGACCCGTAGAGGCCAATGGCCAATCTCCAAACCGCTGTCAGTCCGGACCCCAGATAACAAAAAAAGCGGGCCCCCGTTTCCGGAGACAGCCCACTCTCTAGAGCGTCGCTGACTTGTTGATGCCTATATAGCGCTTTTTTGGCCGTCAGGGCAAGCCCTGCGGAAGGTCAGATACGCGGGCGTGCGGCCCTCGCGGATCGCCTTCGCTTCATATCGCGTGCCGGGCCAGCCGTCATAGGGGGTGCGCCAGTCGGCGGCCCGTTCCGCCGTCCAGACGAATGTTTCGCCATGCTCCCGATTGAACCGGTCGATATGAGCAAGCGTCCATGCGACATAATCGGGAATATCGCTGGCAAAACGAAGGTCGCCGCCGGGCTTCAGCGCCATGGCGAGAAAGCCCAGGGTCTCTTCATTGATGAAGCGGCGTTTGTTGTGGCGCTTTTTCGGCCAAGGGTCGGGGTAAAGGATGAAGACGCGCGACAGGGAAGCGGGCGGAAGACGCTCCAGCAGGAAGCGGGCGTCGTCGTTCAGAATGCGCACGTTGGAAAGGCCGCGCGCGTCGATCTCCGAAACGAGCTTCGCGACGCCGTTCAGGAAAGGCTCACATCCCATGATGCCGATGCGGGGGTGGATTTCCGCCTGATGGGCGAGATGCTCGCCGCCGCCGAAGCCGATCTCGAGCCAGACATCGTCGACATCGCCGAAGTGTCCGCGCGGGTCCAGAAAGCCTTCCCCAAGAGAAATGGAGACCCCCGGGTAGAGGGTCTCCATCAAATTCACCTGGCGAGGCCGAAGCGCCTTGCCCTTCGTGCGCCCATAGACGTGACGGCGAGAGGTTTCGCGTTCGCCGCTCACATTGGCTCCGGGTCTTAGCGGATTTCGGCCGCGATCTTGTCGGCGATGTCGGTCTTCTCCCAGGAGAAGCCGCCATCGGAATCCGGCTGGCGTCCGAAGTGGCCGTAAGCGGCAGTGCGCTCGTAGATCGGCTTGTTGAGCTGGAGATGCTCGCGGATGCCGCGCGGCGACAGGTCCATGCACTTCGCGACGGCCTTCTCGATCGCCTCTTCCTCGACCTTGCCGGTGCCGTGCAGATCGCAATAGATCGAAAGCGGCTTCGAAACGCCGATCGCGTAGGAAAGCTGGATGGTGCAACGCTCGGAGAGGCCCGCGGCCACAACGTTTTTCGCGAGATAGCGCGAGGCATAGGCTGCCGAACGGTCAACCTTCGTCGGATCCTTGCCGGAGAAGGCGCCGCCGCCGTGAGGCGCCCAACCACCATAGGTGTCGACGATGATCTTGCGGCCGGTGAGACCGGCGTCGCCGTCCGGGCCGCCAATCACGAACTTGCCGGTGGGATTTACGTAGAACTCTTCTTCCGGCGGAAACCAGCCGTTCGGGAGCTCGGCCTTCACAGCCTCCCGGACGAGCTCGCGCAGATCGTCCTGCTTCACACCCTCCTTGTGCTGCGTGGACACGACGACCGAGGTCACGCCGACGGGCTTGCCGTTCTCGTATTTCATCGTGACCTGGCTCTTCGCATCCGGCTCGAACTCGGGACGCTTGCCGGAGTGACGCTCGTCGGCCATCCGCTTCAGGATGCGGTGCGCATAGAAGATCGGCGAGGGCATCAGCACCTCGGTTTCGGTGCAGGCATAACCGAACATGATGCCCTGGTCGCCCGCGCCTTCGTCCTTGTTGCCGGCAGCGTCGACGCCCTGGGCAATGTCGGCGGACTGGGCATGCAACAGGACTTCACAGTCGGCAGTCTTCCAGTGAAAGCCTTCCTGCTCGTAACCGATCGCCTTCACGGCCTTGCGCGCCGTATCCTCGATCTGGTCCTTGGTGATGGAAGCCGGGCCGCGCACTTCGCCAGCGAGGACGATCTTGTTCGTCGTCGTCAGCGTTTCGCAAGCCACGCGCGCGAAGGGATCGCCTGCCAGATAGAGATCGACGACGGCATCGGAAATCCTGTCGCACACCTTGTCGGGATGGCCCTCGGAAACGGATTCGCTTGTGAACAGGAAATTTGACCTAGCCAAGTTGATCTCCCTCATGGGTGTGAGATGAGTTGTGCGCCGGATCCGGCGGAACCGCCCGTCGGCACTTCTTATTCATGACGGCGCTGGGCGACATTTCCATGTCGCGGCGTGAAACTCGGTCCGCCGCGCCGACGGCCTTGGTTGTTGCAAGGATCGGATGCGGGGTCAACAGCCAGTCGCAAAAAGATATGCACATAAGTGCATATCTACGTGTTATTTTCTATAATATCGCCAAAATCCGCCGAATCCTGTGCTTCGGAGTCGTCGGCCACGCCTGCCAGCGCCTTCAGAAGATCGAGAATCCGCTTGCGCAACTGCGGATCGGAGATCGCGAAAAAAGCGCTGTTGGGCTGAATATCCTCTGCGGACGAGAGGAATTCGATCTGAAGCGGAAATCAGGACACCACAACTTCAAGTCGGTGGTCTCGGCAACGGCGCGTACAAAAAACGGCAGAAATCCGGTGGATATCACCCATCTGGATGCAACCCTGGCGCTTAGCTGCCAGCTTTTTGCGGGCGGCGGCCATACCAGGCTGCGGCGATGGCGGCCAGCATGAGAAAGGCGAGGAACAGGTCGCCGAGCCGTGCATAGAGCGTCGGCTGAAGAGGCGAAGGGAGTTTGGTGTCGATAATGCCGCGGCCGTCCAGCGGCAGGCTTTTCACGACGCGGCCATAAGGATCGACCAGCGCCGAGATACCGCTGTTTGCCGAACGGACAACCGGCAGGCCCTGCTCCACCGCCCGCATGCGGACCTGCGAGAAGTGCTGGTAGGGACCTGCGGACTCACCGAACCAGGCGTCGTTGGTAATGTTGACGAGCCAGGCAGGGCGCGTCCCCGGCGCAACGATCTCTTCGGGAAAGATGATCTCGTAGCAGATGAGCGGGCTGACGGGAGGCATGCCCGGCAAGGCGAGTGTTCTCGGACCCGGACCGACATCGAAACTTCCCTGGAACTGCACGATCTGCCGCAACCCGATGCGGCCGAGCAGATGCCGGAGCGGCACATATTCGCCGAAAGGTACGAGATGGTGCTTGTCGTAGGTCTCCACGATCTCGCCATCTGCATCGACGACATAGAGGCTGTTGTAAAACACGCGAAGACGGTTGGAGGGACCGTCCGGCGCGGGTTCGCCACGGTTCGAACCCGCAATGAGATAGGCGCCATCCGGCAGCATGCGCCCTATGGCAGCGAGCACGTAGGGCTCGCGGGCGAGCAGCACCGGCACGGCGTTCTCCGGCCAGACGACGATGGTGCCCGGTTTTATGCCGGCAGGACTTTCGGGCGTCGGCTCACGCGACATGCGCAGCAACTGGCCGATGATGGTGAGAAGGCGTTCCTCGCTGTCCCAGTCCTTCGCAAAGGGCGTGTCGGGATGCACGATCCGGACATTCGTTGCGCCGCTGTAGTCGAGTTCGGCCGATGAAAGACGCGCGGCTCCACCGACCCAGATGAGGGCAAGACCCGCAAGCGCAATCGCAGGCGCAGCGAGTTCGCCATCGAGATGCCGCGATCCCGGCAGGGCGCGCGTGTCGAAGGAGGCAGGCGACCCCGCGATCAGCATCACGATGAAGGAAAGACCATAGGCGCCGACAAGCGCGGCGACCTGGAGCAATGCATCCGACCCGGTGAAACTTTCGCCGATCAGATTCCACGGGAAGCCCGTCAGGATGTGACCGCGTAGCCATTCGAAAACGGTCCAGACGACGGCAAGGACGGCCACCCGTCTGTATCCCTTCAGCCAGAACAGCCGGGCAAGCGCGGCGGCCGCGCCCGTGAAGAGCGCAAGACCCGCCGGCATGAGCGTCACAGCCACCGGCAGCAGAAAGGCGAACTTCTCTGCATCGACCAGAAAGGCATTCCCGACCCAGTAAAGACCGAGCAGGAAATATCCAAAGCCGAACCACCAGCCGGTCAACCCGGCGCGCCACAGGACGCGGCGGCGGCGGGAGCGTGTCGGCTCGCCCACGCCATCCAGAAGCCAGACGAGGACGGGAATGGAAACGAAGAGTACCGGCAGAAACTCATAGGGCGGCAGCGCAAGCACGCTGACGACGCCCGCAACAAAGGCGGCAAGATACCGTCGCCAGCCACGCAATTCCGAAAGAAAGGAAGCGAACCGCTCCAGCCGGTGGACGGCCTCGACAAGGCCGCTTTCGAACCGCACCCGTTCAGCCTTCTGCTCTGGATGCCGCCTCGGCATTGGGGCCGGGCAGAAGGTGAATGCGCATGCGCTTGATGCGGCGAGGATCGGCGTCCTTCACCTCGAATTCGAGACCCGCCGGATGACGCACCAGTTCACCGCGCAGGGGAACACGCCCGAGCAGCGAGAAGACGAGCCCTCCCAGCGTGTCGACGTCGTCCTGGTATTCCTCTTCGACCAGTGTCACGCCGATCATCTCCTCCAGATCCTCGATCGGGCAGCGGGCGTCGGCGTCGATCGACCCGTCGTCGCGTTTCACCAGCGAGGGACCACTGTCGATATCGTGCTCATCCTCGATTTCTCCGACGATCTCCTCGACGAGATCCTCGATCGAGACAAGACCGTCCGTACCGCCATACTCGTCTATGACGAGAGCGAGATGGATGCGTGTCGCCTGCATTTTTACCAGAAGATCGAGCACCGGCATGGAAGGCGGCACGAAAAGCACTTCGCGCCGGATCGAACGAAGGGAGAAGGGAGGTCTCGGCGCCGCGCCTTCGCTTTCAACGGGGGCGAGCCAGGCGAGCACGTCTTTCAGGTGCACCATGCCGATCGGATCGTCGAGGGTCTCGCGATAGATCGGCATGCGCGAATGGCTCGAATCCCGATAGAGGCGCAAAACCTCTTCCATGGTCGCCGCTTCCTCGACGCCGATCACATCCGCCCGCGGCACCATGACGTCATCGACACGCAGTTCACCGAACTTCAGGATGTTGACGAGCATGTGCCGCTCTTCGGCGGTCAGGCTGCGATGGATATCCTCATGCTCCTCGATGACCTCCTCGAGGCTTTCGCGGAGCGAGCTGTCGCCATTGCCGTTCAGCCCCAGCAGGGTGCGCAACCAGCCCAGACGGTGACGGTTTCGCGGATAGACGGGATCATCCCGGGCGGGCGAGGTTGAGGATCGGTCGGTCGTATCGGCCATTGTCTTGGTTCGGATTTTCTGTCGAGGTTTTCAGTTGCCGTTGCGTTCTTCGCGGTATGGATCGGCAATGCCGAGATCTTCCAGTATATCTCGTTCGAGCGCTTCCATCTCCTCGGCTTCCACATCGTCCATGTGATCGTGGCCGAGGAGATGCAGCACACCGTGAACGGTGAGATGTGTCAGGTGATCGGCAAATTTCTTGTTCTGGCCTGCCGCTTCGCGGGCAATCGTCTCGCGCGCGAGGACGACATCGCCGAGCAGCGGCGACGATGTCTGGAAGGCTGCCTGCGGCGCGCCGGTGTCCGGCATTTCGGCGGCGGGAAAAGAGAGAACGTTTGTCGGCCCGTCCTTGCCGCGATAGGCCTTGTTGAGGCGGGCAGCCAGTTCGTCGTCGCCGAGCACGATGCAGAGCTCGGCCGCCTCCTCGCCCCGGGTCACGACATAGGCGTGCTCTGCGGCGCGGCGCACCGTTTCCTCGGTGCCGCTGTCCCAGTCGCCGGCTTCTCGCAGAACATCGATCTCGAGTCCGGAAACCGGACTTCGGGCCTTGGCGCTTCGTTTGCGCCCGGAAGAGGAATCCGTGTTCATTTGTCGCCTTCTCCAAGAAGGCCTCGTTCGCGCGCATTATAGGCCTTCACGATGCGCGTCACGAGAGGGTGACGCACCACGTCCGCATCCGAGAACCGCACGGTCGAGACACCGGGTACACCGTCAAGCACGTCGAGTGCGTCCTTGAGGCCGGATTTCGCGCCGAGCGGCAGGTCAACCTGGCTCGGATCGCCGGTGATCGCCATGCGGCTGTTCTCGCCGAGGCGCGTCAGAAACATTTTCATCTGCACGGGCGTACAGTTCTGCGCCTCGTCGAGAATGACGAAGGAATTGGCGAGTGTGCGGCCGCGCATGAAGGCGAGCGGCGCGACCTCGATCTCGCCCGACTCGATACCCTTCATCGCCTGCTCGCCCGGCAGTGTGTCGTAGAGCGCGTCATAGAGGGGGCGCAGATAGGGATCGATCTTCTCTTTCAGGTCGCCCGGCAGAAAGCCGAGACGTTCGCCCGCCTCGACAGCGGGACGCGACAGGATAATGCGGTCGACGCGCTTCTGCAGAAGCATGGAAACCGCAACCGCAACCGCGAGATATGTCTTGCCTGTGCCGGCCGGACCGACGCCGAAGACGAGCTCGTTCGACATCAATGCCTCGATGTAGGAGCCTTGCGTCTGCGAACGCGCGGAGATGACGCGGCGCTTCGTCTGGACCTGGTGGCCGGAGAGACCGCCCTGGGGCTTGGCGAGATCGGCGTCCGGCGCCGTCGCCATCCGGATCGCGCCGTCGACTTCGCCCGCGCTCACTTCCTGTCCGGATTTCAGTCGGTCATACAGGTCGCGGAAGACGCGGTCCGCCTGGTTGCGCGCATGGGCATTGCCGGTGATGACGAGCTTGTTGCCGCGCGAGGTCGCGAGCACGCCCAGCCCCTGCTCGATGCGCGCAAGATGCCGGTCGTTCGTTCCAAAAAGCTCCGTCAGCAGACGATTATCGTCAAAGGCGATGACCAGACTGTCCTCGCCTCCCGATTCACCCTTCGCCGTCTTCATCCCACCCGTTGCGCTCAACTGCACCCTGTCCTTTCGACGTGCGTATGACCACTTTCCATCAGGCGACGACCGCCTCCGCTGCTCGCAGGCGTCCCCGAAGGGAGTTTCGATATCCTTCCTCGATTTCAACTTCGACGATGTTGCCGAAAAGGTTTTCCGGCGCGTCCTCCACATGGACGGATTGAAGCCAGGGGCTGCGGCCGACAAGTTGCCGCTCGCCCTTGCCGCGCCGGTCGAACAGGACCGGCATGATGCGCCCCGCGCAGGCTTCGTTGAATGCCACCTGCTGTTCGCCGAGAAGTGCCTGCAGGCGCTGCAATCTTTCGCTCTTCACCTCTTCGGGAAGCTGATCTTCCTCCGTTGCGGCGGGCGTGCCCGGGCGGGGGCTGTACTTGAAGCTGTAGGCCTGCGCATAGCCGACGGTCCGCACCAGATCGAGCGTCGCCTCGAAATCCCGGTCCGTTTCGCCGGGGAAGCCGACGATGAAGTCGGACGACATGGCGATGTCGGGTCTCGCGGCGCGAATACGTTCGACAAGACGGAGATAGCTTTCCGCATCGTGGCGGCGGTTCATCGCCTCGAGAATGCGATCCGAGCCGGACTGCACCGGCAGATGCAGATAGGGCATCAGTTCCGGAACTTCGGCATGGGCGGCAATGAGGTCCTCGTCCATGTCGCGCGGATGGCTCGTCGTGTAGCGAATGCGCTCGATGCCGTCGACCGCGGCAAGATCGCGAATGAGTGCGCCGAGCGTTGCCGCGCCGCCCTTCACATCCTCTCCGTGATAGGCATTGACGTTCTGCCCGAGCAGAGTGATCTCGCGGACGCCCGCATCAGCGAGCGCCTTGGCTTCATCGAGAATGCGGGCGACAGGCCGCGAGAATTCCGCGCCGCGCGTATAAGGCACGACGCAGAAGGTGCAGAACTTGTCGCAACCTTCCTGGATGGTGAGGAAGGCTGTCGCGCCCCGCGCAAGCGTCTTGCGGCGATCCGGCACAGGCAGGCTCTCGAACTTGTCTTCGGCGGGGAACTCCGTTTCCACGATGCCGGGCCCGCCATTTGCGAGACGTGCGACATATTCCGGCAGACGGTGATAGGTCTGCGGACCCAGGACGAGATCGACGGCGGGCGCGCGGCGGCGCATCTCCTCGCCTTCGGCCTGCGCGACGCAGCCGGCCACGCCGATAACGAGGCTTTCGCCCCGGCCGGACTTTTCCTTTTTCAGGTCGCGCAGACGGCCAAGTTCCGAATAGACCTTTTCCGCAGCCTTTTCGCGGATGTGGCAGGTATTCAGGATGACGATGTCCGCCTCTTCGGGCGTGTCGACCTCGGCATAGCCGGTGGGCGCCATGACATCGACCATGCGGGCCGAGTCATAGACGTTCATCTGGCAGCCATAAGTCTTGACGAAGATTTTCTTGCGCGGCGCGGCGGGTTCGGCCTGATGGCCCGTTTCCGGCGCGACGGTACGGGATGGCGCGGGTTTATCGTGCAATGTGTGCGCTCGTCTCCTCTGGGAACTCAACTTCTGAGCCGAAGCTTATCATGTATAGCGGGGCAGCGGCGAACGGTTTGGACAGAGGGCTCAAGCCCCGGCGACCCTGGGGCGGGCGACGGCTTCCGCCGGCTCGGCAGATGCCTCTTTCCCCTCGTCCCGGCGGCCGTTGAGCGCCCGGGTCACGCCGTCGCGGCAACAAGCCTCGCAATAGGCGGCGAGCGCCTTGCGATTGCCGATTTCCCGTATCGTCACGGGCTTGTGGTACTCGACCGTCACCTCGATCGGCCCGAGCGAAAAGGCCTCCCAGAGATGGGGGAAAAGCTCCATATCGCCATACCAGGCGAAGAAGGGCCGGAAATAGCGGCCCATCGGCATGCCGTAGAGGCCGGTATAGGCGACCGAGACGGGCTGAACGACGAGATCGTCCTCCCGGTCCTCCTCGCCGTTAACGATTGTGAGCTGGGCGACGCTCATGAGCGCGCTCTTGAAGGAAAGCACCCTGTTGCCGTCGCTCGATGTGCCCTCGGGGAAAAGCACCAGACGATCGCCAGCGGCGATGCGCGCATGGATCTCGTTGCGCGAATGGGCCGTGCGGGTCCGCCGTTCGCGCTCCACGAACACGGTCTGCTGCAGCTTCGCCAGCGTGCCGAAAAAGGGCCAGCCCGCGACCTCGCTCTTGGCGACGAAGGAACAGGGTTCGAGCGAGGCGATGATCGGAATATCGAGCCACGACGTGTGATTGGCCGTAATAAGGCAGGCGCCGCCGCTATGGGGCTCGCCGTGCCGGATCACCTTGATGCCGATCAGGCGGCACAGAAAACGGTGATAGCGATTTGGAAGCGTGCGGGCGTAGGGCAAGCCGAGCTTGAGACCGAGCCATTGCAGCGGCATCAGGAGGACGGCTGAAAGAATGAAGCCTGCCAGCAGGACTGCGGCCCGCGCGGTTGCCATGTGCGTCTCCCACCCCCTCCGGCCCTAGCCGCGGACGAGGATCACCCTTTGTTGCTCTTGGCTTCCGGTTTCTTGTTCCGGTCGAGCGGCACGCCGTAAAGCTCCAGCCGGTGATCGACAAGTTCGAAACCGAGCTCGCGGGCAATGATCTGCTGCAGCCGTTCGATTTCATCGTTGTGAAATTCGATGACGGTGCCGTTCTGAAGGTCGATCAGATGATCGTGATGCTCTTCCGGCACCTGCTCGTAGCGCGAGCGGCCATCGCGGAAGTCGTGGCGTTCGAGAATGCCCGCTTCCTCGAAAAGGCGCACCGTCCGGTAAACGGTCGCAATCGATATCTTGCTGTCGACGGCCGCGGCGCGGCGATAGACCTCCTCGACGTCGGGATGATCGTGGGCGACCGAGAGCACGCGCGCGATGACGCGGCGCTGATCGGTCATGCGCATCCCTTTTTCGACGCAGAGATTCTCGATCCGCTCGGGATCGTTGGGCATGTCTTCGGGCCGCACGGCCGCTGTCGTCTTGTCTGTCATCGCGAGCATCATAGGCCAAGCACCATGCGCTTGTCATCAAGGAGCGGCGTTGGCCGGAGCCCCGCCATCCCCGATAAAACCCTTCGTCAATCAAGGATTTATGACTGGCGACGCGTCGTGCGGAAGATCGAGTTTCAGCGTCCGCGCGGCGACCCTCGACGAACCGCGCTCGTAATAGCCCGGACGCGTGCCGACCAGAGAGAAACCGAAGCTCTCATAGAGGCGCAGAGCAGGCATGTTGTCTTCGGCCACCTCCAGAAAGAGAGACCCCGCACCCGCCGCCGCGGCATGAGCCGCCGCCGCGGCGAGAAGCACGCGGCCGAGCCCGGCCGCGCGGGCGGCGGGACGAACACAGATGGTCAGAATCTCCGCCTCGCCGCCGCCCACCCGGGCAAGCACGAAGCCGTCGGGCGATTCGCCTGTTTCTGCGGACACCGCCGCCCAATAGGCAAAGGCACCCGGCATGGAGAGAAGGCGTGCAATCGCGGGTGCGTCCCAGGCTTCATCGAAACATTCCGCGTGAAGCGCCGAAAGACGTTGCGCCGCGGCATCATCCGATTGCGGCACCGGAGACGCCGTCATGCCGCCTCGCCCGGGTCGCGTCCGCCCGGGAGCTTTGCATCCGGCGCCCTTATGTAGAGCGGTGGCGGCGGTACGCGAAAAGCCTCCGGCCCCTCGACCGCGAGCCGCGACACGGCCAGGCGGGCAATGTTACTGGCGTCGGGCTGGGGGCGGGCATCCGCGAGACGATATGTCCGGCCCGCCATTTCCAGTTTTTCCGCAAGAAGCGCCGAGCCGGTGCCGACAAGC
The DNA here is from genome assembly GCA_913057645.1 of uncultured Rhodobiaceae bacterium. Classification (GTDB taxonomy): domain Bacteria; phylum Pseudomonadota; class Alphaproteobacteria; order Parvibaculales; family Parvibaculaceae; genus Parvibaculum. The sequence goes on along the minus strand of CAJXOU010000074.1, from coordinate 5,218 downwards.
ACGAGGGGCGCGTCCGGCAGATGCGTCATCGCCGCCTCGAGACCGACCAGAAGCGGCGGGGAGAGCGGCGCAAGGCCATCGTCGAATACTTGCAGGTAGATTTCGTCGCGCCGGGCGTCGAAGGCCGCAACCACCGCCTCCCCGGCAACCGCACTCACAGGCGCCGCGACGGCTTCGAGCGTCGTCACGCCGACGAGGGGGAGGCCGCGGGCGAGCGCAAGACCACGCGCGGCGGCGAGCCCGACGCGCAGCCCGGTGAAGGTCCCGGGGCCGACGGTGACGGCGAGCGCATCGAGACCGGCGAAGCCGAGCGCCGCTTCCGCCAGCACCGTTTCGAGCATCGGCATCAGCGCTTCGGCGTGACCACGCGTGCGTTCCTCGAAGATCGCGGCGAGTTCGCCTTCCCCGTCCCGCACGGCGGCGGAGAGTGCGCCTTGCGCTGTATCGAAGGCGAGGACGATCACGAGAGGGGCTCCGTCAGGCGCTCAGACAATCTCGCAGGCATCGTCGAACGGGAGCCGGGGACTGCGTTCGAAAAGACCCGATGGATCGCCATAGCCGATGTTGCAGAGAAAGTTCGACTTCACACTGGTTCCGGCGAAAAACAGTTCGTTGACCTTGTTCATGTCGAAGCCGGACATCGGCCCACAATCGAGGCCGAGCGAACGCGCGGCGATCATGAAATAGGCGCCCTGGAGCGAGCCGTTGCGAAAGGCGTTCTGCTCGGCCCACTCGTCCGACCAGTTGAACCAGGTCTTGGCGGCGGGCTCGTGCGGGAAGAGTTCCGGCAGGCGCTCGTAGAATTTCACGTCATAGCCGATGATGGCGGTCACGGGGGCCTGCATGCTCTTCTTGCGGTTCCCCTCCATGAGCGCGGGCTCGAGCCTTGCCTTCGCCTCCTTCGATTTCACGAAGACGATCCGGGCGGGCGACATGTTGGCGCTGGTCGGACCCCACTTCATCAAATCGTAGAGCGCCTTCAGCGTGTCGTCCGAGACGGATTTGTCCGTCCACGCATTGTGCGTGCGCGCTTCACGAAAAATGATGTCGAGCGCTTCGTCCCCCAGCTTTCCGCTCATGGGTCTGTTCTCCTTCGCACAATGAACCGAAGGGCACACGATAGCGTTTTCGGCCGCGCGCGCCAGTCTCGCCAACGCTATTCTGACCTGCGGTCAGAAGACGTCAGACCTGACGAACCTCGACAACTTCGGGGATGTAATGCTTCAGCATGTTCTCGACGCCGCGCTTCAGTGTCACGGTGGAGGACGGACAGCCCGCACAGGCACCCTGCATGTTGAGGAACACGATGCCTTCCTCATAGCCCTGGAAGGTGATGTCGCCGCCGTCCTGCGCAACGGCCGGACGGACACGCGTGTCGAGAATTTCCTTGATCTGCGAGACGATCTCGCCGTTCTCGCCGTCGTGACCGGCATGGGCATCGTCGCCGTCGCCCGCTGCGAAGAGGATCGGCGCACCGCCGGTGAAATGCTCCATGATCGCGCCAAGAAGCGCGGGCTTCATGTGCTGCCACTCGCCGCCCGATTTCGTGACGGTGATGAAGTCGCTGCCAAAGAAGACGCCCGCCACGTTCTCGACCGCGAAGAGGCGCATGGCGAGCGGCGAGCGCTCGGCGGCCTCACGGGTCGGAAAATCGGCGGCGCGGCCCTCGCCCAGAACCTCGCGGCCGGGCAGGAACTTCAGGGTCGCCGGATTGGGCGTCGCTTCGGTCTGAATGAACATCGTAGAAAAACCTTTGTATCGCCGGGGTTTAGCACCTGCTTGCGGCGCAGCCTATAGATGGACCGCCTGCCCCCCGGAATCAAGCCAGCGAACGGATCGCTTCCTCGGTGAGAGTTCCCGGCACCACGGTCACGGGAATCGGGAAGGCTTTTTCGGACGCGCTGGCGACCATGGTGACCAGAGGCCCCGGCCCTTCCTTTCCCGTGCCGGCGGCGAGAACGAGGATGGCGACATCCTTGTCTTCGCCGATAAGCTGCATCACCTGCTCGGCGCGGCGGCCCTCGCGGATGATGAGTTCAGGCATGATGCCGGCATATTCGTTCACATGCGCCGCGAGCCTGTGCAGGAGCTCTTCGGCCTCGTCCCGCGCCTCTTCCTGCATGATGTTCTTCACCCCGAGCCATTGCTGCGAGGCCTCGCCCGGCTCGATGACGGCAAGCAGCGTCACCACACCCCCGGTGTGGGCGGCCCGGAGGCTCGCGAAATGAATGGCAATCTCGGATTCGGGCGTGCCGTCGACGATGACGAGAAACTTGCGCCGTTTTTCCGGCGCGCCGGTTTGGCCCGATGGTTCAGATTCGCTCATGGGGCGGATGCTGCCACCGGGCGGGGCAGCGGGCAAGCATTTGAAACGAGGGCTATTTCAGCAGGATATTGCTGATTTCCCGAAGCTGCGTGCGGGCGCGCAACAGATAGAAACCCTGCGTGGCGAGGTGGTTCGGCTGGAACTGGGCGTCCGGATCGCCGTTCATCACCACCCAGGGATCGAGCAGCGCCGCCTTGCGGAAGCTCTCCATCATCTCGTTCCAGGGCTTCTGCAGATTGCGCTCCTTGATGATCGGCTCGAAATCCGTGCCGAGCCCCTGCAGCACCATGTAGTAGCCGTAAAGCTTGCCCTTGGTGAAATAGAAGATGTCATCGGCTTCCGCGTCGAAGAAGCTGCCTGCTTCCTCGTTCAGGTGACGGTCGATCAGGGCAGAGGACGATCCGATATCGGCGGCAAAGCGCTCGATCGTCGCGAGCAGGTTGTCGGCGCGAATATCGTAATTGGCTTTGCCCTTCGCGAGGCGGGCGTTATAGGCGAGAAGCCTTTCGCGCGCGTCGCGATACTGCGATTCCGAACTCGCACGCGGGGCGAGCGAGACACTCGGATTCCAGATCCAGACATTGCCGGGATACTGAAGGAGACCCGCTGCGCGCTGCAGATCGGGGTCCGCTTCTGACGAGCCGCGCGTGCGGCCGAGCTGATCCGTCAGCTCGAAGCCGAAGCGCGCCAGCGCCGACATGATGCCCTGCTGGAAGTTCGGCATGTTGTCGAGCATGACGCCCGGCTGGAAGAAGGGATCGTTCGCCGTCCAGTTGTTCTGGTTGACCTCGCGATCCACAAGACCCGCCGCATAGGCGACGGCCATGCTGCCGCCTTCGGCCGTGTCGGCGGCGGAGGGCGCGAAGTCGATATCGTCGTCGACCTTGTGAACGACGAGCATGCCAATTGGGTAATAGAGAAGAACGAGAATGACGAGCGCGATCAGCACGCGCTTCAACAGATTGCCCATGCCGGGGCGGTTGAGACCGCCAACGAGGCCGCCGATGCGGGCGCCGAAACCGCTGCTGCCTTTTCCGGCCGCTGCAGCATCCTGGGTCCCATCCCCGCGCCGATACATCCAGCGGTGACGGAGATTTTCGCGCCAGCCTGCAAGGCGGTCACTGAAAGACATGGGCCGATTTACCTCCGGGTCGTTCCCAGTTTAACACGGACCATCAACTAGATGGGTCCTTCCGCGCGCCGATCAAGCGCCCACCGTCAGACTGCCTCAGATGAAGCCGGCGATCTCGCGGACGCGGGCGAGGATCGGGTCGGCGATGGCGCGGGCCCGCACGGCTCCCTTTTCGAGAATGCCGTCGATATAGGACGGGTCTTCCATCAGACGTTTCATTTCGTTCGTGATGGGCGTCAGTTTCTCGACTGCGAGATCGGCAAGCGCCGGTTTGAAGACAGAAAATTGCGCACCGGAGAACTCGGCGAGAACTTCCGCCTTGGTCCTGTCCGACAGCGCGGCATAGATGCCGACGAGATTGTCGGCCCCGGGACGGCCTTCGAGACCCGCGACGGTTTCGGGAAGGGGCTCGGGATCGGTCTGCGCTTTCCTGATCTTCTTCGCGATGTCGTCGGCGCTGTCGCGCATGGTGATGCGCGAGAGGTCGGACGGGTCCGACTTCGACATCTTCTTCGTGCCGTCGCGCAGCGACATGACGCGCGTCGCCGCGCCCATGATGAGGGGTTCGGGCAGCGGAAAGAAATCCGGCGCTCCGAAGTCGTTATTGAATTTCTGCGCCGTGTCGCGGGCAAGTTCGAGATGCTGCTTCTGATCCTCGCCGACAGGCACATGCGTTGCGCGATAGGCGAGAATGTCGGCGGCCATCAGCACCGGATAGGTGTAGAGCCCGACGGATGCCTTCTCGCGGTCCTTGCCCGCCTTGTCCTTGAACTGGGTCATGCGGTTCAGCCAGCCGATGCGCACGACGCAGTTCAGGATCCATGCGAGTTCGGCATGGGCCGAGACTTTCGACTGGTTGAAGATAATGTTCGTGGACGGATCGATGCCCGCGGCGATGTAGGCGGCCGCGACCTCGCGCGTGTTCGCGGCAAGCTCCTTGGGATCCTGCCAGACGGTGATCGCATGCATGTCGACCACGCAGTAGATGCATTCATGCGTCTTCTGCAGGCCGACGAAGTTGCGGATCGCGCCGAGATAATTGCCGAGATGCAGATTGCCGGTGGGCCGCACGCCCGAGAAAACGCGGTTTTGCGGCTTGTCCATTCGAGAGATTCCGTCACTTGCGCCGGAGCGGCGTGGCGCCCGTTATGCTGCGGCGAAAGAGCGAAGGCAATGGAAAGGTTGTGCTTTTTCGGGGCCCTTGAAGCGGCGGGCGGCGTTCTTATATTAGAATTATTCTAAATTAAATTGCCGCCGGTCCCGTCTCCCCCGGCGGCCTTTCCGGGATCCCCGGTGCTCGAAAGAGGACCGGGGATTTCGCGTTTCCGGGGATAAAACAGGCCGACTGTCACCGAACTGTCATCGAAACGTCACACGCGATGCTCCTCAGAAGTCGATCCGGAGCTTCGCCTTCAGCCCGTGGTCGCGGCTGTCGGAGGCGAGTTCGCCGCGATAGGACAGCTCCAGCGTCGTCTCCTCTGCGATGAGGATTTCGACACCGCCGCCGAGAGAGGCGACGTCCTCGGAGAGGGGCGTACCGCGAACCGAGAATGTGGTCGCGGGCGCGCTCGCGAAGGCGGCACGGGAGAGGGGCTCGACATCGCCGAAGACGTGGCGCCAGGAGGCAGAACCGAAAAGGGTGAGGGACCCCGCCTCGCGCGCCGCCCGCAGCCCCAGTTCCGACAGGCCGGTGGTCCGTCTCTTATACACATCCTAAGCTTCCCACTAGCCTCCCCATGTACCTGCCCGCGCTACTCAGC
>CAJXOU010000073.1 GCA_913057645.1 uncultured Rhodobiaceae bacterium | reverse complement strand
GAAGAAGCGCGCGGAGCTGGGGGTTTGAGGGGGGTCGGGCAAGTGACCGCCGGTTGTGACATCGCGCGCCAAAAGGCTAAGCTGCCCTTTACGGGGGACCAGCCATTTCATGTCTTGCACACCTGCAGATCGTCGTACCTGGATGCCGCATCTCGGAATGACCCGGCATCGCCGCGGCTTGTGGCGCCAAGTCCCCGCCGGAAGGGGCTGATTTGTCGGCGCCCGAGCAAAAAGCCCGTGAAAAGATCGACCGGCTTCTGAGCGATGCCGGATGGGTCGTGCAGGATCGCGAGCATTTCGACCGCAATGCCGCCCTGGGCGTGGCCGTGCGCGAATTCCCGCTTCCCGCCGGCCACTGCGACTACCTGCTTTTCGTGGACGGCAAGGCCGCCGGTGTGATCGAGGCCAAGAAGGCCGGCGTCACCTTGAGCGGCGTGGCCGACCAATCCGAAAAATACATGCACAAGCTGCCGGATCATCTGGCGCGCTGGGACGACTATCTGCTTTTCGATTACGAGAGCACCGGCGAGGAAACCTTCTTCCGCGACATGCGCGACCCGAAGCCGCGCTCGCGCCGCCTCTTCGCCTTCAACAGGCCCGAAACGCTCCGTGACTGGCTGCAGCAGCCGGAAACGCTCCGGGCCCGGCTGAGGAAGATGCCGCCGCTTAATCCCTCGGGCCTGCGCGATTGTCAGGTGGAAGCCATCGCCGGGCTTGAAAAGTCCTTCGCCGAGGACAGTCCGCGCGCCCTGATCCAACTTGCGACCGGCGCGGGCAAGACCTTCACGGCCTGCTCATTCTCCTATCGCCTCATTCGCGAGGCGGGCGCGAAGCGCATTCTCTTCCTCGTCGACCGCAACAATCTTGGCGACCAGACTCTGCGCGAGTTTCAGGCGTATCAGCCGCCGGGTGCCGCGCATCGCTTCACCGACACCTATAACGTCCAGCATCTCCACTCGCATCGGATCGACCCGGACGCCAAGGTGGTGATAACGACGATCCAGCGTCTCTATTCCATGCTGCGCGGTCAGGAACTCGCGGAAGAAGAGGAGGAGGTCTCGGGTTTCGAGAAATGGAAGGACGAGGAAGGCAGCATCCCGCCGCTTGCCTACAATCCGGACATCCCGATCGAGACCTTCGATTTCATCGTCACGGATGAGTGCCATCGCTCGATCTATGGTCTCTGGCGTCAGGTGCTGGAGTATTTCGACGCTTCAATCATCGGCCTCACGGCGACGCCGTCGAAACACACGCTGGGTTTCTTCAATCGCAATCTTGTCGCCGAATATCCCTATGAGCGTTCCGTCGCCGACGGCGTCAACGTCGGCTACGAAATCTACCGCATCCGCACCCGCGTCACGGAGCAAGGCGGCAAGGTCGAAGTGGGCGAAACCGGCTTTCAGGTGCCCATCCGCGACAAGCGCACGCGCCAGGTGCGCTATGAGACGCTGGATGCAGACCTCGACTACGCGGCAAAGGAGCTTGATCGCTCGGTCGTCAATCCGAACCAGATCAGAACCGTGTTGCAGGCCTACAGGGATCGCGTCTTCACCGAGCTCTTCCCGGACCGCACCGGCGAATGGCTCCCGAAAACGCTGATCTTCGCCAAGGATGACAGTCACGCCGAAGAGATTGTAGGGGCCGTCCGTGAAGTCTTCGGCGAGGGCAACGACTTCGCGAAGAAGATCACCTATCGCAACACCGGCGAAGACCCGAAGACGCTCATCAAGTCCTTCCGCGTGGACCCCTTCCCGCGTGTCGCCGTCACGGTCGACATGGTCGCCACGGGAACGGACATCAAGCCCGTCGAAGTCCTCATCTTCATGCGCGACGTGAAGTCGGAAGGCTATTACGAGCAGATGAAGGGGCGCGGCGTTCGCACCATCCCGGATGCGGACTTGCGAGCCGTCACGCCGGACGCGAAGACCAAGACGCGCTTCGTGCTGATCGACGCGGTCGGCGTCTCCGAGAGCAGGAAGAACGCCTCCCAGCCGCTGGAGCGCAAACACGGCATCAGCTTCGAGGCGCTGCTGGAACAGGTGGCCATGGGCCGCCGCGACGAGGATGCGCTCTCTTCCCTCGCCGCACGCCTCGCCATGCTGGACCGCAAGCTCGGCGACGAGGATCGCGCACGCATCGTCCAGTCGACCGGCGGCAAGTCGCCCCGCGACCTCTCGAACGAACTTCTGGACGCCATCGACCCCGACAGGCAAAGGGCTGAAATCTCGGCCCGTCATGGTTCTGCGGCAACCCCGGAGCAGGAAAAGGCGGTCATCGATGAAATGTGCGACAGGGCGGTGCGCGTCTTTGACAAGCCGGAAACGCGCAAGCTCCTTGCCGACATCAAGCAGAAAACGGATATCGTGATCGACGAGACCACTGCCGACGAGCTTGTCGATGCTAGCTTCGACCAGAAGATCGCCGAAAAGACGGTGACGAGCTTCCGTCAGTTCATCGACGACAATCGCGACGAACTAACCGCTCTGCAAATCCTCTACAATCAGCCGCTCGGTCGCCAGCACCTCACCTATGCGGCCATCCGCGAGCTGGTCAATCGCCTCACTGATCCGCCGCTTTATCTGACGACCGCCAATGTCTGGCAGGCTTACAAAAGGCTCGACGCGGCGAAGGTGCGCGGCGCCCCGGTCGACGAGCAGTTGACGGAGGTGGTGAGCCTCGTGCGCTTCGCGCTCGGGCAGACCGATGTGCTGGAGCCCTTCGGCACCGCTGTCGAACGCCGCTTCAATCTCTGGCTCGGCCGCGAAAAGCGCGCGGGCCGCGAATACACGGTTGAACAGGAAGACTGGCTTCGCCTGATCGCATCCATTATAGCAGCCAATGCCGAGATCGCACCCCGCGACTTCCAGGAAATTCCGGGCCTCTCCGACAAGGGCGGCATCCTGCAGGCACGCGCGCTCTTTGGAACGAAACTCAACGACATGCTGATCGAACTGCAGGAAGCTTTGGTGGCGTAAGAATGGCTTTTGGCGCGGATATCAAGGAGCTGGTTCAGTCAAACGCCAACGGCCTTATCGGTGCGCATGAGACTTGGGAGCGCGTTCGAGTTGGAGAAATAGCAGGACTCAAGAACGGCTTTCCCTTTAAGTCTAACGGTTTCAATGAATCCGATGGCACGCCGCTTTTGCGTATTCGAGATGTTCTCAAAGGCGTACCCGGAACACGCTATCGAGGCATGGTCGATGATCCTGCAATGACCTTCGTTGAAGACGGAGAAATTGTTGTCGGCATGGATGGTGACTTTAATAGTCGCCTGTGGCGCGGGGGAAAAGCGCTTCTAAATCAGCGTGTCTGTTCTCTGTTAGCTGATGAGCGCTTCTATTCGCAGAAATTTCTTTCTTACGTTCTACCCGGCTATTTGAAGCTTGTTCATGAGCATACGTCTTCGGTGACAGTCAAACATCTGTCATCGCTAACGGTCCTGGACATACCTCTTCCGCTTCCTCCACGCAGCGAGCAGGAACGTATCGTCGAGAAGATTGACACGCTTTTCGCGCGTCTCGACAAGGGCGAGGAGGTCTTGCGCGCAATCCAGAAGCTGCTCGCGCGCTATCGTCAATCGGTTCTGAAGGCCGCCGTCACGGGCGAACTCACGGCAGACTGGCGTGCGGAAAACGCGCATCGCCTCGAAGATGGCCGCGACCTGCTCGAACACATCCTGAAAACGCGCCGTGAAAACTGGTCCGGTCGAGGCAAATACAAGGAACCCGTCGCGCCGGATACGGCAGGTTTGCCGGAGCTTCCAGAAGGGTGGGTGTGGGCCTCCCCTGAGCAACTTTCAAGTCCTGCGCCCAATTCGCTCTGCATTGGGCCTTTTGGTAGCAACTTAAAGGTTGATGATTACCGAGAAGAGGGTGTGCCCCTCGTTTTCGTCCGTCATATTCGAGCTAAAAACTTTTCGGGATTGAGTCCAAAGTTTGTATCGCGCGAAAAGGCTCAAGAACTCAGGTCGCACAAGGTTGATCCGGGGGACATATTGATTACAAAAATGGGCGAGCCGCCGGGAGATGTTTGCATCTACCCGTTCAGCGCAGAGGCGGCGGTTATCACTGCTGATTGCATCAAGATGAGCCCTCCTAAAGTTGGCGTAAGTGTGGGTTATCTTGAATTGGCGTTGTCGTCGGATGTCGTCCAATCTCAAATTAGAAAAATTTCCAAAGGTGTAGCTCAACAGAAAGTCAACCTTGCGAACTTCAAACGGATCGCAATTCCTCTTCCTCCACTGCCATTGCAAGAGATGATCGAGCATTCTGTTGCCGAGCGCCTTAGCAAGTTGGCCGTTCTTGAAGAATGGTGCGATACAGAGGTGGATCGTTCGAGCGCGCTGCGTCAGTCGATTCTGAAGAATGCTTTTTCGGGACGCCTCGTCGATCAGGACCCGAGTGACGAACCGGCCAGCGAGCTTCTGGCGCGCGTCAAGGCGGCACAGACAACAGCTAAGAAGACCAAACGCGGAAAGGCCCCGGCGTGACGAACGAACAGCTTGTCTCCAAGGTCTGGAACTATGCGCATGTGCTGCGCGATCAGGGCATTTCCTATGGCGACTATGTTGAGCAGATCACCTATCTGCTTTTCCTGAAGATGGATCAGGAGCGCGAGGAACTGCTCGGTGAAACGTCTTCTGTCCCCGTCAAATGGAAATGGCCGCAACTCGCGAACAAGGACGGCGATGCGCTTGAGCTTCACTATCGCCACACGCTCGAAGCGCTTGGCAAGGAAGAAGGTCTGATCGGCACCATCTTCCGCAAGGCCCAGAACAAGCTTTCTGATCCAGCGAAGCTGAAGCGCGTCGTCAGTCTGATCGACAAGGAAGGCCCCTGGGTTGGTCTTGAGGTCGATGTGAAGGGCGAGATTTACGAAGGCCTTCTGGAACGCAACGCCTCGGAAGTGAAGTCGGGCGCGGGCCAGTATTTCACGCCGCGTCCTGTAATCGAGACCATCGCAAAATGTGTCGATCCGAAGATCGGCGAGACGGTCTGCGATCCGGCCTGCGGCACCGGCGGCTTTCTTCTGGCGGCTTACGACCACATGAAAGGTCAGTCGAAGGATCGTCAGAAGCTGAGCAAGCTGCGCCATACCTCATTCACAGGCGTGGACATCGTGGACGAGGTCGTGCGTCTCTGCGCCATGAACCTCTATCTGCACGGTGTCGGCAATGGCGGCAGCCCTGTCTATCAGGGCGATGCGCTCGCCGCCGACAGCGGCAAGCGCTTCAACGTGGTTCTGACGAACCCGCCTTTCGGCAAGAAGTCGAGCTACAAGGTTGTTGGCGAGGACGGTTCTGTAACGACCGAGCGCGAGAGCTACGAGCGCGAGGATTTCAAGTTCACCACCTCGAACAAGCAGTTCAACTTCCTCCAGCACATCATGACCATTCTGGAGACGAACGGCCGCGCCGGTGTCGTCCTGCCGGACAATGTGCTGTTCGAGGCGGGACGCGCGGGCGAGGGCATCCGCAAGCGTCTTCTGGAGAATTTCAACTTCCATACGCTTCTGCGCCTGCCGACCGGCATCTGGTACAGCCCCGGCGTCAAGGCGAACGTGCTCTTCTTCGACAAGCGCCCGGCCTCGCGCGATGTTCAGACCAAGGAACTCTGGGTCTATGACTACCGCACCAACATTCACAAGACGCTGAAGACCAAGCGCCTGAGCCATGCCGATTTCGACGACTTCATCCGCTGTTACCGCGAGCGCAAGGAAACCGAACGCTTCCGCCGCTTCACCTATGAAGAACTCGTCCAGCGTGACAAGCTCAACCTCGATATCTTCTGGCTGAAGGATGACAGCCTCGAAGACCTCGACAATCTTCCCGAGCCGGATGTGCTGGCGGCCGAGATCGTCGAGAACCTCGAAGCAGCGCTCGAACAGTTCCGCAGCGTCAGCCAGGAACTGGGCGGAGAGCCGAATTAGGCCGGAAGATCGCCGCGACGCTGCGTGACGGGCATGTGACGACCTGGCGCTCGCTCCGTCCCCGCCGCCCCTGGATTGCTTCGCTTCGCTCGCCATGACGGGGAGTGGGAGGAGTCTGCCGCCTTGTTCTGCCGCCCGCCTTGTTCAAAGCGGGAGCGGCGGACATAATGCCCGCCAACGAGAACAACGCGCCGGAAACCGGCCGAGCGCCTGACGCCGGAAACAAGACGCCGAGACCCCACGCGCCTGCAGGGAGGCCCCCATGCCGTCAAAAGAACTGTCCGACACCCTCATTCCCGTTCCCGGCGAATGGAAAAGCCGCGCGCTGATCGATGACGCAAAATATCGCGAGATGTATGAGCGCAGCGTCAGCGACCCGGAAGGCTTCTGGCGCGAGGAGGGGCTCCGGATCGACTGGATGAAGCCCTATACCAAGGTGAAGAACACGAGCTTCGAGCCGCACAATGTCTCGATCCGGTGGTTCGAGGACGGGACGCTCAACGCCTCCGTCAACTGCATCGACCGGCACCTCGAAAAGCGCGGCGACCAGACGGCGATCATCTTCGAGGGGGACGACCCCTCCGTCGACAGGAAGATCAGCTACCGGGAGCTGCATGACGAGGTCTGCCGCTTCGCGAACGTATTGAAGGCCCAGGGCGTGAAGAAGGGCGACCGGGTGACGATCTACATGCCGATGATCCCGGAGGCGGCCTATGCCATGCTCGCCTGCGCGCGGATCGGCGCGGTGCATTCGGTCGTCTTCGGCGGCTTCTCGCCGGACAGCCTGGCCGGCCGCATCACCGACTGCACGTCCAACTGCGTCATCACGGCGGACGAGGGCGTGCGCGGCGGCCGCAAGATTCCGCTCAAAGCCAATACCGACGAGGCGCTGAAGAAGTGCCCGGACGTGAAGAGCGTGATCGTGATCCGCCACACGGGCGGCGATGTCGCGATGAAGGCAGGCCGCGACGTATGGTACGCAGAGGAAGCGGCGAAGGTGCCGGCGGAATGCACGCCCGAGGAGATGGGCGCGGAAGACCCGCTCTTCATTCTGTACACGTCGGGTTCGACCGGCAAGCCCAAGGGCGTGATGCACACGACCGGCGGCTACATGGTCTATGTCTCGATGACGCATCAATATGTCTTCGACTACCAGGACGGCGACATCTACTGGTGCACGGCCGATGTCGGCTGGGTGACGGGGCACTCCTACATTCTCTACGGGCCGCTGGCGAACGGCGCGACGACGCTGATGTTCGAGGGCGTGCCGAACTATCCGGATGCGTCCCGCTGCTGGCAGGTGATCGACAAGCACAACGTCAACATCTTCTACACCGCGCCGACCGCTCTTCGTGCATTGATGCGCGAGGGCGAAGGACCGGTGAAGAAGACGAGCCGCAAATCGCTGCGTCTGCTCGGCTCCGTCGGCGAGCCGATCAATCCGGAAGCCTGGCTCTGGTATCACCGCGTGGTGGGCGAGGGGCGCTGCCCGATCGTCGACACCTGGTGGCAGACGGAGACGGGCGGCATATTGATCACGCCGCTGCCGGGCGCGACGGACCTGAAGCCCGGCTCGGCGACCCGGCCCTTCTTCGGCGTGCAGCCGGTGATCGTCGACGCCGAAGGCAACGTGCAAGAGGGCGCGACGACCGGCAATCTCTGCATCGACGATTCATGGCCGGGGCAGATGCGCACCGTCTATGGCGACCATCAGCGCTTCGTCGAGACCTATTTCATCCAGTATCCGGGCCGCTATTTCACCGGCGACGGCTGCCGCCGCGACGAGGACGGCTATTACTGGATCACGGGCCGCGTCGACGACGTGCTGAACGTGTCGGGCCACCGCATGGGCACGGCGGAAGTCGAAAGCGCGCTGGTGGCGCATGCGAAGGTGGCCGAAGCCGCCGTCGTCGGCTATCCGCACGACATCAAGGGCCAGGGCATCTATGCCTATGTGACGCTGATCGCGGGCGAGGAACCCTCCGACGCGCTGCGCAAGGAGCTGGTGCAGTGGGTCAGGAAGGAGATCGGCCCGATCGCCTCGCCCGACCTCATCCAGTTCGCCCCCGGCCTGCCGAAGACGCGCTCCGGCAAGATCATGCGGCGCATCCTGCGCAAGATCGCGGAAGACGACTTCTCGAACCTCGGCGACACCTCGACGCTCGCCGACCCCGGCGTGGTGACGGACCTCGTCGACAACCGGCAGAACAAGGCGGCGGGGTAATCCGCCCCTTGCACCTGCCGCCATCCATGCCTACCTGACCTTCTTCGCAAATCGGGCCTGGGAGGGACAATCATGGCGGACTGGCAGATCGGCGACGTGGCGATCACGCGCGTGGTGGAGGTGGAAGCCGCGCTGCCGGGCGGCGGCGAAGGCTCGATGGTGATGCAGGCCTACCCGGACGCCGTGAAGGAGATCGGCTGGCTCCGGCCCCATTTCGCGACCGAGGAGGGCCATATCCGCGTCGCGATCCAGGCCCTGCTGATCGAGACGCCGGCCAAGCGCATCGTCGTCGACACCTGTGTCGGCAACGACAAGGAGCGCGGCAATCCCTTCTTCAACAAGCTGCAGACGGATTTCCTGAAAGACATGGAAAAGGCCGGCTGGCCGCGCGACAGCGTCGACACGGTTCTCTGCACGCATCTCCATGTCGATCATGTCGGCTGGAACACGATGCTGGTGGACGGCAAATGGGTGCCGACCTTCCCGAAGGCGCGCTACCTGATCGGCAAGCGCGAATGGGACTTCTGGTCCACCGAGGACGACGAGGACAACGCGCCCGTGCTCGCCGACAGCGTGCAGCCGATCTTCGATGCGGGGCTTGCCGATCTCGTGAGCGACGATCATGTCGTCTGCGACGAGGTGCGGCTCCGCCCGACGCCCGGCCACACGCCGGGCCATGTCAGCATCGTCATCTCCTCGAAAGGCGAGACCGCGATCATCACCGGCGACCTGATGCACCACCCCTGCCAGATGGCGAAGACGGACTGGCGCAGCGCCTTCGACAGCGACGGCGACATGGCGGAAAAGACGCGTCACGCCTTCCTTGCCGAAATGGCGGATGCCGATACGCTCGTCATCGGCACGCATTTCGCGACACCGGCGGCAGGCCATGTGAAGCGCGACGGCGCGGGCTACCGGCTGGAGGTCTGAACGCGGGAACTCTCTTGCCGCTTCGCTCGTTCTCATCCTTGAAACGTGTGGCTACGCGGACAAGGAGAACAAGAAATGCGCGGCATCCTGCTCTGGGCGATCGGTGTCCCGATCCCGATCATCATCCTGATCTATCTGCTGTTCTGACGCGATCCCCGCGCCGATACGATCCGGCGCGCGTGCTCGTAGACGCGCCAGTCGTGGCGCGTGCAGCTCAGAAGCATGTCGCGGGCGGCCGCGTTGCTGCGCGTATCGTCGTCGGCGACGGCCTTCTCCCGGTGCTGCGCCGGCGTCCGGTTCTTCCGCGGCGTCTCGAGGGCGGGGACGCCCACCGTCTCGCACAGCGCCGCGAAATCGGTGTCGAAGGTTTCGGTCAGCCCGACGAAGCTCATCCGGTCCAGCAGCCGGCAGGCGCGGCCGACCATGTCGTTCCAGTCCTCTTCGGAGCCGGGCTCTTCATCGAGCCCGCCGCCGAGCATGCGCGTCATCATATTGTCCACCCGGGCGCGATGCAGCGGATGGTCGTATTGCAGGAACTCGGAGAACTTCAGCGACGCGGGATCGATCGGATATTCCCACCCGCCCGTCCATGCCCGCGAAAACCGGAAGAGGGATTCGAGACGGGATGCCGGATCGCGAAGAAACGTGAAGACGAAATCGCGCTGCGGATCGGCAAGCTGCCTGTAGGTTCTCGCGGTAAAATGCCCGGTCACGAACCGGGCCCGTTTCGCCTTGCGCAGAAGCTTGCGCCGCTTGTCCCGCTCATGATCGTGGATGAGAACCCATCCGCCGCGGCCGAGCCTCGTGCTGCTTCTCTTTTTCAGATCCAGCCCGGAGATCAGCGACTGCGCGACGGATGTCCCTGCCGTTTTCGGCAGGTGCAGAAAGAGGATCCGTTCCTGCGGGGTGCCGTTCATGTCCGGTCCCATCGACAATGAAGAGTGAAACGATTACCTGCGCAGCCGTCTGCGCGAGCACCCCGAGTGAAACTGTTCTTTTTCCAGATTACAGACCGCTACCGCTCGTTTCAAGATTCCCGGCATTTGCCACCTTTCACCGGCAAATGCCCCAGCGCGCCATCTCGAAATGGAAGTGGTTCGCGTGGAGATCGTTGTAATCGGGCCCGAGAACCGTGGAAAAAAGGCCGCAGGCGCCGTCATGCACCGCCGCGAGGAAGCGGCCCTCCGGCGTATCGCCGCCCCAGTCGTCGAGCACGGTGATGCGGCGTCCGTCTTCGAGATCGAAGCCCGAAATGTCGATCGCGTTGCCGCGCGCATGGCCGCTGCGGCGGCCGGACTGCGCGTTGTTCACGTTCCGGCAGGCGTAGGTGCCGTAGTGGCGCACCCGCGTGACCCCGGAACCGAGATGTTCGGCCGCCGCGGGCGCGACGACATGGCGCTCCCACATCAGCAGCGCGGCAGTCGCGGGACAGGTGAGCTGGATGCCGCCGCCATAGGAAATCCGCGATTGCTCAAGCGTGAGACCCTGCGGCATGCCGCAGCCTTCGCTGTCCGACGCGATGCTGTCGCGGCGGTACTTCGTGCCGGAGGCCCGCACGACCGAGACGCAGATATCGTATTCGTCCGCGAGGCCCCTGAGCTTCAGCCCCGTGACGATGTTGGGTTCGTCGCGAATGTCCGGCGGCACGAAGGGATTGTAGGCGTCCGGAAACCAGACCACCGCGAACCAGACCGCGAAGCCCAGCCCGCCGAAGAACAGAACGAAACGGAAGACGATGCCGGCGGCCGCAAGCGCACGGCGAATACGGGGCGAAAACCTGTCGGGCAAACTCACTCCTCTGCCGTCGCCCCCCTGACGCCCGGCCGGCGCCATTCAGAAATCGCTGACGATACCCTTCACTTCCCAGTCGCCGTAGCGCGTGGGCTCGGCGCCGCCGCGGCCGTTGATCTCCTTCGGGCGCTGCGGCGCGGCATCGGCTTCGCGGCGGCGCGCCTCGGCTTCCGCCAGCGCGCGCCGGGCGGCAGGCGAAAGAAGCTTCCGTGCGCCCCTTTCCGCCGGATTTTCCTCATCCGCCATGAAAATTCGCCTTTCTTGAACCGGCCACAATCAGGATACATATAAAGCGGGCGACGGCGCGCTTCCACCCCGGAGGCGGCGGACAGATGGAGAGGTTGAAGACAGAGCCAATGAACACACTGAAAACCGGCATGCTCCTCGCGGCCATGACGGCGCTTTTCATGGGACTTGGCTTTCTGATCGGCGGCCCGAAGGGCGCGATGATCGCCTTCGTCGTCGCCGCGGCCATGAACCTCTTCGCCTACTGGAATTCCGACAAGATGGTGCTGCGCATGTACAAGGCGCGGCAGGTCGACGAGACGACGGCGCCGAACTATGTCGGCATCGTGCGGGAACTCGCCGCGCGCGCGGGCATCCCGACGCCAAAGATCTACATCATCGACAATCCGCAGCCGAACGCCTTCGCGACCGGCCGCGACCCGGAACATGCCGCCGTCGCGGCGACGAGCGGGCTGATCGGCATGCTCACGCCCGAGGAACTCGCCGGCGTGATGGCGCACGAACTTGCGCATATCAAAAACCGCGACACGCTCACCATGACGGTGACGGCGACGATCGCGGGCGCGATCTCGATGCTCGCGAACTTCGCGCTCTTCTTCGGCGGCAACCGCAACGCGGGCGGCTTCATCGGCACGCTGGCGCTGGCGATCCTCGCCCCGATGGCGGCCGCGCTGGTGCAGATGGCGATCAGCCGCACGCGCGAATATTCGGCGGATGCGGGCGGCGCGGAAATTTCCGGCAACCCGCTCTGGCTCGCTTCCGCGCTCGAGCGGATCGACGAGGCGGCCCGGAAGGCCCCGAACGAGGAAGCGGAAGCGAACCCCGCCACCGCGCACATGTTCATCATCAATCCGCTGAACGGGCGCGGCCGCGACAGCCTCTTCTCGACCCATCCGGCGACCGCGAACCGCATCTCGGCGCTGCGCGAGCTCGCACAGGCGATGCGCCAGGCGGCAGGCCGTCCCCGGGGCTGATCCGGCACCCCCTTCCCGGCGGGCGGCGGCTGTGCTCTAAACCGCCCCCATGACGAAACCAACCGAACCGGGCCTCGCGGCGCGCGAAGGCGCCGCCGCCATTCTCACCGCCGTGCTGAAGGAGCGCCGCGCGCTCGACGATGCCTTCGCCGACGAAGCGGCCACGGGCAGCCTCGCCCGCGCCGAACCGCGCGACCGCGCCTTTGCCCGCGCCATCGCCGCCACCGCGATCCGCCGCCTCGGCACCGTCGATCATGTGATCGGCGCGCTTCTCGACAAGGACCTGCCGAAACGCGCGGGCGCGACCATGAACATCCTGCGCGCGGGCGTGACGGAAATCCTGTTCCTGCGCGTCGCGCATCATGCTGCCGTCTCGATGAACGTCGAGGCAGCGGCGCAGGACGCGACAGCGCGGCACTACAAGGCGCTGGTGAACGCGGTGCTGCGCCGCGTCACGCGCGAAGGCGACGCCATACTGGATACTCTGGATACGGAGCGTCTCGATACGCCGGACTGGCTGTGGGAAAGCTGGACTGCCGCCTACGGCAAGGAGACGACGCGCGCGATCATCCGCGCGCATTACGAAGACCCGCCGCTCGACCTCTCGGTGAAAGACGAAAGCGAGCTCGCTCCCTGGGCGGAGAAGCTCGGCGCGACGATCCTGCCGACGGGGACGCTGCGCCTCGAGGATGCGGGGCGCATCGAGGACCTTCCGGGCTTCGCGGAAGGCGCATGGTGGGTGCAGGACGCGGCGGCGGCGCTGCCGGTGAGACTTCTGGGCGAGGTGAAAGCGCGCGCCGTGCTCGACCTCTGCGCGGCGCCCGGCGGCAAGACGGCGGCGCTCGCCGCGAGGGGCGCGACCGTGACCGCGCTCGACCGCTCGAAGCCGCGCCTCGAACGTCTCACGGAAAATCTCGCGAGGCTCGGCCTTGCCGCCGAAACCGTGGCCGCCGATGCCGGCAGCTACGATCCCGGCCGGCAATGGGACCGGGTCCTGCTCGACGCGCCCTGCACCGCGACGGGAACGGCGCGGCGGCATCCCGATGTGCTTCATCTCAAGAGCCCCGCCGACCGCGACAAGCTCGCCGCGCTGCAGGCGAGGCTTCTCGATCGCGCGGCAGCGCTCACCGCACCGGGCGGCACGCTCGTCTATTGCACCTGTTCGCTCGAACCCGAAGAAGGCGTGCGCCAGATCGAGCGATTCCTTGCCGCCAATGCGGATTTTCGCCGCCGGTCCGTGACGGTGGACGAAGTGGGCGGGCTCGCCGAAATCCTGACCGGCGACGGCGACATCCGCAGCCTGCCCTGCCACATGGGCGTCGAAGGCGGCATGGACGGTTTCTACGCCGCGCGGCTCGAACGCGCGTAACGCGCCGCCCGCCCGTGCTATTCAATTGACGAACGGGGGCCCCGAAGGCAGGCTGGCGCCCGAATTTTCCGGAACACGCCCTTGCCCGACACCGCACACGAAAAGACCGAAACGCCCGCGAGCTGCATGATCTGCGGCGGCACCTCCTTCGTGCCGCTCGGCGCGCACAAGGGCCACAACATGTTTCGCTGCACGGCCTGCGGCTTCGGCTTCGTCCATCCGATGCCGACCGGCGCGGACGTCGCCGCGATCTACGATAATTACGGGCCGAGCATCAGCTACACGAAGAAGGCGAAGAAGAAGGTCGCCCGCTCGCGCAAGCGCCTGAAGCGCTACATGCACCTCGCGAACGGCAAGCGCTTCATCGATCTCGGCTGCAACATCGGCACGACGGTGGAAGCCGCCCGCGAACTCGGCTTCGACGCGCATGGCATCGACATCGATCCGGAAAGCGTCGGCGCCGCGAAACGGAGCTTCCCGGGCGGCAAGTATCACGCCGGTCCCATCGAAAGCCTGCCGCCCGAATGGGGCAATTTCGATTTCGCCTTCTCGACGGAAGTGATCGAACACATCCCCGATCCGCATGCCTATTTCGAGGCGCTGACGCCGCGCCTCGCGCCCGGCGCACTGCTCTATCTCACGACGCCCGATGCGGGCCACTGGCGCGTGCCCGGGAACTTTCCGGACTGGGACCAGGTCTTCCCGCCGCATCACATCCTTTATTTCACGAAGGACTCGATGACGCGCTTTCTCGACCGGCACGGTTTCGACGTGATCCGTTTCGTCTGGAGCCTGAAGCCCGCGCTGAAGGTACTGGCGCGCAAGCGCTGAGGCTCAGCCGGTCTCGAGAAGCGATGCCCGTTCTTCCGGCACGAAGAGATAATCCGCCGGTCCATCGAACCCCGTGACGGCGTGAAGCCGGTAGCCCTCATGCTCGCGCGTCTTGAAGACCCGGTAGCCGAGCGGCTCGAAGACCGAGAAGATTTCTTCCTGCGACGACCCGGACTGCGCAAGCTGCTTCGGCGACACCTCGATCATCAGCGAGGGCCGGAGCCGCGCGATGGTCTCGCGCGCGCCGCGCAGGAAATGCGGCTCCCAGCCCTCGATATCGGCCTTGATGAAATCGAGCCGCGTGATGTTCCGCTCATGGACGAAGAGATCGAGCGTGGTGAGCTGGATCTCCTGCGAGACGACATTCCGGCCGCTGAGCTCCGCGCCGATATGGGCAAGGCCGAAGCCGAGCGTACCGCGCTTCTTGAGCGGCACGTTGAGCACCTCCTTGCCCGGCATGTCGGAAAGCCCGGCGGGCACGATCTCGACATTGCGCAGGCGGCACAGCCGGACCACGGGACGCAGGATCGACAGGGCATAGCCGCCCGGCTCGAAGGCATGGACCCGGCCGCTTGGCACCATCCGCGAAAACAGCTTTGCGAACTGGCCCGAATGCGCGCCGACATCGGCGATGACGCCGTCTTCCGGCACCAGCGGCGCGATCCGCTCCGCGAACTCGCGGTGATACTGGTAGAACAGCGCCTTGAAGAGATGGGCGCCCCAGGTGAGGCGCTGGCGAAAGCTGAGCACCGGCGCCCCGGCGGATGACGAAGAAGACATGGAGATCCCCGAACGGACAGGACGGGGCCGGGCCCGCTCAATCTTGCACCCCGCGAATCTAGCTGTTAATCACTGATTGCAGAAGCCCGGAATGCAAAATGCAGTAGGCTGCGGCATCACCCACCACAAGAGCTTCGCGTCATGAGCGGCATCAAGATCGCCCCGTCCATTCTGGCCTCGGACTTCGCCCGGCTGGGCGAGGAGGTCCGCGCCATCACGGAAGCGGGCGCGGACTACATCCATGTCGACGTGATGGACGGCCACTTCGTGCCGAACATCACCATCGGGCCGGACATCGTGAAAGCGATCAAGCCGTACTCGGACAAGGTCTTCGACGTTCATCTGATGATCTCGCCGGTCGACCTCTATATCGACGCCTTCGCGAAAGCGGGCGCGGACATCATCACCTTCCACCCGGAAGCCGGACCGCACCCCCACCGCACCGTCCAGGCGATCAGACAGGCGGGCTGCAAGGCCGGCCTCTCGCTCAACCCGGCGACGCCGCTCGAAATGCTCTGGCCATTGCTCGGCGACATCGACCTCGTTCTCGTCATGTCGGTGAACCCCGGCTTCGGCGGGCAGAGCTTCATCGAAAGCCAGCTCGCCCGAATCGAAACCATCCGTAAGCGGATCGACGCGGAAGGCGTGGACGTCGAACTCGAGGTCGATGGCGGCATCAATTTCGACACCGCGCCGCGCGCCATCGCGGCGGGTGCGACCGTGCTCGTTGCGGGCACGGCGACATTCAAGGGCGGGCCCTCCGCCTATGCAAAGAACATCGCGGCACTGCGCGGCGCCTGAGAAGGGACGCGCGTCAACGGAAGGGCCGCCGGCATGGCCGTAGCG
This sequence comes from uncultured Rhodobiaceae bacterium, assembly GCA_913057645.1. Classification (GTDB taxonomy): domain Bacteria; phylum Pseudomonadota; class Alphaproteobacteria; order Parvibaculales; family Parvibaculaceae; genus Parvibaculum. The sequence continues at coordinate 2,570 of CAJXOU010000073.1, read as the reverse complement.
CGAACGAAATCCGGACGGAATGGCGGCGCCGCAGGGCGCATGGCCGCGCCCTCGGGAAACCGCGCCATCGATCTGGCGGGCGCGGCGCTGGTGCGCATGCGCGATGCCGGCCTCGCCCGCGCCTTCGACACATGGGCCTACGGGCAGAGCCTGCGCGGTCCGATGCCCGACCACATGGTGCTCTATCCGCCGGAACTGCGCCCTGGCCGCGCCAGCGCCGCGGACGCGCTCTTCCAGGGAAGATGGTTCCTGCCCGGCGGACAGGTACGCGCGCCCGGCGGCTCCTCGCCTTTCGCCGCCGATCCGCCGAGCGAGACCTGGGCGGAGGAACTGCACGGCTTCTCGTGGCTGCGCCATTTCACGGCGGCGCATGCCGCCAATAATGGCGACACGGCGCAGCGCTATGCGCAGAAGCTCGTCGCCGACTGGATCGAGACGGAAGGCAACTGGCACGACATCGCCTGGCGGCCGCAGGTGATCGGCCGCCGCCTCACCTCATGGGTTGCGAACGGCGCGCTGATCATCGACGGCACCGAACTCGTCTACCGCTCGATGCTTCTGCGCAACATGGCGCGGCAGGCGCGCCACCTCGCCCGTGTCGCCGCGATCGCGCCGGCCGGCGAACCGCGCATCACGGCGGCGATGGGCCTCGCCTTTTCCGGGCTCTGCCTTTCCGAAGGCCACAAGCGGCTGAAGAAGGGCCTTGTGCTTCTCTGCCGCGAACTCGACCGGCAGATCCTCGCCGATGGCGGCCATGTCAGCCGCAACCCCTCCGCGCAACTGTCAATCCTGCTCGACCTCATTTCGCTCCGCGATGCGCTGACGGCGCGCCGCATCGAGGTGCCGAAGCCGGTTCGCGACGCCATCGACCGGATGACGCCGATGCTGCGCTTCTTCCGCCACGGCGATGGGCGTCTCGCGCTCTTCAATGGCTCGACGGAAGGCCCCGAAGGCGCGATCGACGCCGCTCTCGAGCGCGACGACGCCAAGGGGCGGCCCTTCGGCTTCGCGCCGCATTCGGGCTATCAGCGTCTCGCGGCCGGGCCCGCAAGCCTCGTCGTCGATACCGGCCGCGCGCCGCCCGGTCCCTTCAGCCATGAGGCTCATGCGGGCTGTCTCGCCTTCGAGATGAGCGCGGGCCGCTCCCGCATGATCGTGAATTGCGGCGCGACGAAAGTGCTCGGGCCTGAATGGGAAGCGGCAAGCCGCGCGACGGCGGCGCATTCGACGCTCGTTCTCGCCGACACATCGTCGGCGCGCATGCTGCGCGGCAAGATCTCGCGGCTTCTCCTCGGCGCGCGCGTGATGGAAGGACCGGTCGAGGTCGACAGCCGCCGCAACGAGAACGAGGCGGGTGTCTGGCTCGAAACCGCGCATGACGGTTATGCGGGCCTTTTCGGACTGATCCACCGCCGCCGCTTTTTCCTGTCGGCGACGGGCGAGGACCTGCGCGGCGAGGATGTGCTGGAGACGGCGCCGCAGCCGCGCCGCCCGAAGCCCTGGCAGCGCCGCTACTGGCATAAGCCGCCACAGGACCCGGAATTCGCGATCCGCTTCCACATTCATCCGGATGCGCGCATTTCGCTCGCCCATGACCGCATGAACGTGCTGGTGCTGCTGCCAAACGGCGACGGCTGGCAGTTCCGCGCACGGGCCGGAGGCGGCGAATGCGAGATCGCCATCGAGGAAAGCGTCTATCTCGGTTCCGGCGATGCGACGCGGCGCGCCGAACAGATCGTCGTCGCCGGCCGCGTCTTCCGCGGCGAGGCCCGCGTCAACTGGGCCTGGCGCAGGCTCTCGACGCGCAACGCGGGGCATCCGAAGCGCGAGGACGCGGAAGTGCCGGAACTGCCCGAGCTGGAGCTTCCGTCAAGGGACTAGCCTCCCTCTTCCACCCTCCCCCTGTGGGAGGGTCGAAATTTGCGCAGCGAATTTCGGGGAGGGGTTGCAGCAGCAGACAGACACGCAGTCCCGAGTTTCTGGCAACTACCCCTCCCCAAACGGCTTGCAGCCGTTTGACCCTCCCACAGGGGGAGGGTGGAAGAGTTAGTGAACCGCCTGCCGCTTCAGCCCTTCTTCTTCGGCTCCAGCACCATCTGGCTCTGCGTGACCACGGCGCAAAGCCGCCCGTCGCCCCGCGTGATCTTCGTCTGCCAGACCATCAGCCGCCCGCCCTTGTGAAACGGTTCGCAGGTCGCCGTCGCCGTGTCGCCGATGGGCACGGGCGCGAGGAAATTCGTCTTGCTCTCGACCGTCGTCGTGGTCGCGCCGCCCTTCAGGTTCAGCACAGTGGCGACCGCGCCGACCGTATCCGCGAAGGACATGATCGCGCCGCCATGCAGGATGTCCGGCACGGTGCAGAGCTCCTTGCGAACGGTGAGCGCCGCCACCACGCGGTCGGGCGTCGCTTCCTTGAGTTCGATCCCGAGGAGATGAGCGAAAGGCAGATAGGAAATGTCAGGGAGCTGGCTCATGAGGCGGATTCCTGCGGTTTCTGAGGTGTTTTGCGGCGAGGATAGCGAACCCCGCCCGGCATTTCGATTACCCGCGAGGTAAGGACAAGGCGCCAC
>CAJXOU010000072.1 GCA_913057645.1 uncultured Rhodobiaceae bacterium | reverse complement strand
CACTAAAACTGCCGTTGGGCAAGGCCGCAGTTTTTCCGTCGGTCACTGGCGGCTGACCGTTGTTGGGGAGACTGGCAGTCGTTCCAATGGGCATGACTTTGTCCTCGGTAGCCGGCGAGTCGGCAGATACCTGATTGCGAGCGGTGGCGCGACAGTTGGCCTCAGCCCTAAGAGGCCCGTACGTACACCCATCGTCGGAGAGGCCCTTAGCCTGCTTATCGCTCCTCCTGCTACCGTACCTCGTGATGCACTCGTTGCTCCCCCCGCGGACCCCGCCCCCCCGCCCTCTCTTCCTCCCACCCGCCGCCCCGCCGTCCGGCCGACCATGAAGACGGAAAAGCAGCGCAGGAAGCCGGCCAAGCGCGTAGCCGCCATCGCAAAAGACGCGCCGCAAAAGACGGCCCCCCGCCGCACTTCGCCGCGAAAGCCGAAGGCCCCGGCAGGCCTCGTCACCCGCCCCAGCCTCCTTCAGCTCGCTTTGGGATTCTGACTCTCAACCCACCCGCCCCTCGGGGCGGGTCGGAAAATTCAAGCTAGCGCAGAATTTTCCGGGGCGGGGGCCTTGCATTCTTCAGCTCTCACAGTAGTGAATTGAACGCCTCACCCGCCCCAAACGGCTTGCAGCCGTTTGACCCTCCCTCAAGGGAGGGTGGGAAGAGACGCTGAGCCACCTCAAACCCGCTCGATCACCATCGCGATGCCCTGGCCGACGCCGATGCACATGGTGCAGAGCGCATAGCGTCCCTGCCTGCGCTCCAGTTCGTACATCGCGGTCGTCACCAGCCGCGCCCCGCTCATGCCGAGCGGATGGCCGAGCGCGATCGCGCCGCCATTCGGGTTCACATGTTCCGCATCGTCCGGCAGGCCGAGGTCGCGCATCACCGCAAGCCCCTGTGACGCGAACGCCTCGTTCAGTTCGATGACATCGATATCGCCGATATGGAGCCCCGCCTTTTCGAGCACCTTGCGCGTCGCGGGCGCTGGCCCGATCCCCATGATGCGCGGCGGCACGCCCGCCGTCGCCATCGCCACGATCCGCGCGCGGGGCGTGAGCCCGTTCGCTTCCGCCGCATCCGCCGACGCGAGCACCAGCGCGCAGGCGCCATCGTTCACGCCCGACGCATTGCCCGCCGTCACCGTACCGCCGTCGCGGAACGGCGCCTTCAGCTTCGCCAGCGCATCCATCGTCGTCTCGGGCCGCGGATGTTCGTCCACCGACACCACCGTCTCGCCCTTCCGGTTCGCGATGGTGACGGGCACGATCTCCGCCGCCAGCCGCCCGGCTTCCATCGCCGCGCCGGCCTTCTGCTGGCTCCGCCACGCAAAGGCGTCCTGATCGGCCCGCGAAATCTGGAAATCCTCGGCCACGTTCTCCGCCGTCTCCGGCATCGAGTCGACGCCATATTGCCGTTTCATCAGCGGGTTCACGAAGCGCCAGCCGATCGTCGTGTCGTAGACCTCCGCATCGCGCGAAAACGCCGCCGTCGCCTTGCCCATCACGAAGGGTGCGCGCGACATGCTCTCCACGCCGCCCGCGATCATCAGCGATGCCTCGCCCGCCTTGATCGCCCGCGCCGCCGTCCCGACCGCATCCATGCCCGAGCCGCACAGCCGGTTCACCGTCGAGCCCGGCACCGTGTCGGGAAGCCCCGCCAGCAGCGACGACATCCGTGCGACATTGCGGTTGTCCTCGCCCGCCTGGTTGGCGCAGCCGAAGATCACGTCGTCCACCCGCTCCCAGGTCACCCCCGGATTGCGCTCCATCAGCGCCATCAGCGGCACCGCGCCGAGATCGTCCGCGCGCACGCTCGCAAGCGCGCCGCCATAACGGCCGACAGGCGTCCGCACGGCGTCGCAGATAAAGGCGTCCTGGTAATGGTGGTTCATCTGGCGGCCCTCTTCTTGTCAGGAGAGGCCGCAAGCTAGATCATTTTTTGACGAAGGGGAAACCGGCGTCGTGCTCAGGGCATCGGGCAGGGAAACACCGTTTTTCGCCTGCGAAAAACGGCAAGGCCGACTGGCCGCCGGCGCTTATGCGCCGTAAGCCAGGGGCGCGGCCTGTCCCGGCGGAAGCCGGGAACCGCCCGCCCGGCGCTTGAGGGAAAATCAAGCCACGCTCTGCTTCTTTGCGCCCTGGGGGACGACGGCCAGCCGGGCCAGCTTGTCGATCATGGTGTCGAGATCCTCCGCATCGACCTGCTCGAAGGTCTCGCGCAGGCCCTCCAGCACATGGAAGCGGAACAGCGCCACATCGAGCGTCCCGTCCGAGCTGCGGACGGCATGATAGGTGTCGAGCACGCGGCGGAACGCCGGATAGAGCGCCTCCGGCATGCCGGCCCGCGCATAGACCGCGCGGAAACCGAGCGCGCCGACATCGTGAATGAGCCGCCACAGCCGTTCGTCGGGCACGGCGGTCAGTTCCGCGAAGGCCGCCTCCACGAAGCGCACCTCGCCCGCACAGGCCGCGCGCAGGATCAGCGTCGCCGTCAGGCGCCCGTTCTCGGCAAGCTGCGCCACCAGCGCGCGCAGATCGTCATTGCTCATCCGCGTGATCGCATCGGTCGTGGTGCGTTCGCGCGCCTGTTCCTCCAGGCTCGCCGCCACGCGGCCGTCGACCTCGTGCTGCGCGACGAGATATTCGCGCATCTGTTCGGAAACCATCGCGATCAGCCGCTCGACGAGCAGCGCCGGCAATTCGCCGCGCTGGACGAGCGGCGCCGCCACATCGGCGTCGTCCGCATAGCGTTTGACGAGCATCGTCGCCGCCGCTTCGTTGATGACCGCGCCTGAATTGTGGACGAGCGTCAGCACCGCGCTCCGGTCGCCGCGATGGGCGATCGCCTCGGAAACCGGCGCGCCCACCTCCGGCCGCCCGGCAATGGCGCATTGCTTGGCGGGCGAGCCGTAATAGACGAGCCCCACCAGGTCTTCGTCGGTCAGCACCGGCGAGCGTTCGAGAACGGGAATCGCCACCTGGTCGATGTCGCGCGCAAGCTGCAGCACGATATTGCGCGGCGCCGCCTCGTTGCCGGTCAGGCAGCGCGACAGCGCCTCGCGCACGGAAACCGCGACGTCGTGAACCAGAAAGCCCAGAATTTCATGTGCGAGTTCGCGCTCGCGGGGAGCGAGTTCGACATCGGAGAACTGGCTTGCGACCTTTTCGGCCACCGCCGCTCTCGTGTCTTCCGACGGATTCGACAGGAGGCGCTCCACGTCGGCAATCGTCAGTCTTTCCGAATTCATGTCGGCCCCCGGCCTACGCGTAACCCCCGAAATGCGCCTCGATGGCACACCCGGGGTCAGACTAGGTCAGAACGGTTTATGAACGGTTTACGTTAACGCACGCAGGCCGGGCCGTTCCGGCGGCATTCTGGCCGTTTTCCGGCCATGGGGGTCGCCCCGCCGGCCCCTGCAAGGCCGGAAATTGGCTCTTCCCCCGGCCGGCTGTTGGAGTCCTTTTTCGGCGAGCGCGCGGTCGCGCGACGATGCAGAAAGACCTCCCCCCCACCTGGATCGAGGACCCGGAAGACCGATGGACAAGGAAACGCAGAAATCCCGCGCCGGGGCCTTTGCCGCCCTCCACCGCAAGGGCGATCCCCTCAAGCTCTTCAACGTCTGGGACGCCGCCAGCGCGGGAGCCGTCGCCAGGGCGGGGGCCGCCGCCATCGCCACCTCGAGTTTCGCCGTCGCCCTCGCGCATGGCACCGGCGACGGCGAGAACCTCGCCCTCGACAAGCTCGTGACGGCCGTCTCCGAGATCGCGCCGGTCGTCGATCTCCCCCTCACGGCCGATATCGAGACCGGCTACGGCAGGACACCGCAAGAGGTCGCCGCCTCCGTTGCCCGCATCGTCGAGGCGGGCGCCATCGGCATCAACCTCGAGGACGGCCTCATCGGCGCCAGGGGACTCGTCCCGGTCGAGGAGCAGAGCGCCCGCATCGCCGCCGCCCGCGCCGCGGCGGACAAGGCAGGCATCCCCCTTTTCATCAATGCGCGCTGCGACGTCTTCAAGGGCGTGCCCGAAGCCGAACAGTCGGACGAACACCTCGCCGCCACGCTCGAACGGGCCGAAGCCTATGCGAAGGCGGGCGCCAGCGGCCTCTTCGCCCCCTGGCTCGTCGCCCCCGGCCTCATCGAACGCCTGTGCAGCGAGACGCCGCTCCCCGTCAACATCCTCGCCGGACCGAAGACGCCCGCTGTCGGCGAGCTCGCGGCGCTCGGCGTCTCCCGCGTCAGTCTCGGCGCCTGGCCCGCCTTCGACATGCTGGCCCGCCTCGAAGCGGCGGCAAAGGACTGGTTCGCCACCGGTGTCGCAGGCGCGGGCTGACCCCCGATCTTTGACTCCCCCGCCTTTTCATGGATGATCCGCCCCAACCAGAAAATCAGCTAACGGGGACCGGAATCCATGCTCGAGGGCATCAAGGTCATTGAAATGGCCACCTATATCGCCGCGCCCGGCGCCGGCGGCATCCTTGCCGACTGGGGCGCGGAGGTCGTCAAGATCGAGCCCCTCGCGGGCTGCCCCATGCGCCACACCATGAAGAATGTCGGCGCCGATCATCTTCAGGGCTCGCCCATCTTCGAACTCGACAATCGCGGCAAGAAGGGCCTCGCCATCGACACCTCGAAGCCCGAGGGCGTCGAAGCCGTGAAGCGCCTCGTGAAGGACGCCGACGTTTTCATCACCAATGTCCGCCCCGGCGGCCTCGAGCGCGCCGGCCTCGACTACGAGAGCCTGAAGGCGATCAACCCCCGCCTCGTCTATGCGAGCGTCACGGGCTACGGCCTCGAAGGGCCGGACCGCGACCGCCCCGGCTTCGACATTGCCGCCTTCTATGCCCGCTCCGGCATCGGCTGGCTCCAGACCGTGAAGGGCAAGGAGCCGGTAACGCTCCGCACCGGCATCGGCGACCACACCACCAGCATGGCGACGGTCAGCGGCATCCTCGCCGCCATCATCGAGCGCGGGAAGACCGGCAAGGGCCGCCTCGTCGAGGCCTCGCTCCTGCGCACCGGCATCTATGCCGCGGGCTCCGACACCGCCGTCCAGCTCCGCTACGGCAAGCTCGGCTCCACCAAGTCGCGCCACGAGGCGCTGCAGCCGATCAGCAACTTCTTTCAGACGAAGGACACCTGGATCGTCATCGTGCCGCGTCAGGGCACGGTCGACTGGACGGGGATCTGCAAGGTCATCGGCAAGCCCGAACTCGAAACGGACCCCCGCTTCGACAACCCGAAAAACCGCCGCGCCAACGCCGCCGAACTCGTGGACATCCTTGACGCGGTCTTCCTGGAACACGATCTGGAATACTGGCGCGGGAAACTCGACGCCGAGGACATGATCTGGGCGCCGCTGCTGCGCCCCGGCGACGTCTACAAGGACCCGCAGGCGAAAGCCGCCGGCGCCTATGTCGAGGTGCCGGAGGAAGACGGCAGCGGCACCTATCTCTCGCCCGCGTCACCGGTCCGGTTTCCGGGCTTCGACGACACGCCGAAATCGGCCTCGCCCATGCTTGGCCAGCACACGATAGAGACGCTGAAGGCCTCGGGCTTCAGTGACGCCGAAATCGACGGCCTGCGCAGCGCGGGCGCCATCGCATAAGCACCCCCGGCTCCATCGGCCGGAACAAGGAGACGTCCCATGAGCGACCAGGGTTACACGCCGCCGAAAGTCTGGACCTGGAACCAGGACGGCACGAAGAACCGCTTCTCCAACATCAACCGGCCCATCGCCGGTCCGACGCATGACAAGGACCTGTCCGTCGGCAAGCATCCCTTCCAGCTCTATTCGCTGGCGACGCCGAACGGCGTCAAGGTGACGGTGATGCTCGAGGAACTACTTGAGCTTGGCCACCAGGGCGCCGAATACGACGCCTGGCTCGTCAATATCGGCGAAGGCAACCAGTTCGGTTCCGGTTTCGTCGCCGTCAATCCGAACTCGAAGATCCCGGCGCTGATGGATCACAGCACCAACCCGCCGACCCGCATCTTCGAAAGCGGCGCGATCCTGCTTTATCTCTCGGAGAAATTCGGCGGCGCCTTCATGCCGAAAGACCTCTCGAAGCGCGCCGAGGTTTATTCATGGCTGATGTGGCAGATGGGCTCCGCGCCTTATCTCGGCGGCGGCTTCGGCCACTTCTATGCCTACGCTCCCTTCAAGATCGAATACGCGATCGACCGCTTCGCGATGGAAGTGAAGCGCCAGCTCGACGTGCTCGACCGTCAGCTTGCCGAAAACGAATATATCGCGGGCGATGAATACACCGTCGCCGACATGGCGATCTGGCCGTGGTACGGCGCGCTCGCAAAAGGCGTCCTCTACGAGGCGGCCGAATTCCTCAGCGTCCATGAATACAGGAATGTGAACCGCTGGGCCGACCAGCTTGCCGAACGCCCCGCCGTCAAACGCGGCCGCATGGTCAACCGTGTCTGGGGCGACCCCTCGACCCAGCTCCCCGAGCGCCACGACGCATCGGACTTCGACAGGATCGCCAAAAAGGCGGATGGATGATCCCTGAGCATTTCCGGGCGAAGGCTACTTCCCGCTGAAGAAGAGGTACTTCACCAGCGCCGCGACGCCGAGCACCACGAGAACCAGCACCAGCAGCATCAGCAGGCCGCCAGGCATCATTCCGTTCGTCATCATTCCGTCCATCATGTCGCTCTCCCTTCGCGCCGGACTGCCCCGTCCCGCATTTGCATGACACGCTTCTGCCACAGGAAATAAACGGCCGGGATCACCACAAGCGCGAGGATCGTCGTGCTCACGATGCCGCCAACCATCGGCGCCGCGATGGGTTGCATGACCTCCGAGCCCGTGCCGCCGCCATACATGATGGGAAGCAACCCGGCCACGATCACGGCAAAGGTCATGATGATGGGCCGCAGGCGCCTCAGGGCTCCGTGGCGCAGCGCTTCCTGCAATTCCTCTACCGAGATCTCGCGGCCTTCCTCGACCGCCCTTTCCCTGACTGCGGCAAGTTCCTGACGCAGATACATGATCATCAGGACGCCGATCTCGATCGCGACACCCGCAAGCGCGATGAAGCCGACGGCAACAGCAACCGACATGTTGTACCCCAGCGCATACATGAGCCAGAGCCCGCCCACCAGCGCGAAGGGTAAGGTCCCCAGGATGATCGCAACATCGCTCACCCGCCGGAAATTCAGGAACAGCAGCAGCATGATGATGACGAGCATCACGGGCCCCAGCAGCATGAACCGCTCCTGCGCGCGCAGCAGATATTCGTACTGCCCGGACCAGGCTATGGAATAGCCGGCGGGGAGATCGACGCTTTCGGTCACGACCCGCTGCGCGTCGGCGACATAGGAGCCGATGTCCCGCCCCGCAATGTCCACATAGATCCAGCCGTTGAGGCGTGCATTTTCGCTGCGGATCATGCCGGGCCCTTCTGTGATGCGGACCGTCGCGATCTGGCCGAGCGGAATATGCGCGCCGTCCGCCGTCACGACCGGCAATTGCCTGAGGCGTTCCGGCGAGTTGCGAATATCCTGCGGATAGCGGAGGTTGATCGGGAAGCGTTGCAACCCCTCCACGCTCTCTCCGACCGTCATGCCCCCGATCGCGGTCTTCACCACGTCATGCACATCGGCGATATTGAGACCGAAGCGAGCCGCCTCCTCCCTGTCAATGTCGATATCGACGAAACGCCCGCCGGTGACGCGCTCGGCATAGACCGACGCCGTGCCGTCCAGATTGTCGAGCACCCCTTCGATCTGCGCGCCGATCCGGTTGATGACCTCGAGATCGGGTCCCGCCACCTTGATGCCCACCGGCGTCTTGATGCCTGTCGCCAGCATGTCGAGCCGGTTCTTGATCGGCATGATCCAGACATTGGTGAGACTGGGAATATCCACGAGACGATTCATCTCGGCCTTGAGCGTTTCCATCGTCACGCCCTCGCGCCATTCGGAGCGGGGTTTGAGCTGGATGGTGGTTTCCACCATGGTCAGGGGCGCGGGGTCCGTCGCCGTTTCCGCCCTCCCCGCCTTGCCGTAGACCGTTTCGACTTCCGGCACGGTCTTGATCAGCTTGTCCGTTTGCTGCAGCACCTGCGCCATCTTCCCGGCGGAAATGGCGGGAAAGGCGCTCGGCATATAGAGAATGTCGCCTTCATCCAGCTGCGGCATGAATTCCGTTCCGACCCTTGAAGCCGGGATGAGCGCCGACGCCAGCACCAGCGCCGTGATCGCGAGGGTCCAGCCCGGCCTGTTCAGCGCAAAACCGATGACGGGCCGATAGGCGGCCGCCAGGGCCCTGTTCAGCGGATTTCGATCTTCGGGAGCAATGCGCCCGCGCACCAGAAGCCCGATAAGAACCGGTACCAGCGTTACCGAAAGCGCCGTCGCCGCCGCCATCGCATAGGTCTTGGTATAGGCAAGCGGAGCGAACATCCGTCCCTCCTGCGCCTCCAGCGCGAAAATCGGCAGGAAGCTCAGCGTGATGATGAGCAGGGAAAAGAAAAGCGGCGGCCCGACCTCGGCGCACGCATCGCCGATCAGCTTCCACCGCTCCGCCCCGTCGACGTTCCCGTGTTCAAGACGCTTGTGCACATTCTCGATCATCACGATCGTCGCATCGACCATGGCGCCGACCGCAATGGCGATCCCGCCCAGCGACATGATATTGGCGTTGATGCCCTGGGCATTCATGACGATGAAGGCGGCGAGAACGCCCAGAGGCAGGCTGATCACGATGACCAGCGCCGAACGCAGGTGAAAGAGAAAGACGGCGCAGACAATGGCAACGATAATGAATTCTTCGATCAGCTTTTCCTGAAGCGTCGCGACGGCCCGCTCGATCAGGTTGGAGCGGTCATAGGTCGTGACGATTTCGACGCCTTCGGGAAGGCTCGCCTTCAGGGTCTCGAGCTTCTTCTTCACCCGGTCGATCGTTGCGAGCGCATTCTCGCCATATCGCATGATGATGACGCCGCCGACCGCCTCTCCTTCTCCGTTCAACTCGCCGATACCGCGGCGCAGTTCCGGTCCGAGACGGACTTCGGCGACATCGCGCAGCAGAATGGGTGTCCCCTGCGCGCTCGTCATCAGTGGAATTCGCTCCAGATCCTCCTTGGAACTCACATAACCGTCGGCCCGGATCATGTATTCCGCTTCGGCCATTTCGATGACGCGGCCGCCGGTTTCCTGGTTGCCGCGTTCGATGGCGCTGGCGACCCGGGTGAGCGAAATGCCGTAGGCGCGCAGCCGGTTCGGATCCGCGATCACCTGGTACTGCTTCACCATGCCGCCGATCGTGGCGACTTCGGAAACGCCCTCGATCGTCTGAAGCTCGTATTTCAGGAACCAGTCCTGCAGCGCGCGCAACTGCGAGATGTCGTGGCGTCCCGTGCGGTCGGTCAGGGCGTATTGATAGACCCATCCCACGCCCGTCGCGTCGGGACCGAGCGCGGGTTTGGCGCCCGGCGGCAGGCGCGGCGCGACCTGGCTCAGATATTCCAGCACCCGGGAACGGGCCCAGTAGAGATCCGTGCCGTCCTCGAAAATGATATAGACGTAGGAATCGTTGAAGAAGGAATAGCCGCGCACGCTGACGGCGCCGGGCACCGCAAGCATGGCGGTCGCCAGGGGATAGGTCACCTGGTCTTCGACCACCTGCGGCGCCTGCCCCGGATAGACCGTCTTCACGATGACCTGCACATCCGAAAGATCCGGAATGGCATCGAGCGGCGTGGCGCGCAAGGCCGCGCCGCCGGCCACCGCGAGCAGGACCGAGAACACGAGAACGAGAAACCGGTTGTCGATCGACCAGCGAATGAGTCCGGCAATCATTGCTTGTCCTCCGCCGCATTGCCCGCGGCGAGCGGCTCGAGAGCCACGATCTCATGACCGGCATCCGTCTGCCGCAGCACGAAGCGGACTCTCGTTCCCTTCTCGAATGCATCGAGATCGACATCGGCCGAAACCGCAAACCCCATGACCATGGAAGGCCAGCCGAGGGCCGCGATCGGCTCGTGATCGAGCGTAAGCCGCCGTGACGCGGCATCGATTTCGGTGATACGCCCCTCGCCGCTCGCCCGGCGCGGTTCTTCCGCCGGCATTTCCTTGTCCATGCCGGCGCCGCTCGCTTCTGCACTCTCCGTCTTCATGTCGTTCATCTGCATCTGCGGCTCGGCCTTGCCTTCCTGTTTCATCGAGGAGGTGAGACGCAGAAGGGAGGCATCGAGCCCGGCTTCGGAGTCGATCAGGAACTGGCTGGAGGTCACGACGGTTTCGCCCGCGTTCAGGCCGTCGAGAATCTCGATGAGACCGCCCGATTCGGTGCCCGCCCGCACGGCGGCGGGACGAAACCGGCCCTCTCCCAGGGCCAGCACCACCCGGTCCTGGCTGGAATGCCGTATCAGCGCGGCGGCGGGGATGACGAGCGCGCTTTCCTTCGGTGCGGCCTTGATGGACAGATTGGCGAACATGTTCGGCCTGAGCCGTCCGTCTTCATTGTCGAAGCGCAACCGTGTCTGCACCGTGCGGGTGCGCGCATCCGCGGTCGGATAGACATAATCGATCCGCCCTTCCCAGGTTTCGCCGGGAAAGGCCGCCAGCGTCATCTGTGCACGCTGTCCTTCGGCCACCCAGCTCGATGCGGTCTCGAATATGTCCGCCATCACCCATATGGTGGACAGGTCGGCCAGCCGCATGACCATGGTTGCGGGCTGGACGAACATGCCTTCGCGAACGTCGATCTCCGTGACCACGCCCGACTGCGGCGCATGGACGTCGACAAGGCGTTGCACTTTCCGCCGTTGGCGCAACGCGGCGATCTGGGCCTTTCCCATACCCATCGCCGCAAGCCGTTCTTCGGCCGCCTCGGCAAGCGTGGGACGGTCGAGCATGAGAATTTGAAGATATTCGCCCTGTGCCGTCACCAGTTCGGGCGAATAGATCCTGAAAAGCAGATCTCCCTTCTCGACCCGCTCGCCCACCGTCTCAACCGTCAGGGTTTCGATCCAGCCCTCGCTGCGCACATGAATGTCGGACCGCTTTTCCTGATCTGCCATGACATTGCCGACAGTGCGGATGATCCGCGGCATGTCCTGCCGGCGGACGGCGGCGGTGCGCACACCGATATTGTTGACGATCGCGGGCTCGATCCGCAGCGCCGGTTCGGCGCTGGCGCCGCCCTTGTCCCCGTCCGCATAGACGGGGACAAGGTCCATGCCCATCGGCGACTTGCCGGGCGCATCCCGCCGGAAATTCGGATCCATCGGCGCGACCCAGTAGAGAACTTCCCCTTCTCCCGCCGTGTCCGCTGCGCCGGACGTCCCCGGCGATCCGGAGCCGGTAAACCGTGCGGCGAGAAATCCGGTCAGGGCCGCGGCGGCCAGCGCTACCCCCAGAAAGCCGAGGCGTATCGTGTTCATGACGGGTCTCCCGCAAGGTAGACGAGCTTGGCCCACGCCTTGGCGCGTTCCCTCTGAAGGCTGAGATATGTGAGTTCCGTATCGAGCTCGGCGAGCTGGCTGCGGACAAGTTCCGGAAAATCGGCTGTGCCGCCGGCATAGGCGGTAAGCGACGCTTCCCTCGTCTCCCGGGCGTGGGCGTTCACTGCCTCGCTGTAGAGAGCAATACGTTCCTCGAGTCGCTGCCAGTCTGCGAGGGCACGCGCATGGTCCCGTTCCAGATCCCGCAATCGGGCGGCCCGGTCGAGCCTCGCCGCACCGCTGTCCTGCTTCGCCGCCGAAAGACGCCGGTCCTGCCTGTCCCCGGTGAAAAGCGGGATCGACAGGGTCACGCCGATAGTGGCGAAATCCGCGCGCTCGCCCGCCCGGTAGCCGTACCCCGCATCGAGTGCCCAGGACGGCTTGTAGGCTTCTTCCGCAAGTTCGATCTCGGCCTGTTTCGTCGCCAGCACGGCATCGTCCACCTTGACGGCCGGATGGGAGGTCAGGGCGCGGTCCGGCTGTGCCGCAGCGGTGGGCAGAAGCAATGGCGGCAGCCCTTCGGGCACCGGCCTGTTGGCTGCCGCGCCGAGATAGCGGGCAAGTCGTGCGCGCGCCTTCTCTTCATCCTGCGCCAATGCAGCCAGACGGTCGTCGATCAGGGCCTGTTCGAGTTGGACGCGAAGGACGTCCCGTCCGTTCATGCCGCCGCTGGCGAATGACGAGCGCAGCGCCCGCGCCAGGTCCTCGAGCGCGGCACGGCTTTTTCCGACGGTCGCCCGCGCGTTCTCCAGATAGAAGAGATCGAACCAGCCTGTACGCACATCGAACAGGATTTGCCGGCGCACCAGTTCCTTTCGCGCCCGCTCGATCTCTGCTTCGGCGCGGCGTCGTTCGCCCCTGACCGCAAGTGTATCGCCGGCCGGAAACTCCTGCCTCAGACCGAGCTGATACTGGGTCATCGGTTCTTGGTTGTCGCTGAACGTATCGGTCGGAAAGTTCAGCAGCGTGCCGCGCACCATCGGGTCGGGAAGCTCGGAATCGGCGATGGCCCGTTCCTCGAATGCCCCGGCGCTCGCATCGAAGCGGAGCAGCGAAGGCTCCTCCGCGGCAATGGCGATTTCGACGGCCTCGTCCAGACCGAGAGGAACCTCGGCGGCCTGAACCGGCATCGGACCGGCAAGAACGCTGACGAGAACGGCGATCGTTCCCGCGCGCGATAAAATCGATTGCATGAGGGTCTCGTCTCTTTGCACAGGACAAGGCTCCTGCCCCGGCGGCGTGCCTGGGCCGGAAGATTATTCCTCCGCCTCGTAGCGCGGAGTCCTGTCAGAGACGCGGGGGCGGCGGCTCGTTTGCCTGTGCCGGATAGGACGCCTCCCGGTCGAAGGGAGGACGTGCCCGGCTTTCATTGGTGAAGGAAACCTGCGCGGGCTCCTCATTCTGAATGCCGGCCGGAACGCCCGAGAGGCAAGCCGCCTGGCACGCCTTGGCACAGTCGGGCATGGTCTCGCCGTTGCAGTCTTCCATGTCGGCCATGCGGTCCATTGCCGCCACACTCCCGGCCGCCGGCGGGAACGCCGTTGCGGAGTGAGTCGCGGTTTGCGCCGACGCGGACACCGAGCCGACGGACGCGACGGTGAGAGCGAATGTCAGGAAGACATATGTGAGAGACCGGACCATGCTCGAACGCTAGCCGAGGAATCAGTCAGTGCCAATCAAATAGCGCCCCACTCTTCCGCCCTCACCGGAAGGTGAACGCTGTGATCGGCGGCCGCCTTCGCTCCGGATCGTCCCTGCGGAGGGGTAACGAGGCGGCTGGATCGCGCAGCCGCCGGAGACGAGACCTCATGCGCGCTGGTCAATCCACCGCGCAATCCGCTTTTCGGCCTCGACCACGATCAATAGCACCGCTCCCACGCCCACGATCGCCAGTCCTTCCTGAAGATCGAGCGGCGCGCTCCCGAACACGTTCTGCAGGAACGGCAGATAGGTGAAGGCGAACTGCGCCGCCGTCACGATGGCAACGCCGATCAGCACCGCCGGCGTACCGAGCACGCCCTCCCATGTGAAGGACGTTCCGTGGACATATCGCACACTGAAGAGATAGAAGATTTCCATGACGACCAGCGTGTTCACCACCATCGTCCGCGCCGCTTCCAGCGGCAGGCCGCGCGCCGTCGCCCAGGCATAGACGCCGAACGTCCCCGCCACCATCAGCGCGGAGACGAAACCGATGCGCCACAGCAACCGACCCGAAAGCAGCCGCTGCCCCGCCACGCGCGCGGGCCGCTTCATCGCGCCGGGCTCCGTCGGCTCGAAGGCGAGCGTGAGCCCCAGCGCCACCGCCGTCACCATGTTGATCCAGAGAATCTGCACCGCCGTCACCGGCAGCGTCAGACCGAACAGAATGGCGAGAATGATCGTGAAAGACTCGCCGCCATTCGTCGGCAGCGTCCAGGCGATCACCTTGGTCAGATTGTCATAGACCGTCCGCCCCTCGCGCACCGCCGCCACGATGGAGGCGAAGTTGTCGTCGGCCAGCACCATCTCGCTCGCCTCCTTCGCCGCCTCCGTGCCTTTGACACCCATCGCGACACCCACATCCGCGCGTTTCAGCGCGGGCGCATCGTTCACCCCGTCGCCCGTCATCGCGATCACGGAGCCGTCCGCCTGCAACGCCTCCACGAGCCGCAGCTTGTGTTCCGGGCTCGTCCGCGCGAAGACCGCTACCTCGCGCGCCTCCGTGACGAACTGCGCATCGTCCAGCGCGTCGAGTTCGGCGCCCGTCATCGTCCGCACCTCGTCCGATAGCCCGAGCTGCCCCGCAATCGCCCGCGCCGTCGCGGCGTGATCGCCGGTGATCATCTTCACGGAAATCCCCGCGGCGCGGCATTCCGCGATGGCCGCCATGGCTTCCGGCCGCGGCGGGTCGATCAGCGCGACGAGCCCGAGCAGCGTCAGCCCCCGCTCCGCATCCGCCTGCGAGACGGTTGCTGTCCCCTCCGGCATGACGCGCCGCGCCAGCGCGATCACGCGCTGCCCCTCCGCCGCCAGCGCTTCGACCTCGCCATGCCAGAACGCGGCGTCGAGCGCGGCCTCGCCCTCCGGCGCCGCCACCCGCTCGCACATCTCGATGATGCGCTCCGGCGCCCCCTTCACATAGAAGACGGGCGGCCGGTCGTCGCGGCCGTGAAGGGTCGCCATGTAGCGGTGCCGCGCATCGAACGGAATCTCGTCGAGCCGCGCGAACCGCGCCCGTGCCGCCTCGATGTCGTGCCCCGCCTTGATCGCGAAGGAAAGCAGCGCCCCCTCCATCGGGTCGCCGTCGACGTGCCATTTCTCCCCGTCCTGCGCCAGATGGGCGTCATTGCACAACGCGCCTGCAAGCGACAGCTCCTCCAGCACGGGATAGGCCGCGACATCGATGGCCTCGTTCGCGACGAGAAAGCGCCCCTCGGGTTCGTAGCCCGCGCCTTCGACCTCGGCATGCGCCGACACCGTCACGGCCGCGCTCACTGTCATCTCGTTCCTGGTCAGCGTTCCCGTCTTGTCGGAACAGATGACCGACACCGCGCCCAGCGTTTCCACCGCCGGCAGCCGCCGGATGATCGCGTTGCGGCGCGCCATCCGCTGCACGCCGACGGCAAGCGCAATCGTCATCACGGCGGGCAGGCCTTCCGGGATCGCCGATACCGCGAGCCCGACCACGATCATGAAGGCGTCGCCGGCCGTATAACCCGCCACCGCCGCCGCGTAGGCGAAGACCAGCGCCGACGCGCCGAGCACGGCCACCGTCACCTGTCGCGCGAAGCCGTCCATCTGCCGCACCAGCGGCGTGGTCAGTTTCTCCACCGCGCCGATCATGCCGCTGATCCGTCCGAGCTCCGTCGCCGGTCCTGTCGCGACCGCAACCCCGATCCCCTGCCCCGCCGCGACGAAGGTGCCGGAGAACGCCATGGAGAAGCGGTCGCCGAGCGGCGCATCTTTCGTCACGGGCGCAAGCGCCTTGTCCACGGGAACGGACTCGCCCGTCAGCGTCGCCTCGTCGATCTTGAGATTGTTCGCCTTGACGAGCCTGAGGTCGGCAGGCACCCGGTCCCCCGCCTCCAGCAGCACCAGCTCGCCCGGCACCACCTCCTCCGCGCCGACGGTGACCCGCCGCCCGCCGCGCAGCACCGAGGCATGCGGGTCGATCATGCTGCGGATCGCCTCCAGCGCCTGTTCCGCCCGGCCCTCCTGCACGAAGCCGATGGCGGCGTTCGCCAGCACCACGAGCCCGATCACCACGGCGTCGGTCACATGGCCGATCGCCGCCGCGAGCGCGCCCGCCGCGATCAGCACATAGATGAGAAGATTGTGGAACTGCAGCAGAAAGCGAATAAGCGCTCCGCGCTCTTTTCCGCGCGGCAGCCGGTTCGGCCCGTATTGCGCGAGACGACGCTCCGCTTCCTCCGCCGCAAACCCGCCATGCGGCGTATCGAGCGCGGCAAGCGCCTCATCGGCATCGAGCGCATGCCAGTCCGGCCGCTCTCCGGCTTTCCCGGAAAGCTGGACTCCTTCCGCCTGCGCCGATGGCTTCACCGCAACCCCGCTATGCTACGCTTTCGGGGAGCCTAGCGGATTTCGCGAAGAGAGATCCTGCATATCGGAGTAAAAAGCTGCGGAAGCTGCAATTAATTGGCGCGGCCCGCGACCGCCCGTTCGGCAATCCTGTCCAGCGACAACGCACCCCCACCCCTCGCCACAAGATAGAGCAGCATCGCCGCCCAGCCGAGATGCACCGTATAGGCTTCCGGATAGACGAAAATCTGGATCACGGCCGTCATGACGAGAAGCGCCAGCGCGCTCAGCCTCGTCGCGAGCCCGATCAGCACGAGGATCGCGAAGAGATGCTCGGCATAGGTCGCCAGATAGGCCGCCCAGACGGACGGTATCAGCGGCAGCGCATACTCATGTTCGAACAGAAAGAAGGTGCTGCTCTTGAGCGTCAGGAACCCTTCCACCTTCGTTCGCGCCGAGGTGAAGAAGACAAGAAAGATCGCCACCCGCATCATGGTTGCGTAGGTCCAGTCCGGCACCCGCGCCATCAATGCATGTGCCCGCATCGTCATTTGCGTCGCCGCCCCCGTCGCATCAGCCATCTTCACCGTTCCTCCTGTTGAATGTCGTGCCGTCTGAGGCGGCAAAGACGCCTCGCGCGGCAAACCCGGCGAGCATCGCCGGCAGGTCCCGTATCGCCGCCGCGGGGAGATGCAGCGCTGCTTCGCCGAGGCTTGCCCCGTCCCTCAGCGCCTTCAGAAAGACGAACTGCTCCGGGCGCAGGCCATGGATGAAAACGTCCGCTCCGGGTCTCACCAGCATCAGTGTGTCCCGCCGCCCGTTCGATTTGACCGGGCGCACCTCCTCGTCCTCGCGGTTCGTTCGCCATATTTCCGCAACCGGAAACCGCGACGAGAACAGACGAAACGAGGGATGCAGCACCGGCTTCATCGTCGTGAGGGCCGCGCCATGTGCCGCGAAAGAGGATGGAGCGACAGGCTCCGCTTCCGCCGCGTGATAGGCCTCGAGCCACAGCAGTTCGAGCCGCGCCACGTCGCCGAGATAGGCGAGCCCCTGCGCCGGGGGAAAGCGTTCCAGAAAATCCGGAAAGCCCTCGCCATAACCGATCAGGGTGCCGCGACGGGGGAACCCTTCTTCGAGATGAACCCGCGCGGCGGCGCGAAAGAAGTCCCGGCCGACAAGCCGTTCGACAACGGGAAACGCCGCCGCCAGCGCGTCGATCAGGCTCGCATGGACATTGTTGCGGTAGACGTCGAAGCGCTTCGCCGTGCCCGGCGTTCGGGGCAGCGCCCGCAGGCCGGCAGGCTCGTGCGTCCCCTCGCGGAGCGCACCGGCAAACCCCGCCTGAAAGCGTGCAAGTCCCTCAGCCATGAGCTCTCCCCGGAACGCGGTCGGAGGCGCGCGCTTCGTCGAGGCATTCTTGGGCGCGCATCGCTTCCGCAACCAGCGCGCCAAGTTCCGGCACATTCCTGTCCCGCTCGATCAGCGTCGGCCTTGCGCCGATCCGCGCGATGAACCTCCGGTAAAGCGCAAACACCTCGTCGCGCACCGCACTGCCATGATCGTCGATCAGCAGCGTCCCGCCGTCGGTTTCGTCCTCGGCATGTCCTGCAAGATGCACTTCTCCGACGAGTTCCGCGGGAATGGCGTCGAGCCATTCGCCGGCATCCTCGCCCCTGTTGAAACAGGAGACATACACATTATTGATGTCGGCAAGCAGCCCGCAGCCCGAGCGCCGCGCCAGCGCCACCAGAAACGCGGGCTCGCTCATCTCCGCGCCCTCGATATCCACATAGATGGACGGATTTTCGACAAGGATTTGCCGTCCGAGAATGTCCTGTGTCTCGCTCACATGCGCCACCATGACGTCGAGCGCCTCGCGCGTCAGCGGTACGGGCAGGAGATCGTTGAAATGCGTGTCGCCATGCCGCGTCCAGGCGAGATGTTCGGATATGAGCCCCGGCTCGTAGCGCTCGGCGAGGTCCTTCAGCGCCAGCACATGATCGCGGTCGAGCGGCCCGGCCGATCCGAGCGACAGGCCGACGCCATGCAGCGACAGCGGATAGAACTCGCGGATCGCGCCGAGGTAGCGATGCGGCGGCCCGCCCGCGCCCATGTAGTTTTCCGCATGCACCTCGAACCAGCCGAGCGGCGGCCGCGTCGCGATGATGTCGCGGTAATGCTGCGGCTTGAGCCCGATCCCGGCATCTGCCGGGACCGGGTTCGCCACGAACGAAGAAGCGCCTGGATATGACTGGGAATGCGTCACTGTATCCGCTCCTCGCCGCAAGCTACGACGGAAGCTGCGTGTCCTTCGCTTCGAGGCTGCCATTGCCATGAGGCGTCTCGATGCTGGTGCAGGTGCCCGCCGGGACGAGGCTCCATGCGTTGCCCTGATAGTCGAGCGTCGACGTGCCGGCACAGGTCGTGCCGGGGCCCGCGGCGCAGTCGTTCTTGCCAGCGAGCGCAACGCCATAGCATTTCTCCATCCCGTCCTCGGCATCGGCCGGTGTGGTGATCGCCGTGGCAGCAAAAGCCGTCGCAAGCGCACCCGCAGCTGCCAGCGAAGTCGTGAAGAAAGATTTCGTCATGTATCGGTCTCCCGTTGATTTCCAATGATTTTCTTACGCAACAGTACGATACGAGCGGCAGGCCCGGGGGCTTCAG
>CAJXOU010000071.1 GCA_913057645.1 uncultured Rhodobiaceae bacterium | reverse complement strand
GAGAGAGTGCCCGCGGCATAGGCCATCAGCCATTCATCGCCGATGCGATGCGTGACGGGGCGGCTCGGGGCGCCATGTGATGCAGCAGCGTTCATCGCAGATCCTCCAGCGCCGGACGCAGGCGGGCAAAGGCAAGCCGCAGGCGCGACTTCACGGTGCCGAGCGGAATGCCGAGGCGTTCGGCGATTGCCGAATGCGGCAATCCTTCAAGAAAAGACAGTTCAACAACCTGCGCCTGATCGGGCGGCAGGTCCGTGAGCGCGGCATGGACGCGCGCACCGATTTCCGTACCCGCCATCGCTTCGTCGGCGGGGCGCGGCGCTTCGGGCTGCAGCATCGGGTCGGTCTCGTCGAAGCCCGGCCGCTTTTCGCGGCGAACGCGGTCGATGAAGCGGTTACGCGCGATGGTGAAAATCCACGTGCCCGCCGACGCCTTCGAGCTGTCGAACTGGGCGGCCTTGCGCCAGACGGTCAGCATGACTTCCTGGGCGATATCCTCGGCGAGACGCTCGTCGACGCGGAGGCGGCGGAGATAGGACTTCACGCGCGGCGCGTAATAACCGAAGAGCCGCGCGAAGGCCGTCCTGTCTTCATGTTCCGCAATCGCCACAACGAGTTCGGCCATCTCGGCGGCGAGATTCTCCGGCGCAGCCTGTTGCTTGTCCCCTTGGGGCGTCTCGCCGGACGACGGATCCCGATTCATCAGGCCTAGCTCTCTCAGGTTCGGCCGCCATCGCTGGCGGACGTGGGGGGCCGGTCTGATCTGTGACGCGTGGTTCGTCGGCATGCCCGGATTACGGGCCGCGCCCCAGAACGGATCACTTGATGTGGCCTCTCGGGCGAAGTCTATGGAAAACGCCGCGTTCGCGAAAGCGCCGAGCGCTGCCGCCCCGGCGTCAGGTGATCCGCGAGGGCGGGAAACGCGTAGGCAGTACCGTTCGCTTCAGTATTTTATCCAAGGGACCTTCATGACTCCTTTCGACGATCGCGCCGAGTTGTCCGGCGAAACGCCAGGTTTCACGGAGAGGCTGCGCATCGCCGTTATCGGCAGCGGTATATCTGGGTTATCGGCTGCGTGGCTGCTCTCTTCGCGCCACCACGTGACCGTGTTCGAGAAGGAGACGCGGCCCGGCGGACATTCGAACACGATTGTCGCGGACTGTCCGGAGGGACCGGTGCCGGTCGATACGGGCTTCATCGTCTACAACGAGCGGAACTATCCGAACCTGACGGCGCTGTTCCGGCATCTCGATGTCGAGACGCAGGCGAGCAACATGTCCTTCGCGGCGTCGCTCGAAACCGGGTGCAAACGCCGCTTCGAATATTCGGGCTCCGGGCTCAACGGCATCTTTGCCGACCGTCGCAATATCGCGTCGCTCCGCCTGTGGCGGATGATCGGCGAGATCGTGCGGCTCTACCGGGCGGCGCCCGACCTTGCCCTGCAGACCGGGCTCGACGAAAAGCCGCTTGGTGTTTTCCTGCGCGAGCAGGGGTACTCGGCAGCGCTGCGCGACGACCATCTGCTGCCGATGTGCGCGGCGATCTGGTCGCTGCCGCTCGAGCGTGTGGAACAGTTTCCGGCGCTTGCCTTTCTGCGTTTCTTCGACAATCACGGTCTGATGCGCCTCAAGGGCCGTCCGGCCTGGCGGACCGTCAAGGGCGGATCGCGCGAATATGTCCGCAAGCTGACGGAAGCGCTCGAGGGACGGATCAGGCTCGGCGCGGGCGTAGAGACGGTGCGCCGCGACGAGACTGGCGTGCTGGTGCTCGACGCCAGAGGCGGATGCGAGAGGTTCGATCATGTGGTGATCGCGGCGCATAGCGACGAGGCCCTCGGCATGCTCGGCGACGCGGACGAGACGGAACGCCGTCTTCTCGGTGCGATGCCCTATCAGCGCAACATCGCCTGGCTTCATTCCGATCCCGCCTTCATGCCGGATGAGCGGCGCGTCTGGTCGAGCTGGAACTATATGGGTGGCGGCGCGGGAAGCCCGGTCTGCGTCAGCTACTGGATGAACCGGTTGCAGGCGCTGCCGACGGAACGGCAGCTCTTCGTGACGCTGAACCCTTCGCGTGAGCCCGAGAGCGATCATGTCGTCAAGCGGATCGAATATGACCATCCGGTGTTCGACATGGGCGCGCTGGTGGCGCAACGGCAGCTATGGCAGATACAGGGCACGCGGCGCACATGGTTCTGCGGCGCCTATTTCGGTTCCGGATTCCACGAGGACGGACTGCAGGCCGGGCTTGCCGTGGCGGAGCAGCTTGGCGGCGTAAGGCGGCCCTGGGTGGTGGAAAATCAGTCGGGCCGGATCAGCCTTCCGGGCAGCGCGGTACGGGAGCAGGTGGTTTGAAACACGAGACGCACTCGCGGCTCTACGAAGGCAAGGTGTTTCACCGGCGGCTCCGGCCGAGCGTCCACGCGCTTTCCTATCGTGTTTTCTACATGGCGCTCGATCTCGACGAGCTGCCCTCGCTTGCGCGGCGTTCGCAGTTTTTCGCGCATAACAGATTTTCGTTGTTCAGCTTTCACGACCGCGACCACGGCGACGGCTCGGGAAAGCCGCTGCGCATGTGGGTTGAAGCGCAACTCGCGCGGGCGGGTATCGACACCCGGGGCGGGCGCATTCTCGTGCTCACTTTTCCGCGCGTGCTCGGCTATGTCTTCAACCCGCTGACGATCTATTTCTGTCACCGGGCGGATGGCAGCCTCGCTGCGATGCTCTACGAGGTGAACAATACTTTCGGCGACCGGCACAGCTATCTCATTCCGGTTGCCGATGGCGAGGCGCAGACGGTCGAGCAGGCCTGCGACAAGGCGTTCTACGTCTCCCCCTTCATTCCGGTCAGCGGACGCTATCATTTCAAGGTTGCGCGGCCGGGCAGCCGCTTCGCACTCACCATTCGCGAAAGCGACAGCGAAGGCGCGTTGCTGACCGCTTCCTTCGCAGGCGCGGCGCGGGGATTTGGCGACCGGGACCTTCTGGTGGCCTTTCTGAAGCATCCGCTGATGACGCTGAAAGTGGTGGCCGGCATCCATCTCGAAGCGGCGAAGCTCTGGCGGAAAGGGCTGCGCCTTGCGGCCCGTCCTGCGGCGCCTGCCAGCGCCGTGACTATTGTCCCGTTCCGGGACAAAACGGGCTCTGTATTGCCGCCGGTGTAACTCAATTTTAGCTTCCTTTTCCCTATAAAGCTCTTCAGGCGACGAAACCAAATTTCCGGTTTCGCGACGTGGAAGGGCAGACGTGTCGGAAGAGGCTGCAGGCGAGGTGACGGGTGAGAAGACATCTCCCGTTTCCGGTGACGATGCGGCGGCGAACGGTTCGCCGTTGCGCATGCGTGCGCGCGCCGCACTGAACGGCGTGCGGTCTGCCATTTCAAACCGCTTCGTTTCGGTTCGCGCCAAGGTCGTCGCCCTGATGACTCTTGTCGGCGCCGTTCTGATCGCGGTGAGTGCGGGCTTCGTCGTCTACGATTTCAAACATACTCTCGGCGTCAAGACGGACGCGCGCGCATCTGGCGTCGGCGACGCCATCGTCTATGCCGCGCAGAACGCGAAGACACCAGCCGACATCGCGCCGGTGATCGACGCGGTCGCCGGCGCACCGGGCATGAAGGGCGCGGCCCTTGCCGGGGTGGACGGACGCATCGTCGTCGCGTCCCATGCGGGCTGGCTGATGAAGCGGCTTGCCTTCGGTGAAGGCGGAAAGACGGGCACCGTTCGCCGCGTCGCCCTGCAAGCGCAGCTTGCGGATGCGGGGCGCCACCCGGGCGATTATGCGCTTGATCTCGATTTTCCGCGGACGGGCGAGCGTGCGACCGTGCTGGTGCGGGTCGACGCCGACAAGATTGCGTCGGAGATCCTGGTCGATTCCTGGAACATGATGATGTGGCTGGTCATCGCGGTGATCGTCGCGGTGCTGAGTGTTTCGCTTCTCATTCACCGCGTGATCGTGACGCCGATCGAGGCCTTGCGCGATTACGCGGCAAGCGGCGGAAAGGGCGAGGCACGGCCGGCGGGGCCGGACAACGAGATCGGTGTCGTGGCGCGCGTTCTTTCGGACTCCTTTCAGGCGCGGCATGCGGGAGAAGTGCGGCTTGCAACGCTCGCCGCGACCGACGGGCTGACCGGGCTCGGCAATCGCACGCATTTCAAGCGGTGCCTCGGAGAGCAGCTCGTCGCCGGTGAGCGGCATGGCAGCATGGTCGGCGTGATGATCCTCAACCTAGACAACTTCAAGGATGTGAACGACACGCTTGGTCACGATGCGGGCGACCTGGTGCTGCAGCGAACCGCGGAGATCCTGCGCGGCTGCGCGCGGGATGGCGATACGGTGGCGCGGATCGGCGGCGACGAATTCGGCATCATCATGCCCGGCGTGAAGAGCGCCGACGACGCCCTGCAGCTGGCGAGCCGCCTTGTGCGGGCGGTGGGCGCACCGTTCCGGCTTGGCGCGCAGGAGCTGCAGCAGGCATCCTGCGTCGGCCTGACGCTCTTTCCCCAGGACGGGCGCGATGCCGATGTGCTGGTGAAGAATGCCGATCTCGCGCTTTCCCGCGCAAAGCAGGAGGGCTCGGGAGCCTGCGTTCTCTATCGTCACGAGCTTCACCTGCGCGCCATCGAACGCAACACGATCGAACGCGACCTGCGCGTTGCGCTGGCGAAGGATCAACTCACGCTTTTCTATCAGCCGAAGGTCGACATCGCGACCGGCCGCGTGATCGGCGCGGAAGCGCTGATCCGCTGGCGGCACGAGGATCGCGGCTTCATTCCTCCTTCGGTCTTCATCCCCGTTGCGGAGCGCAGCGGCCTTGTCGTGCCGCTCACGAAATGGGTGCTGGACGAGGCCTGCCGCCAGAACCGCGAGTGGCAGGACCAGGGCCTTCTCAAGATCGGCGTCGCAGTGAACGTCTCCGCCATCGACCTGCGCCGCACCGACCTGACCGACACCATCGCGAACACGCTGATCCGCCGCGGGCTTTCGCCGCAGTATCTCGAGCTCGAAGTCACCGAGAGCATGGTGATGCAGGATGTCGATGTCGTGATCGGTACGCTGAGGCGGCTCCGGAGCCTCGGCGTCGGCATCGGTATCGACGATTTCGGTACGGGCTATTCCTCGCTTGCCTATCTCAAGCGTTTCCCCGTGAAGCGGCTCAAGATCGACCGCAGTTTCGTTCAGGATGTCGCCGACCTTCGCGACGGACATGTGATCCCGAAAGTCATTATCGACCTCGCGCATGCACTCGGCGTGAGGGTCGTCGCCGAAGGCGTGGAGACGGCGGACCAGTACGACATGCTTCAGCAGCTCGGCTGCGACGAGGTGCAGGGCTTCTTCGTCGGCCGTCCGATGCCGGCGGCGGAATTCGAGGTGTTCCTGCGCAACTCGCCCGCGGGCGGGCGACGCGGTCCCATGATCGAGGGCTCGGCGGAATTTACGAAAGCGCCCCTGGAAGCAAGCGGTCCCCGGGGCACAGTCGCCTGATCCCTTCTTCTTCCGTCCGTTCGACGCTGCGTCACCGTGCGAATTTTCTCCGCAAGCGGGCCGCCCTTTCACGAGAACGTTAGGGAGGCTAAACTTCCGGCCAGCAGACCAGAACAGGGCGCGGCGCCACGACGCCGCGCCGCCGGGAGATGTCATATGGATCTCGCCTACGGGCCCGATTACGAGGCTTTCCGCACGCAAGTGCGCGACTTCATTGCAAAGAACAGGGACAAGGCGCCAAAGCGTTTCGGCGTCTCGCGGCCTTCCGAGGAATCGATCGCCTGGCAGAAGCTGCTGATCGAGCACGGGCTTACCGCGCGGACGATCCCGAAGGAATATGGCGGCTACGGCGCGGAACCCGACATTCTGAAGTCCCGTATCATCGCGGAGGAATTCACGGCCGCGAAGCTGCCGATGGGGCTTGCGAACCAGGGCATCTCGATGCTGGTGCCGACGCTGCTGGAACTCGGCACGGAAGAGCAGAAGAAGAAGTGGATCGAGCCGACGCTGAAGGGCGAGGTCGTCTGGTGCCAGGGCTATTCGGAGCCGGGCTCGGGATCGGACCTCGCCTCGCTGCAGACGAAGGCGAGGGAAGACGGCGACGATTTCATCATCAACGGCCAGAAGATATGGACCTCGACGGCGCATGCCGCTGACATGATCTTCTGCCTCGTGCGCACCGAACCCGAGGCGAAGAAGCATGAGGGGATTTCCTACCTCATCTTCTCGATGAAGACGCCGGGGATCGAAGTGCGTCCACTGACGACCATGACGGGCCACGCGGAATTCAACGAGGTCTTCTTCACCGATGTGCGCGTGCCGCAGAAGGATATCGTGGCAGGACGCGGCCAGGGCTGGTTCGTCGCCAATGCGACGCTGAAGCACGAGCGCGGCATGCTCGGCGATCCGAACCAGGCCGGCACGCGACTGAAGGAAATCGTCGACCTGATGCATGAGGAGACGGTGGACGGGACGCGGCTGATCGACCATCCGGTCTATCGCGACCGGCTGATGCAGTTGCAGGCGCGGGTCTTCGCGATGCAGTTCCACGGGCTCCGGCTTCTCACCGCCGCCTCGAAAGGCGAGGATCCCGGCATCGCGCGGCTGATCGTGAAGCTGCAGGGCTGCGAGCTCAATCACCAGCTTGCGGCGCTCGCGATCGACGCGCTGGGCGAAATCGGCGTGCTCTACGGCGACAGCCCGCATCTCAGGGCGCATGGCAGCTGGCAGCATCGCTACATGTTCGACCTCGGTCTCATCATCGGCGGCGGCACGGCGCAGATCCAGAAGAACATCATTTCGGAACGCGGGCTCGGCATGCCGCGCGAACCGAAACCGGCCAAGGCATAGGGAGCGGACACATGGAATTCGGATTGTCGGAAGACCAGAAGCTGCTTCAGGAAAGCATTCGCGGTACGCTCGAGAAAGTCTCGCCGCTGGAGCGCGTGCGGAAAGCCGCCGAAGCGCGGGAAGATTTTGCCGAAGATGTCTGGGCGGCGCTGAAGGATCTCGGCGTGCCGGGGATGCTGGTGCCGGAGGAACATGGCGGCATGGGCATGGCGCTGCTCGATGCGGCGCTGGTGGCGGAAATGCTCGGGCGCTACGTCGCGCCGGTGCCTTTCATCGCGACGGCCGTCATGGCACCCATCGCGATAGCGGGCGCGGGCTCCAAGGCGCAGCAGGAGGCGTGGCTGCCGAAGCTCGCGAGCGGTGAGGCGATTGCCGGTGTCGCGATTGCCGAAGCCGCGTCCGGTGCACGTGAAGGTGCTGGCGTGACGGCGTCGGGGGGCAAGCTCAGCGGCAAGTCGCTATTCGCGCTCGATGCGGCGAAGGCGGATGTCATCGTCGTGGCCGACAAGGCGGGCGGACTGTACCTCGTGAGAGGCGACACCAGGGGACTCACGAAAGTGGCGCTCACCTCGATCGATCTCACGCGGACGCTGACGGAATTGCAGTTCGACAATGTGGACGCGGAAGCGCTTTCGACAGGCGATTCCGACGCAACACGACGCCGAGTCGTCGATGCGGGCCGGGTGATGCTCGCTGCCGACACGCTGGGCGCCGGCTGGGCGATGATCGACAAGGCGGTCGAGTATGCGGGCGAGCGCAAGCAGTTCGGCCGCGTCATTGCCTCGTTCCAGGCGGTGAAGCATCTCTGCGCGGAGATGGCGGCGGAGCTCGAACCCTGCCGTTCGCTCGTCTGGTATGCGGCGCATGCCTTCGATGCGATGCCAGAGGAAGCGAGCCTGATGGCGGCGCATGCGAAGGCGCATACGGCGGAAACCGGCCGCTTCGTCGCGCGAACCGCGACGGAGGTTCATGGCGGCATGGGCTTCACCGACCTGCTCGGGCTTCACTACTGGTTCAAGCGGATCGGGCTCGACCGGCAGCTGCTGGGCTCGCCGGAGCGCGTGCGTCACGAGGCGGCAGCGATGCAGGGCTGGGCGGCGGCGGACTGATCTAGCTGTCCGTGCCGAACCTCGCTCTTGCCAAGTATCGCGGCCGGGCATCATATGCGCGGCATCGCTTTCCGCTCGCCCGGTGCTTTCCATGGACAATATCGGTTACATCGCCGCCTTCCTCACGACCTTCGCCTTCCTGCCGCAGGCGATAAAGACGATCAGGACACGCGATACGTCGGGCCTGTCGCTCGCCATGTATGCCTGCATGACGGCGGGGATTGTCTTCTGGCTGCTGCACGGGCTCCATCTCGGGGACTATGCGCTAATCGGCGCGAACAGCGTGACGCTGTTTCTTGCCCTGCCGATTCTCATCATCGTCTCCGCGAATGCGTTCGCGGAACGGCGGCGCCTGCGCGCCGCTGCGGCAGCCGCGAAATTACTAGACCGCAGTCTATAAATTAGCTTGCGCGGCGGGCGTCCGCCTGCTTGCATACCGGCAAAACAGAACATCCGGAGGACCGTCCCCATGCGCGCAGCCATTTTCCGCAACGGCGATCTCGTCGCCGACGAGATGCCCGAACCGACGCCCGAGGCGGGGCAGGTGCTGGTGAAGACGCTGGCCTGCGGCATTTGCGGCTCGGACCTCCATGCCTTCCACCATGCCGACAAGATGGTGGAGCAGGCCAAGCGCTCCGGCTCGACTTTCGGCATGGATACGAAGAAAGACATCGTGTTCGGGCACGAGTTCTGCGCCGAGGTGCTCGACCATGGGCCGGGCACGGAGAAGAAGCTGAAACCGGGTACGCGCGTCTGCTCCATGCCGATCGCCATCACGATGAATGGCGAGAAGGCGAAGATGGATCCCGTCGGCTATTCCAACACCAAGCCCGGCGGTTTCGCCGAGCAGATGGTGCTGAACGAGCTGATGCTGCTCGAAGTGCCGAACGGGCTGCCGACGGAACAGGCGGCGCTGACCGAGCCGATGGCGGTCGGCTGGCATGCCGTCGAGAAGGCGAACCTGACGAAGGACGACATTCCGCTGGTGATCGGGTGCGGGCCGGTGGGCCTCGCCGTCATCGCGGGTCTCAAGATCAAGGGCGTGCATCCGATCATCGCAGCCGATTTCAGCCCCGCGCGGCGCAAGCTCGCCGAGCAGATGGGCGCCGACATCGTGCTCGATCCGAAGGCCGATGCGCCCTACGCGCGCTGGACGAAGGAAGCGACGCCGGAGGGCTACGACCCGGAAAACATCATGACGCTGCTCGGCATGGGGCCGAAGATGCGCCCCGGCGTCATCTTCGAATGCGTCGGCGTGCCGGGCATCATCCAGCAGATCTTCGAAGGCGCGCCGCACTTCGCGCGCGTGGTCGTCGTCGGCGTCTGCATGGAGCAGGACCGCTTCGAACCCTTCTTCGGCATCAACAAGGAACTGAACGTGCAGTTCGTGCTCGGCTACACGCCGGAGGAATTCGCGCTCACCCTGCAGCATCTCGCCGAAGGCAAGATCGACGGTTCGCCGCTCGTCACCGGCAAGGTCGGCGTCGAGGGCGTCAAGGAAGCCTTCGCGGAACTCGGCAATCCGGAAAAGCACGCGAAAATTCTGGTCGAACCCTGGCGCTGATCGCTCAGGCGGGTGGTGCGGTGTCGGCGAAGGACGGACGCTTCGCAATGTCCCGCCACCAGCCGGCGAGTTCGGTCTCTCTGTCCTGCCATTTGAGCGAGGCGTGGCGGAAGTCGAGATAGCCCAGCGCCGCGCCCACCGAAATCACACCGAGATCGACCGCCCCGTCGAGCGAGACGACTTCGTCTTCGAGCAGGGCGAGGCTGCGTTCGATGGCGCGCTGCCACCGGCCCATCCACATTTCGGAGCGTTGCTCTTCCGGCCGCGCGCGTTCGAAAGTGAGCGAGACCGCGGCGTCCATGATGCCGTCGGCCAGCGCCTGATGGCGCAGCACACGGAAGCGCTCGACGTGAGAGGCGGGGATCATCGATGGACCTTCGAGCGTCACGTCGAGATATTCGCAGATGAGCGGGCTGTCGAAATATGACGAGCCGTCGTTAAGGACGAGGGCGGGAATCTTGCCGAGCGGGTTTGCCTCGTGAAGCGCTGCCGGATCTTCCATCGCCGCGATCGCTTCCTCCGTCACGCGGGCAAGCGCGCCCTTCTCGCGGACAAGGGCGCGTACCTTCCGCGCAAAAGGCGAGGTGTGCGAGTAGTAGAGTTTCATGTGGCAGATCTCCGCGCGGCATCGAATTCGGGGACGCGCGGCATCCTATACTGCTTCGGCGCGAGGGGGGAGTGTCATCCAAATAACAGGTGGCGCGAAGACAATATGGGCTAAAGTGAAGGAATCGTTCGCAGCCTGACGGTCGCGATTTCGGGCGCCTCCCGTCGATGGCGCCAAACTGGGGGAGGAAGCCGGTCATGGACGGCGGATTGATCTTCGTACTTGTTGGACTTCTGCTTGCATTCGTCTTTCTTCTGCGCGCGGTCAAGGTCGTTCCGCAGGGCTATGTCTATACGGTCGAGCGCTTCGGACGTTACACGCACAGCCTGACGCCGGGCCTCGGTCTCATCATTCCCTTTGTCGACCGCGTCGGCACCAAGATGAACATGATGGAGACCGTGGTCGACGTGCCGAGCCAGGAGGTCATCACGCGCGACAATGCGATGGTGACCGTCGACGGCGTCGTCTTCTTCCAGGTGCTCGACGCACCTAAGGCGTCCTATGAGGTGAACTTCCTCGAAAACGCGATCCTGAACCTCACCATGACGAATATACGAACGGTGATGGGCGGCATGGACCTCGACGAGCTGTTGTCGCAGCGCGACGCCATCAATGCGCGCCTGCTCACCGTGGTCGACGAGGCAACGCATCCCTGGGGCGTCAAGGTGACGCGCATCGAGATCAAGGACATCGCGCCGCCGCGCGACATCGTTGACAGCATGGCACGGCAGATGAAAGCCGAGCGTGACAAGCGTGCCGCCATTCTCGAGGCGGAGGGCAAGCGTCAGGCATCGATCCTTGCCGCGGAAGGTGAAAAACAGGCGGCGATCCTCGAAGCGGAGGGCCGGCGCGAAGCGGCGTTCCGCGATGCCGAGGCCCGCGAGCGCGAGGCCGAAGCCGAGGCGAAGGCGACGCAGGTGGTGAGCGAGGCGATTGCGGCGGGCGACGTGCAGGCGATCAACTACTTCGTGGCGGGCAAGTATATCGAGGCGCTCAAGGATATCGCCACTTCCCCGAACCAGAAGCTCGTGCTGATGCCGCTCGAGGCGGCAAGCGTGATCGGCGCGATCGGCGGCATCGGCGAAATCGCGAAAGAGGCGCTCGGCGGAGGTGGGCCGGGCGGCGCGCCGCGCCGCGCTCCTTCCGGGTCGGTGCCGCGGGCAGGAGGCGAATAGACCATGGAAAGCGATGTTTCCTTTCTGGACCTGCTCGGCCGCTGGATATGGTTCATCGTCGCGGCGCTGCTTGCGATCGTCGAGCTCGTCGTTCCGGGGGTGCTTGCAATCTGGCTCGCCATCGCGGCCGCGATCGTCGGCGGGTTGCTGCTCCTTTTCGACATTCCGCTGGCGGGACAGCTCGCCATCTTTGCGGTGCTGTCGGTGGCGCTCGTCTGGGCGTCGCGGCAGTTTCTCACGAGACATCCGATCGAAAGCGATCATCCGACGCTCAACCAGCGCGGCGTTTCCTACATCGGCCGCGTCTTCTTCGTGGAGCAGGAAATCAGGAACGGTAGCGGCAAGGTCCGTGTCGGAGACAGCCTCTGGATCGCGCAGGGGCCGGACGCGGAAGCGGGAGCGCGGGTGAAGGTCACAGGCGTGGACGGATCCGCGCTCGTCGTCGAAAGGGCTGACTGAGTTACAGGCAGGCGATGCCGGAGGCGTGGCCGTTCATCGCGCGGACGGTGCGCCATTCCACGAAGTCGCGGCAGGTGCGGCCCCTGTCGTCGGTGAACTCGCGGGTCGGCGTCAGCTTGCCGCTCGCCTTGTCCTCAGCGGTGAACCAGGTCACCTGCTCACGCAGCGGCACCGTCATCATTTCAGCCAGCGCCTTGCGGCGCGCCTGTGCGGCCATGCCGGTGAGCGTCGGGCCCTGCGAGCCACCCATCGCGTAGCCCGCGGCGACGCCGGCCGCCACCGCCCATTCCGTGCCGGAGCCGGTTCCGATCGCCATGCCGTGCCGCCGTCGTCGAAGGGGGCGTCGATCAGCGTGTCCGGTTCGCGCATGGTGACGTCGGGCTGCGGCAGGCTCTGCTGCGCGCAGGCCGAAAGGAGGATCGTCGCGGCTACCAGCAGCGTGCGCATCATTCCTTCCTCAGGAAGGGCATGATGAACTTGCGAAGGCCGGGGCTCATGGCAGCCAATGCGCCGACGATGATGGTGATGAGGGGCAGGCTTCCCGAGCCGCCCTTGACGAGGCCGAGGACGCCAAGCGTCAGATCGTTCAGCGTTTTCTCGACCAGGTCGAAGTCCCGCTTCACCTCCGCGCGGGCGGACGCGATTGCCTGGTTGGCCAGTTCGAGTTCGAGCTTGTCGGCGCGGCCCGGCGCTTTCGCTGCCAGGAGAAGCGCAATAAAGGCGAGAAGCGTCAGCACGCCGCCCGTGATGAGGGCGCCGAGCGGATAGCCGTAGAGCTCCGAGAGATAGAGGAAGCCCGCGATGATGAGCATGGTGACGGCGAAGAGCGCGATGAAGACCGCAATGCCGACGAGCGAGAGGCGCCGGGCAAGGCGGCGCGCCTCGAGTTCCGCACGGTAGAGCTCCGCTTCGGCGAGCTTGCGGACATGGGGTGTGGGATCGATCACCGGCGCGCTCCTATCTGGTCAGCAATCGGCCGATGAGGAAACCGAGCCCGAAGGCGACGAGCGCGCTTGGCACGGGATGCGCATCGATCTGCTGCTGGACGTCCTGCAGCCCATCCTGTACCCGCTCGCGGATCGCCTCGGCGTCGGCAAGGATGCCGTCGGCCTCCTCGGGCATTGCCGTGCGGGCCTCTTCGAGCGCCTGCTGGAGCGCCTCGATCTGGGCCTGAAGCTCCTCGATGGTTGAGCTGTCCTGAGTCTTTTTTTCAGCCATGTCGCATGTCTCCGGAACAAGGGCGCCTGCGGGTTTCGATTATCGCCTCGTTCGGTAACAAGAATAGCCCGCAAAAGGACGCAGACAAGCCGGGCGAGACTGCGGTTTTTCATTAAATGACGGTTTGTATCCCGGCACCTTCCGGCTCATTTTATTTGATACGGGGGGCAGTGGCAGCACCGAAAGGAGAGTCATTCGCGTGTGGCGAAAGGTACTCGACTGGATGGGGATCGGGCGGCGGCATGAGAACAAGGCCGGAATTCCGGCCGATACGTTCATTGCCGACATGATCCGCCATCGCAGGCCCGGCGAGACTGCCCTTGTCGGGGAACTGGTTGTGCTCGATCTGGCCGAGGCGCGGGAGCGCGTCGGAGAGAAGTGGCCGCTCGTTTCCCGGCATGTTCATCTGCTGGTCGAGAATCTTCTGTCACGGCGGCTCCGGGGCAACAGCACCTTCTTTCGCTGTGGCGAGGGCGTGTTCGCGATCGTTTTTGCCGATCTTTCGAAGGAAGAGGCGGAGAGCGAGTGCGGCAAGGTCGCCGAAGAGATCATGACCTATCTTTTCGGTCAGGCGCTCGCGGACTTGTCGACGGAGGAGGAAACCGACGGCCAGCAACTGGCGGTTCATTCCGAAGTGTTTGAAATAGCGCTCGACGAGTTGGAGGATGCGGCATCGCCCGTCGAGGCGATCAAGGCCCATGTCATGCAGCGCGTCGCGGAGCGACCAGCCGAGCAGGCGCAATCCGGATCCGTCGATTCTGTCCTGATTCATGTCGAGCGAAAGTTCGATGCGATCGTCGCCAAGGCCAGCGAAGGCAATTCGCCGAAGCTCGTGCAGCAGCTGGAGACGCTGGTTTCCAAGCTCCGGGCGCTGGAGCGCAGCCTTTATGCATCGAGGCCGGTCGTCACGAACCGGGAGGACGCGTCTGCTGGCGGCACGCAGTGGGCGCCGATAGAACCGCCTGCAAGTGCGCTTTCGCGGCTTTCCGCGCTGATCGAAAGGACAGAGGCGCAACTGGCGACGCTGCGTACGGCCGATGGAGCCGCTGGAAGCGGAGGCGCTGGGGTTGATGCGGGCCACGAAGGCGACGTCCAGTGGCTCAGCCTGCCGGAGCACAAGATCGATTTCGGCATCGACTATCTGCCGCTGCTTGATATCACGGCGGGCGTGAAGGGCATCTTTCTCTGCCGCCTCCGTTTCAGGATTGGCGGCATGTCCTACGATCCGGCTCAGCTCAGGGAAATGGAGGAGGACGACGAGGTCTTCATCATCGCCGACAGGCTGGCGATGCGTCATCTCGTTCAGACGCTCGCTGAGGAGGAGGGTGAGGCAGGCCCTTCGGTGCTTGTCGTTACGGTTCATCAGACGACGCTCGAAAACCTCGCGTCGCGCCGTTCCTACGTCGAGCTGATCTCGCAGTTGCCCATCGAACAGCGGCGCAGAATCTTTGTCGAGATCGTTCTTGGCCCGAACTGGAAAACCGGCCGGTTGCCTGCCTGGGTTGAGCAACTCAAGCCCTATAGCCGAGGAATCTTTCTGCGTTTTCCGGGAGAAGCGCTTCCCGCCGCTGCCGATCTGCAGGGGATCGACTTCTCCGCAACCCGGCAGCGCGGCGCCGGAGCGCTCGGGATCGATCTCGCTGACCGGCGGCTCGGTGACGAGGAAAGTCGCTTCCATGCCCTGCGCCGTATCGCGGCCGTCGCATCGGAGAAGGGACTCAGGACTTATGCAATCAACATGTCGGAGCCGCGTGCGCTGACGCTCTGCAGAGCGGCCGCCATTCGCTATGTTTCGAATGAGATGGCGATGCCTGCAGTGTCGCACCCGGGCGGCGTTGAACGCATGTCGGTCGAGGAACTGAACAGCCAGACCGTGCAGGCACAAAGCGCCTAAAGATAGGGCGAGGCGAGGCGGAAGAGCGAATCCCGGATGCGGACGGGCATGCTTCTGCCCGACAGTTCCTCATAGGAGAGCGGTCGCGCGGTTGAAATCTTTCGCTCGATCAGTGCGTCGAGTTCGCCGGCGAAGGTCGCGCCGTAGCATTCCAGGTTGAACTCGAAGTTGAGGCGGAGGCTCCGGTCGTCCCAGTTGGCCGAACCCACCATCGCCCACATGCCGTCGACCGTCATCATCTTCGAGTGATCGAACGGGCCCTTCGTCTTCCAGATGCGGCAGCCCGCGCGGGCGAGCCATTCGAGCTGCGGGGTTGCCGCCCAGTCGCAGAAGGGCAGATTGTTCGTTTCCGGCAGCACGATGTCGACGATCACGCCGCGCATTGCCGCAAGCGAGACATTGGTGCGGAGCGTCGCATCGGGAATGAAGTAGGGCGTGACGATGCGCACATTGTGCTGCGCTTCGGCAAGCGCGCCGAGCAGCGTCCAGCGGATCGGGTTGAGCCCCATGTCGGGTCCGGCGGGAAGGCCGCGCGCCACGACGTCGCCCGCGGATTCGATTTCCGGAAACCAGTCGGGTCCTTCCAGCAGTTCGCCGGTGGTGAAGTTCCACTCGTGGGCGAATGTGTGCATGAGATGGGAAACGACGGGGCCCTCGACGCGGAAATGACAATCCTTGATGGGCTTGCGCGGTCCGGCGTCGTTGACGTTTCCCTCCGCGATGTTCATGCCGCCCGTGAAGCCGTGGCGTCCGTCCACCACGAAGATCTTCTGGTGGTTGCGCATGTTCAGGTAAGGCATCTGCCAGGGCATGAAGGAATGCAGGAAGCGCGCATAGTTGATGCCGCGTTCCTCGAGCAGCGGTATCAGCGAGGGATGCGAATACCAGGAACCGACGCCGTCGATGAGAAGACGCACGCGCACGCCGCGTTCCATCGCGTCCGACAGGGCGTCGACGAAGCGCCGGCCCGCCGCATCGTTGTTGAAGATGTAGGTCGAGATCGCAATGGAGCGCGTTGCGCGTTCGATGGCCTCGATCATGGCGGGATAGGCTTCGTCGCCGTTCAGCAGAACGCCGATCGCGTTTCCCTGCTCGAAACTCTCGGGAAGAATCTTCTGGCCGAAGCGGGCGAGGCCTTCCAGTTCGAGGAGGCGCACCACGCCTTCGCCGGCCCGCGCTTCGCTGCGCTCGGGGAGCGGCGCGAGAAGCAGCATGTCGTGTTTCTGGCCGCGCAGCTCGCGGGCGCGGCGCTGGATGCGGTTCACGCCGAAGAGGAGGTAGACGATCCAGCCCACGAAGGGCACGAGCAGGACGAAGCCGACCCAGCCAGCCGCCGCGCGCTCATCCGTCTTGGTCAGAATCACGTGGATGGCCGCGCCGCCCATGCCCCCGAACTGGACGAGCGCGAGCACGAAGGGCCAGATATCCCAGAATCCCGTTTCCATAGGTCTCCAGACTAGCCGAAGCCGCTTCGCCGGTCGCGGCTTGCCCCGCCGGGATTGGCGGTCCGGGCCAGGTCAGTAGCGCAAGGTTGCGCCCAGAATGAGGCCGCGGTCCTCGCCCGGAAAGTAGCGTTCGTTGCCGAAAGCGAAGTCGGCGCGGTCGGCATAGCGCGTATCGAAGATATTGGTGAGCTTGCCGAAGAGGGCAAGGTTCTCCGTGACGTCGTAGTCGAGGCGCAGATTGAAGATGTCATGACCGTCATATTCGGCGGTGTTGCTCGCATCCATCCAGTAGTCGCCGACATGGACCCATTCGAATTCCGCGCGCCCATCGCCGCCGTCGAAGTCGTAACCGAGGCGGACATTGGCGAGCGTTCTCGGCGCGGTGTCGACATCATTGCCGTCGAGAATGACCTCGGTCGCCGTGATGTTGGTGAAGGCGTAGGTGTGCCGGGCATAGGTGCCGGCGGCGGCGATGTCGAAACCGAAAGGCAGAGGCGCGGCGAGTTCGAGTTCGATGCCCGCATGGTCCGTCTTGCCATCCGATACGTTGAAGCCGTTCGCGTCGCGGAAATAATAGTTTCGCTTCTCCATGTAGAAGAGGCTGGTTTCGTAGGAGATGTTCGCCCAGTTGCCGCGGGCGCCGACCTCGATGCTGTCGAGCTCCTCTGACTTGGCTTCGCCCGGAACCTGAAGGCGCTGCAGACGGTAGAGGTCGGTCGTCTGCGGTGCGCGGGCGCCGCGCGCAAGGTTCACGTAGCCCGTGATGTTTTCATTGAACTCGTGCAGCAGGCCGATCTTCGGCGTCACGTCGGCGAATTCGTCGACACGGCTCGGGATGCGCAGATAGCGGCCGAAAATGCCGTTCGGCGCGTCGTTCTCGTAGTCGTAGCGCGTGTATTCGAAGCGCAGGCCGGCCGAGAGAAGCGTCTTCGGCGTCAGTTGCCATTCGCTGTGTATGTAGGGCGCGAGCACCAGCGCCTTCACCGTGTAGTCGTAGTGGACGCCCTGCGGCGAGTTGTTCGGCGGCGCGGGGAAGGGCGGGGCGGCGTTGTACTGGATTTCCGACAGCGATCCGTCCGTGTATTCGGTATCGAAACCGAAGATCAGACTGTGGCCGCCGTCGAGGCGCGCGACGAGGCTCGAAAGAAGCCCGCCGCTCCAGTGCGCGTTTTCCTCCACCGGCTGTCCGGGGAGGAAATGCATGAGAAAGTTCATGCGGTTCGAGCGTGCATAGGGCGTCAGCACCAGCATCAGGTCGTCGTCGAGGTCGCGCTCGATGCGCACGGCCGTGCGCAGCGCCCATGCGTCGCGATAGGCTTCCGGGTTCGGGTTCGTCTTGTAGAGCGCCGGGTCCTTGTAGGCGTCGGGACCGACGACATAGCCCGCCGTTTCCTGATTGGTGTTCACGGCGGTCAGCGTCGCCTCGATGCGGGTATCCGGCGCGTCGTAATCGTAGCGGAAACGCGCCTTCTGCTGTTCGAGGCCGGAATCGGCGCGAAAGCCGCCATCGTTCAGAACCGAAAAGCTGCCGCGGAAGCCATGGCTTGCCGCACCGTCGCCGGCGAGCGTCTTGCTCGCGGTGCCCGTCACCTCGAAAAGGTCGTGCGGGCCGCCCCAGGCGGTCAGTTCGCCGTCCTCGTCCGGGGCGGGTGGCCGGCTCAGGAAATTGATGAGGCCATGTTCGGCGTTCGAGCCATAGCGCGCGCCGCCGGGTCCGCGCACGACTTCGATGCCGCCCGAGACCTCGTCCATCGCTTCCATCAGTGCGTTGACGTTGGCGAAGCCCGCCGCGCGCATCGGCACGCCGTCCTCGAGATAGAGGAAGGAGCCCGCGCCCGCGCCGCCCGTCAGCACCGGCGAACGGATGGCGGTCAGGTGCTCGGCGCCGCTGCCCTGCTGGATGCCGACGCCGGGCACGCGGTTCAGCACTTCGGATGGCTGCACCGGCTTCACGAATTCGACTTCGGCTTCCGGAATTTTCGAGATATTGCCGATATGGGTCGCGCGTGGCGTGCCGAGACCGGTGGTCGTGACGGTGATCTCGTCGAGCAGCCAGGCCTTCTCTTCCGCCTCCTGCGCCAGCGCCGCCGGCGCGGCGGCGAGGGCGGCACCCAGCGCCCATGTGACGAAAACGACGGACGATCCCGCCTTGCCGCGCGGGCGGCACACATACCCGAAAACTGTCACCTGACGCTCCCCCGAGGCCGGGGCCCCGCTCTTGATCCCTCTGGTCGCGGCTCTTCGATATCCGGCCGCCTGCCCCATTGTTACCATGTCGAGCGCTCAGGTCGACTCCCCCGGCCTCCGGGGAGGTTGCCCCGAAAAGCGCGGCAATCGCTACTTCTATACGCGCAACGATGGGCTTCAGAACCAGTCTGCCCTCTATATGCGCGAAGGGTTGGACGGCGAAGCGCAACTCGTGCTTGATCACTGTACTTTATACACACGTCCTAGCCCATG
>CAJXOU010000070.1 GCA_913057645.1 uncultured Rhodobiaceae bacterium | reverse complement strand
TTTTTGTCTAGTCGGCATACGGCGGCCGAGGTTCCTGCCTGTCTCGTGGGCTCGGAGATGTGTGTACGAGACAGCCACTCCCTTGCGCCCGGCTGCCGCGCTGCGGGCGCTCGTCGCCCGCATCGCGGCAGCCGGGCGCACGGTCGTGGCCGGCGGCAAGCGCGCCGTGGGCGGGCATTTCGCCGATCTGGCGGAGGGTGGGGTCGGCGAGGGCGGTGAAGCTTTCCATGTGCCTTATTTTCTATTTTTACTTAATTAAGTCAATATGAAAATTAAAGACATGGCGCGGGGGCAGCGGACAGGAACCGTGTGCCTATGGTTAAATCCGGTCGCGGGTACTGCTGCTTCGCCGGTGAGGGGCTTTCCACATGGTGCGCTTGAGAACATGGCCGGGTGCGGTTTTCGCGCTCGGGATGGCTTGTGCCTGCGGGCCGGTGCTGGCGGACACGCCGGACCCCGCCGCCGCCACAATGGCGCCGGTGGCGAGCGGCGGCGAGACGATCGACCCGCAGCATTATCAGACGCCGGACGGGTTCCGCTGGCGGATCACCAAGACGGAGTGGAAGGAGACGGACGAGCGCGCCTTCGGCGAATTCGTGACGGCGATCGGCGAGAGCAATTGCCGCACCTTCGACGAATGCCTGAAGGGCGAATGGAACATCTACAGGGCGAGCGACCCGAAGGGCATGTTCTTCTATGCCGACTGCGCGGATCTTCCTTATGCGCTTCGCGCCTATTTCGCGTGGAAGAACGGTCTGCCCTTTTCCTATGCGAGCGGGGTCGCCGCGGTCGGCCGCTCGAACGACCTGCGCTACTCGCGCTACGGGAACTATGTCTACAAGCGGACCGACGTGGTGCCGCCCGTCGAGGGCGCGTTTCCGAACGGCCGGAGCGTGCTCAACGGGATCAACAATGTGATTTCGAGTGCGATGTTCCGTTTCGCGCCGACACAGAGCCGCGGCGAACTCTTCGATTTCTATCCGGTCGAGATTTCGCGCGAGGCGATACGCCCCGGGACCGTGATCTACGATCCGAACGGACATGTCGCGGTCGTCTACAGCGTGGACGATGACGGGCGCATCCGCTTCATCGACACGCATCCCGACAATTCGCTGACGCGGGGGAGCTACGGCAAGCGCTTCGTGCGGGCTTCCGCGCCGATGGGGGCGGGGTTCAAGAACTGGCGGCCGATGAAGTTCGTGGGCGCGGCACAGGGCGCGGACGGCACGTGGCATGGCGGGCGCGTGGTGCTGGCGCCCGACAGCGAGCTTCCGCTGCGGTCGGACGAACAGTTCTTCGGCACGGAGATACCCCGCGCGACGCAGTGGACAGGCGCCCCCTTCGTCTACAAGGGCGAGCGGCTCGACTATTACGACTATGTCCGCCAGGCGGTCGCCAAGGGCGACGTCGTCTACGACCCGATCATGGAAACGCGGCTGATGGTGCGCGAGCTCTGCGACGATCTTCACTATCGCGCGCAGTCGATCGACATTGCGGTGAAGGCGGGGCTCAACGATCGCGCGCAACCTTCGCGGCTGCCCGACAATATCTACGGCACGTCCGGCGACTGGGAGACCTATTCGACGCCGTCGCGCGATGCGCGGCTGAAGACATCGTTCGTGGAGCTGAAAGACCAGATCGTCCGCTTCGTGGAGATGGCGAAGACGGGCGACGAAAAGCTCGATTATGCGGGAACCGATATCGCGGGCGATCTCGCGGCGGTCTACCGGGAGGAAGCGGAGGCCTGCAAGGTCAGCTACACGGCCAGCAACGGCGAGGTGAGGGAACTCGGTTTCGAGGAAGCGCGCTCACGCGTCTTCGACTTTTCCTTCGATCCTTATCACTGCCCGGAACTGCGCTGGGGCGCGCGCGATCCGGCGGAGCTTGCGACCTGTCCCGACGGCGAGACGAAGCGCGCCTGGTACGACGCGCAGCAGCGGCTTCGCAACCAAGTGGAGCGAACCTATGACGTGCGCATGGGCTTCACACTCGGCGAGCTGAAGGCGGCGGCGCCGGGAAGCGGGCTGGACGATGCGCCGGAAACGGACGTGATGGCGGCGTTGTCGGCACCCCTCAGGGGAATGACGGCGGATGGCGGCCCGGCGGCGCCGGACGAACCCGTGCGGGCCGTCTCGTCGGCGCCCTGATCCGTCAGAAGCGGCGCCAGAGAGCGATGCGCAAGGTCGCCTCATCGATGGTGCTGCGGCCGAAGACCGTCCGTTCGATGCCGATCTCGGCCGACCAGCCCGGCGCATCGGCCTGCGGAAGCTCCTGCACGATGGAGACGCCAAGCTTGCTCGAGCGGTAGAGCTCGCCCGCTGCGGTCGTCTCCAACGCGCCTTCGTTGAGGCTCTTCACGAGGAGCATGCCGCCATCCCACGGCCTGGTGCCGAGCGTGATGTCCGCCCGCACTTCATCCGGCCTGCCATTGTCGCGGTAGCGCCAGGCGACTTCCTGAACGGAGAAGACGGCGAAACCGGCGACCTCCTCGTTGCGCGCGAGGACAAGCCCGAAATCGCCGTCGATGTCGCCGCTTTCCGTGGCGGCCGGGTCGTCAGCCTCTCCCTCGAAATGGAAAGTGACGACGGGCTGGAAGGAAAAGAGCGTGTCGTTCCACTCGCCGAGCACCTGCCGGCCGCCCAGCTTGAGACGCGAGAAGGCGTCGTTTTCGATCTCGCGTCCGAAGAAGTTCGTCGACTCGCGCATATAGGCGAGTTCGCCGACAAGGGTCAGCCCGCTTGTGACGCCGTGCTCGATGTATGGCGAGATTTCGAGCTTCCGGTAGTTGCTCTTCCACACCCTGTTGCCGCTGCTGTTATATCTCTCGTCGGCGGAAAGGCGCGATATGCTCAGGATGATCTCGGTTTCGCCCGGCGGCAGCGGCCAGCCGCCTGCGCGCGCCTGCGTTGTGCATAGCGTCACGGCAAGCGCGCCGACCAGAGCAGCGCAAGTGCACCGAACCGATTGCCCCACCGGAAAGCCCCCTCTCTTCCTGCGGTCATGGTGGCGGGCGGACTTGTCCAAGTAAAGCGGTGGGCTTAATTAGAACGCGGCGCCCGCCGACCGTTCGTCAGATACAAGGAAAAGCACGTGCCCCGATCCCAGGAAACCATCGATCTGCTGCTGACCCGCCGATCCGCGAAGGCGCTGACGATGACGGCGCCAGGGCCGGACGACGAGGAGCTGGAGACGATCCTGCGCGCCGGCGCCCGTGTGCCGGATCACGGCAAGCTCGCGCCATGGCGCTTCATTCTCTTCAAGGGGGAAGCGCGGGCGAAATTCGGCGAGGAGCTGGCGCGGATTCATGCCGCGACACAACCCGGCGCAACAGGCGACCAGA
Organism: uncultured Rhodobiaceae bacterium; assembly: GCA_913057645.1. Classification (GTDB taxonomy): domain Bacteria; phylum Pseudomonadota; class Alphaproteobacteria; order Parvibaculales; family Parvibaculaceae; genus Parvibaculum. Next base: position 15,489 of record CAJXOU010000070.1, on the reverse strand, counting down.
TCGCGTTCGAAGCGAACAGGCTGTCCCGCGCGCCCGTCGTCGTCGCGGTGATTTCGCGGGTGACGCCGGGCATAAAGATACCGGAGTGGGAGCAGCTTCTGTCGTCGGGCGCCGTCTGCCAGAACATGCTCGTGGCGGCAACGGCGCTGGGCTATGGCGCGCAGTGGCTCACCGAATGGTATGCCTTCGATGCCGACGTCAACAGGGTGCTCGGGCTTGGCGAGAACGAGAGGGTGGCGGGATATCTCTATTTCGGCAGCGAGAGCGTGCCGAAGGACGAACGTCCGAGGCCGGAACTTTCGGAGATCACGTCCAACTGGACCCCGAAGGGCTGAAAGTCAGGTGCCCTTGTAGTTCGGTGTGCCCCGCACCTCGCCCTCGGCGAAGCGCGTGAAAGCGGCGCCCTGGGCAACCGCGGTTCCGACCTTGTCGTCATGAAGGCGCGAACGGGCCGGCTCGCTGGAGAAGATCGTACTGCGGTGGTCGTAGAGAAAGGACACGATCACGAGAAAGAGCAGCGCGCCGACCGAAATGGCCGCGCCTTCGCTCTGCAGATAGATCGCGCCCGTGACGCCGATGCAGAAGGCGGCGAGGATGAGAGTGACGGTGATCTTGAAGGCCCGCATGGCGGTTTCCCTGGAGGTTCCCGTGATCTTGTCTCATCAGTATAAGCCAGAATTGTGTCGAAATAGAACAGAAGTGGCGCGCAGGGAGCTAAGTGACGGAAATCAGGGGACTTCTCTTCGACAAGGACGGAACGCTTTTCGACTTTCACCGCACCTGGACGCCGATCATGGCCGAGGTCGCGGAGGAGATCGCGGGTGCTCCGATGGTGCCGCGGCTTCTCGGCGCCATCGGCTACCGGGAGGAGAGTGGACGCTTCGGGGCCGGAAGCATCGGGGCGGCGGGAAATACGTTCGAACTCGCTGACACCTGGCTTGCCTTGCTCGGCGGCGGCGACAGGGAGGCGATGGTCGAGAAGCTCGACGGGTATTTCGCGCGGCTCGGGCCGCTGCGTTCCGTGCCGGTCACTGACCTCGCGGTTTTCTTCGGCGGGCTGAAGCAGCGAGGCTACACGCTCGGGATCGCAACCAACGATGTCGAGGCCTCGGCGCTCGGAACCATAGAGCGGTTTGGTCTTCAGGAAGCGATTGATTTCGCCGTCGGCTACGACAGCGGGCATGGCGCGAAACCCGGTCCGGGCATGGCACTCGCCTTTTGTGCGGCGGTCGGGCTGCGGCCTTCCGAAATTGCTGTGATCGGCGATAACGCCCACGATCTCGACATGGGGAGGAGCGCGGGGGCGGGGCTTCTCGTCGGCGTGCTGACAGGAGCGAGCGAGCGGGACGATCTCGCGCCGCTCGCCGACCACGTCATCGAAAATATCGAGATGCTGCCGGCGCTGCTCGGCAACTAGCTGTCCCAGATCGAGCGGAATTCGCGGGCTTCGTCGAGCAGGCGCTGGGCGGGCGTCTTCTTGTCGATGTGACCGATAAGACTGCGATAGGTGCCGAAGCCGCAGAGCTCGCGCAGGCGCGGTGCAAAAGTCTTCACGATGTCGAGCGGGATGCCGAGCTGCTGGTTTTCCTGCTGGCGGATGTAGCCCGCGCAGTAGTTCATGGCGACACCGACGCGGCGCGCGGAGGATCTGTTCGCGCCGCCGCCATGCCAGAGGCTGCCATGCCAGATGAGCACGGAGCCTTTCGGCATCTCGGCCGGGATGCTGTCGTAGTGCGTGCCGTATTCGGGCGAACTGTCCGATTTGTGCGTGCCGGGGATGATGCGGGTCGCGCCGTTCTCCTCGGTGAAGTCGGTCAGCGCCCACATGGAATTGCAGACGAAGGGCGCGTGCGGCTTTCCGACCGGCATGACCTGGTCGTCGGCATGAATCGGCTGGCCGGTTTCGCCGGGATCGATGGAGATGGACGACAGGGAAGAAACCAGACAGCCCTCGTCGAGCACGCCTTCGATCACGGGCAGCACGCTGCCGTGAACCGGAATGCGCTGGAAGACGGGCGCGAGGGCGAGAAGGTTGTAGATCCGCACCGTCCTGTGGCCCTCGAAACTGTTCTTCGCAGGCACGACCTTCATGTCGCGCTCCAGGCGAAGCAGCGTCTCGTTGAGTTCGTCGATCAGCGCGGGTTCGATGGCGTTCTCGACGATGGTGTAACCGTCGGCCTCGACCGCGGCGACATGGGCAGCCGTTTCTTCGGGCGTCATCCACTTCTCCTTTTTTCGGGGATGATATGCCGGAGGCGCGTGTCAGCGCCAGCTTGTCGGCTTCACGTCGAAGGCGAGGCTGATGCGCCGCACGTCACCCGAGAAGGGAAGCGTGCGGTGGAAGAGGTAGGACGGGAAGAAGAGCGCATCGCCCTCGCGCGGCTCATAGGTGACGGTCTGCGGCTCGAAATTCGCTTCGAACTCGGGCGGCGGGTGGCCGAACTCGATCCAGCCGTCCTTGCCGTCCTCGCCGGTGCCGAGGGTAGGCGGCAGGGCGACGTAATAGACGCCGCTCATCCAGCCGCCGACATGGATATGCGAGTGCTGGTGGCCGCCTTCCGACAGCAGCGTGCCCCAGAGGTCGAGGTGGTAGGTCTTCGGCACCTGGCTGCGATAGGGGTGGCGCGGCTCCTTGCGGATGGTGTCGAAATGCGCGTCGATGGCGCGGCGGAGCGACGTCTCGAAGGCGATGAAAGGTTCGCGGGGCTTGTCGAGCAGCAGGCCGGTCTGACCGCCCTTGCGCGTCGCCTTGCCGGCTGGCTCCCAGATGATCGTGGGATCTTCCGTCAGCGCCTTCGCGAGCGCCTCGTTGAATTCCGCCACGCTCGCATAGCCGTCCGGCGGCGTCAGCGTGGCGCGGACGACCAGGTTGCCGATTTCGGCGCGGTAGCCCGCCGGCATTTCGCCGAATTCCTGCGCGCGGGCGTAGGGCAGCCATGCAGCGGCGCGTCGCTCCGGCCCGTGGAGGCCGAGGGCGCGTTCGAAGACTTCCGCGGCTTCGCGGGCCTGGCCGAGCTTCAACTGCGCCATGCCCATGCTGACGAAGGAGAGCGTGTCCTTGGGGTTGAGTTCACAGGCACGCTCATAAGCGGCGGCAGCGGCCTCCATGTTGCCGCGCTTCTGTTCGGCGTTGCCGAGATTGCCGTAGGCGGCGGCGAGTTTCGGGTTGAAACTGATCGCCGTCTGGAACGCCTCGACGGCTTCGTCCGTGCGTTCCTGACGGAGGAGGACCATGCCGAGCTGCACGTAGAGCGCCGGGCGGCCGCCATTCTCGATTGCGGTCCTGTACTGGGTTTCGGCTTCGGCGAAACGGTTCGCGCGCTGATAGAGCTGGCCGAGGGTCGCGGCGATCTGCGGGTGATCGGGAAAAAGATTGGTGGCGTGCTCGTAGACCTCAACGGCTTCGCCCCACTGGCCGGTCTGCTGCAGCAGGCGGCCGAGATTGATCCAGGGCACGGATCTCGTGGGCACAAGCTTCAGCGACTGGCGGAGCAGCTTCTCCGCTTCCTCGAATTCGCCGCGTTCGACGATGACGGAAGCGAGAAGTGCCATTGCGTCGGCGTCATCCGGCTCACCGGCGAGCAATTCGCGGCAGCGCTCCTCCGCGATCTTCCTGCGGCCCTCCTTCATCAGAGAGAGGACTTCCTTGTAGCGTTCGGGGAGGGCGAGGGCTTCGGTCTGCTCGGTCGTCAATTTGATGCCTGTTCATGGCCGGATCGGGGGCTCAAACTGCACAGCGCCGCCCGACCCGTCAATGCTCCATCCGGCACGCGCATGGGAAGTGTCGCAATCGGGTGTCATATTGACGGGCTTTGCCCCACGAATCGCCAAGAGAAAGATCGATTAACGATATGACGAGGAATTCCGCCGTTCCTTTTCGCGAGGCCTTCAACGTCTGGGCAAAGATCGGCTTTCTCAGCTTCGGCGGACCGGCGGGACAGATCGCGCTGATGCACCGGATTCTCGTCGATGAAAAGAAGTGGCTTTCCGAGCCGCAATTCCTGCACGCACTCAACTTCTGCATGCTGCTGCCGGGCCCGGAGGCGCAACAGCTCGCGACCTATTCGGGCTGGCTGCTGCATGGGGTCAAGGGCGGGCTCGCGGCAGGGCTCATGTTCATCCTGCCGGGCGTGGCGGTGATGCTGGGCCTCTCCATGCTTTATGCGGCCTATGCCGAGCTTGCTTTCGTCGAGGCGGTATTCTTCGGCATCAAGGCCGCGGTCTTCGCCATCGTGATCGAGGCGCTTATCCGTATCTCGAAGCGCGTGATGACGAGAGGCGTGCTTTATGCGATCGCCGCGGTGGGGTTCGTTGCGATTTTCTTCTTCGATGTGGCATTTCCCCTCGTGATTGCGGTTGCGGCGCTGGCCGGTGTTCTCGCCGCGCGCGGCGGGTTCATGCCGCAACCCGAGAAGGCGGAGGAGGAGGGAGACGAGACGGTGGCTGCGATGCCTGTGCGGCGGACGCTTCTCCGTTCCGCCGTCACGCTCGGCATCGGGCTTTTCGTCTGGCTCGGACCGGTCGTGCTTCTCTTCCTCGCGCTTGGCGGCGGGCATGTGCTCGCGCAAGAGGCCGCGTTCTTCTCCAAGATGGCGGTGGTCACGTTCGGCGGGGCCTATGCTGTACTTGCCTATGTGGCGCAGGAGGCGGTGCAGAATTACGGTTGGCTCAATGCGGGCGAGATGCTCGACGGCCTTGGGCTCGCCGAGACGACGCCGGGGCCGCTCATCATGGTGCTGCAGTTCGTCGGCTATCTCGGTGCCTACCGCGCGGAGACGGGGCTCGATCCGACGATGGCGGGGATTGCCGGCGCGGCAATCACGACATGGGTGACGTTCGCGCCGTGCTTTCTCTGGATATTCCTCGGCGCGCCTTATGTGGAGCGCTTGAGGAAGGTCGAGAGCCTGAACGCTGCCTTCACCGCGATCACCGCGGCAGTGGTCGGCGTCATTCTCAATCTTGCGATCTGGTTCGGCCTGCATGTGCTCTTCGGCGATGTCGAAGAGCGGCATGTCGCCGTGCTCCGGCTCTGGGTGCCGGATATGGCAACGCTCGACCTCTGGGCACTGGCGTTGAGCGCGGGAGCGCTCGTCGCCGTGCTGCGGTTCAAGGCGGGGATGGTGCCCGTGCTCGGCGTTGCCGCCGGGCTCGGGCTTCTCATCCGGTTTCTCTAGGCGTTACTCGGCAGCCTGCACCGAGGCGGCCTGACGCTGCGGGCCGCGAATGAGCTTGCCCGGCATCTCGCCTGTTTCCCTGCCGTTCTCGAAGGTGACTGCGCCGCTGACGATGGTGGCGCGATAGCCTTCCGCGCGCTGGATCATGCGGCGGCCTTCGGCGGGAAGATCGAAGACCATTTCCGGTGCCAGAATGCGGAGCTTTTCGAGGTCGATCACGTTCACATCCGCCTTCATGCCCGGCGCGAGGACGCCGCGGTCGTTGAGGCCGTAGAGGCGGGCGGTGTCATGCGTCTGCATGCGCACGACTTCTTCAAGCGAGAGACGTTCGCCCCGCGACCGGTCGCGCACCCAGTGCGTCAGCATGTAGGTCGGGAAGCTCGCGTCGCAGATGACGCCGCAATGGGCGCCACCGTCGGAGAGGCTCAGGACCGTCGCCGGATGGCGCATCATCTCGTGGATGTGGTCGAAGTTGAAAAGGGCGTAGTTGAGGAGCGGCAGGTAGACATAGCCGCGCCCGTCCTTCTCCATCAGCATGTCGTAGACGATGGCCTGCGGCTGTTGCCCGGTCTTCTTCGCGAGCGCGGCGACACTGTCGTCTGCGCCCGGTTCGTATTCGAGGCCGCCGCCGTTTTCGAGACGGAACATGCGGTCGAAGCCCTGCGTCAGGATGTGACCGAGAGGGCCCATCTCGCGGGGCGTGTCGTTCAGGATCTTCTCGCGGCGCGCCGGGTCCTTGAGTTCCTTAAGACGTTCGGCGAAGGGAAGATGCGCGATCTCCTGATAGGCCGGATGCGCGATGAAAGGGTGCACCGTGCTCTGCCAGCCGAGAACGAGGCCAGTCGGGCGGCAGGCGATCTGCGCGGTAACGTTGGCACCCTGTTTGCGTGCCTCGTCGGTGAGGGCGAGCATGTTGCGCCACTTGTCGGGCTCGACCGGCGACTGGAGCAGCGCGTAGGTGACGGGAAGGCCCGTCTCTGCGGAAAGCTCCTTCATCCACATGAATTCTTCTTCGGCCGGCGTCATGTCGGACGCCATTTCGAAGACGCCGTGGCCTGCGCGGCCAAGCGCGCGGCCAATACCAAGAAGCTCGGCCTTGTTGGCGAAGGTGCCGGGGACGGGTTCGCCGTCTTTCGACAGGTGGAGCATGGTGCGCGACGTGGAGAAGCCGAGCGCACCGGCGGCGATGCCTTCCTGAACGATTTCGGCCATCTTCTCGATGTCCTCGTCGGTCGCGGCTTCGTTGCGCGCGCCGCGCTCGCCCATGACATAAGCGCGGACGGAGCCATGCGGCACCTGCGTTGCGACATCAAGCACGCGGGACTGGTTCTCGAGGCTGTTCATGTATTCGGGGAAGGTTTCCCAGTTCCACTCGATGCCTTCGGCCAGCGCGGCGCCTGGAATGTCCTCCACGCCCTCCATCAGGCCGATCAGCCAGTCGTGCTTGTCGGGACGCGCGGGTGCGAAGCCGACGCCGCAATTGCCCATGACGACGGTGGTGACGCCGTGCCAGCAGGAGGGCGAAAGCAGCGGGTCCCAGGTGACCTGGCCGTCGTAATGCGTGTGGATGTCGACCCAACCGGGCGTAACAACGAGGCCCGCGGCGTCGATTTCGCGCTTGCCGGTGGCTTTGACGTCGCCGACTTCGATGACGAGGCCGTTGTCGATGGCGATGTCGGCCTGTCGGGCCGGTGCGCCCGTGCCGTCGACGACAAGGCCGCCGCGAATGACGAGATCGTGCATGATGGGTCCTCCTCCAGATGCTTTTGGGAGGAGACTACGCCGTGCGGCGGACCCCTTGCCAGCAAAAAATGGACTGAAGTCTATTTTTTGAACCGTCAGGCGGTGACGGGGTTCGGCACCGGTTTCCCGGAAAAGAAGGCGTCGAGATTGGCGATCACCGCGTCGCCCATGGCGATGATGGCCTCAGACGTGCCGCCGCCGATATGGGGCGTGGCGACCAGATTGGGGAGGCTCAGGAGGTCGGCGCGCGGGTTCGGCTCGTTCTCGAAGACGTCGAGGCCGGCACCCGCGATGGTGCCGTTCTTCAGGGCGGCGATCAGCGCGTCCTCGTCGATGGCGGAACCGCGCGAGATGTTGACGACATGACCGGTGGGACCGAGCGCCTCCAGCACTTCGGCATTGACCATGTGGCGATTGGTTTCGTCGGCGCGGTGCGCGAGGACGAGCGTGTCCGCCCATTTCGCGAGGTCGAGCACGGTCTCGAAGTAAGGATACGAAACGTCCTTTTTGCTGCGGTTGTGATAGCCGATTTCGGCCTCGAAGGCGGCGAGGCGGTTCGCGATCTTGAGGCCGATCGCACCGAGGCCGACGACGCCGATCTTGCGGCCCGTGATTCCGCGCGCGAAGAGCAGCGGCGCCGGGTTCTCGCCGCGCCACTTACCGGCGCGGGCAAGGCGGTCGCCGGTGACGACGAGGCGAATGGAAGCAAGGAGGAGGGCGACGGCGAGGTCGGCGACGGTCGAGGCATTGGCGCCGACAGTGTTCGTCACCTGAACGCCATGCGTTCCGGCGGCACCGATGTCGATCCCTTCATAGCCCGAGCCGAAGCAGCAGAGGACTTTCAGGTCCGGCATGCTTTCGAACCAGGCCTTGTCCGCGTTCATCGTGCCGACGGTGATGACGGCATCGACGCCCTTCTTCGCGTCAGGGTCGGTGACGATTGTGTAGCGGGGTTCGAGCTTCCGCTCGAAGGCCTTGCCGAGCGGAAGAGCAATCAGGACGTTCGGTTTCATACGCTACTCAGTTCGATTGGGCGGCGCGGGCGAGAAGGGCACGTGCCTGTTTCAGATGGGGCATGTCGAGCATGACGCCGTCGAGCGCAACGACGCCGACATCGCCCGCCTTGTCGAAGGCGTCGACAACGGCGCGCGCATGGGCGAGGTCGGCCTCGCTCGGCGTGAAGACCTCGTTGATGACCGCAACCTGCGCCGGATGGATTGCCATCTTGCCGGTGAAGCCGTCGCGGGCGGCGGCACGGGCCTCGGCTTCAAGGCCCTTCTCGTCGCGGAAGTTCTTCCAGATGCTGTCGACCGGCTGAATGCCTGCCGCGACCGCGCCGAGCAGCGTCAGTGTGCGGGCGAGCTGATAGGGGCCGGTATAGAGGCCCGCATCGTCCTTGTTGTCACGTGCGCCCAGTGCGGCGGAGAGGTCTTCCGCGCCCCAGGTGAGGAAGGCAAGACGGTCGTGGCTTCCGGCATAGGTCCCCAGCGTGAAGAGGGAAGCGGCGGTTTCGGTCGCCACGCAGCCGATGCCGATTTCCTCCGCACCACCGAGACGGTCGATGCGCTCGCCGACCTTCTTCACGCAGTCGCCGGAAAGTGTTTTCGGCACGACGATCATGTCGGGTTTCGCGGGGACGACCGTTTCGAGGTCCTTCTCCCAGAAAGGCGTATCGAGCGCATTGATGCGGAGCACGAGTTTCGGGCCGGAGCGGTCGGCGGTCTTCAGGTAGGCGGCGGCGGAGCTGCGCGCAGCGTCCTTTGCGGAGAGGGCAACGGAATCTTCCAGATCGAGGATCAGCGCGTCGGCGCCGCAACTCGCTGCCTTCGCCAGCTTCTTCTCGCTGTCGGCGGGAACGAAGAGGAAGGAACGCATCTCAGGCTCCTTCCTCACGTTGCGCATGCATGAAGGCCTGACGGATGCAGGTGGCGACTTCCTCGCCGCGCTGGTTGTAAGCCTTGTGCTCGAAGGTGACGATGCCGGCCTTGGGGCGCGACTTCGAGCGGCGTTTCGAGACGACGCGGCTTTCGATGCGGAGCGTGTCGCCCTGGAAGACCGGCTTCGGGAAGGAAATATCCGTCATGCCGAGATTGGCGATGGTGGTGCCATGCGTGGTGTCGTTTACCGAGATGCCGATCATCAGGCCGAGCGTGAAGAGGCTGTTCACCAGCGGCTTGCCGAATTCCGTTTCCGTCTCGGCATAGTGATGGTCGAGATGAAGGGCGGCCGGGTTCATGGTCATGGTGGAGAAAAGGACGTTGTCCGTCTCCGTCACCGTGCGCCTGATCGGGTGCTTGAAGATGTGTCCCTCTTCGAATTCCTCGAAATAAAGTCCCGGCATTCCTGATCCCTGTTCTCTTTCCGCGGGCTGTCTCGCCGCCCGTCTCTCTGCTAGGTTATAGCGTCGCGCAACAGAACACGAAACGGCGCGGGGGAGGATAAGGATGGATTTCCGGTTCAGCGAGGAGCAGCAGGCCATCGGCGATGCGGTGGGCCGCATCTGCGCCAAATATGACGACGCCTATTGGCTGCGCCACGACAAGGAGGGCGGCTTTCCGGAAGACTTCGTGGCCGACATCGCGGGCGGCGGCTGGCTCGGCGTGGCGATGCCGGAGGCCTTTGGCGGCTCGGGGCTCGGGGTCACGGAAGCGGCCATCGTCGCGCAGACCATTGCGGAATCGGGGGCCTGTCTTTCAGGCGCGTCCGCCATCCATATCAATCTATTCGGGCCGATGCCTGTCGTCGTGTTCGGGACGGACGAGCAGAAGGAGCGGAACCTGCCGCCGCTCATCCGCGGCGAGGACCGCTGCTGTTTCGGCGTGACGGAGCCGGATGCGGGGCTCAACACGACCGCGATCTCGACGCGGGCGGAGAGGGACGGGGACAACTACATCGTTCACGGCCGCAAGATGTGGACCTCGACGGCGCAGACGGCGAACAAGATTCTGCTGCTCGCGCGGACCACGCCGAAGGAGAAATGCGCGAAGCCGACGGAAGGATTGTCGCTTTTCTATACCAATCTCGATCGGGGCGGCGCGACGGAAGTACGCGAGATCGAGAAGATGGGGCGGAAGGCCGTGGATTCGAACGCCGTGTTCTTCGATGGGCTTCGGGTGCCGAAAGAAGACCTGATCGGCGAAGAGGGGAAGGGGTTTCACTATCTTCTCCACGGGCTGAACCCGGAGCGCGTGCTGATCGGCGCCGAGGCGGTGGGCGTGGGCCGCATCGCGCTGAAGAAGGCGACCGACTATGCGCGCGACCGCGAAGTCTTCGGGCGGCCCATCGGCAAGAACCAGTCGATCCAGCATCCGCTGGCGAAATGCTGGGCGGAACTGGAAGCGGCGAACCTGATGGTGTTCAAGGCGGCCGCGCTTTACGACGCGGGCGAGAATTGCGGCGCGGAGGCGAATGCGGGGAAATATCTCGCGGCGGAGGCGGGCTTCCGGGCCTGCGAGACCGCAATCATGACCCATGGCGGCATGGGCTATGCCAAGGAATTCCATGTGGAGCGCTACATGCGCGAGGTGATGATCGCGCGGATCGCGCCGGTGAGCCGCGAACTGATCCTGAGCTATATCGCCGAGCGGGTGCTCGAGCTTCCGAAGTCCTATTGAGGCGCAAGAATGAGTTTCGAGCTTCATGAGCGGCTGGCCGCAGACACGTTCCTTGTTTCGGACCTGCCGCTTTGCCGGGTGCTGCTGATGAACGACAGGCGGTTTCCGTGGCTGATCCTCGTGCCGCGGCGCGAGGGACTGCGGGATTTCGACGATGTGGCGGGGGCCGAGAAGCCGAATTTCCATGCCGAGATCGACCTCGCCTCGCAGGTGCTGAGGGAGGCGACGGGAGCGGAAAAGATGAACGTGGCGGCGCTCGGGAACATGGTGCCGCAGCTCCATGTCCATGTCATCGCCCGGTTTTCCGCCGATGCGGCCTGGCCCGGCCCGGTCTGGGGGAAGGGCGAGGCCGAGCCCTATGGCGAGGCGGAGGCGCGGGACCTCGTCAGAAGGCTCGCGGCGGCTTTTCACGGTTAACGATTGGTTTAAGACTCAGCGCCTAGTGTCCGTTCCGGAAACAAATCCGACTCAAGGAACCGGACCTTGGCCACCGCGCTTATCGCCGACATTTCCGATGCGTCCCGCCGTGCCGCGAGCCACCTGCTCGAGCGGCTGGCCTATCGCGTCGCGACCGCGTCGGCGGCGGAGGAGGCGCTGGCGCTGATCGCAGGCACGACGCCGGACCTGGTGCTGGCGGATGCGCGGATCGAGACCGCGAACGGGGGATTGCTCCCCGCCGCTATCCGCAAACTGGCTGGGGGCAAGGATATCTGCCTCTTCCATGTGACGGCCGATGCCGGGGCCGCGTCGATCCGCCGGGCGATGGATGCCGGGGCGGACGATTATCTCGTCAAGCCCTATGACGAGGCGCTGCTCCGCTTCAAGCTGATGCAGGCCCGCGCGCGCGGACGGCTCGACGCCGGACGGCCGCAACTGAGGGTCGTGCAGGACAATGCCGCCACCGGCGCGACGTCGTGGCGCTTCGGGCTTTACGGCAAGGCCGTCTGACCTCGGGTCTCTGCCGGTCCCTGTGGACAGGCCGATTTGCCGTTGCGCCCGGAACGGTCTCGACCACTCTCCTCAGATCTTGAATCCGCTACCTCAGGCTTTGACTCAAGGGTCTGAGATTCCGATTCAACGACTTCAGAGACTGAATCAACGCGTCCGAAGCGGCCGGTTTCCGTCCTGACGATTCGAGTCCGGAAATTTCGCTAACCCGTTGCTTTGGTTTCTATTTTTCGTGTTCCGCGCTCCAGCGCTTCAGGTAGTCGAGGCTGCCGATATAGGGCTTGAGGCCGAGGAAGCCCGCCGTGACCGCAAGCACCAGAATGACCGCCGGAACATAGACCAGTGAATAGCGGAGCATCATTTCGTCGCCGAAGATGTAGTCCGTTGCGAGCGCGATGGAGGTGGGCCCGAGGCCGAGGCCGATGATGCTGACGACGAATATGAGCGCCGCGGAAGCGAGGCCGCGCATCTGGTTCGGCATCAGTTCCTGGAGGGCGGAGGGGCCCGCGCCGGTGGTGAAAGTGGCGAAGAAGGTGGAAATACAGATGAGCCCGAGGGCGGCCCAGGGGCTGTCCATCAGCGGGTAGAGAACGGTGAAGGGAAGCGCGGCGAGACCGGTGAAGGCGCAGACCATCATGCGGCCGTTGCGGATGCCCCGATTGGTGAGCACGTCACCCATCCAGCCGCCCGCGACGACGCCCGTGGTGCCGAAGACGACGATGATCCAGCCATACCACCAGCCGGCCTGCGGGTAGCTCCAGTCGTAGGTGCGGACGAAGAAGGTCGGGATCCAGGCGGCGACGCCATAGGCCATCATGGCCGAAAGGGCGTAGCAGATGTTGAGCGGCAGGATGGTGCGCCAGTTCACGCGCATATAGGCGAAAACCTCGGAAACCGGCACTTCCACGGCGGTTTCCGTGCCGTCCTCGGCGATTTCCTTGCGCATGTAGCCACGCCGCTCGGGCTCTCTCACGGTCCAGACCCAGAGGGCGATGAGGATGCCGGGCAGGCCGACGACGAAGAAGGTGAGCTGCCAGGCATAGACCTCGCCGAAGAGGGGCACGACGATGTCGCCGCCGCTCGAGACGAGGCCGATCACCGCCGCGCCGATGATGAGGGCGAGGCCGGCGCCGATATAGACGCCCATGCCATAGACGCCGAGGGCGAAGCCCAAGCGTTTCGGCGGAAAATAGTCGGCGATCATGGAATAGGCGGCGGGGGACAAGGCGGCTTCGCCGACGCCGACGCCCATGCGGTAGAGGAAGAGCTGCCAGTAGGCGTGCGCCGTGCCGCAGAGCGCCGTCATGACGCTCCAGACGAAGACGCCGATGGAGATGATGTTGACGCGCTTGCGGCTGTCGACCATGCGCCCGATGGGAAGCCCGGCAAGGCAGTAAAAGACAGCAAAAGCAAAGCCTTGCAGCAGGCTCATCTGGGTGTCGGAGATGCCGAGGTCGCGCTTCATCGGCCCGACGAGGAGGCTCAGGATCTGCCGGTCGATGAAGGAGAAGGTGTAGGCGAGAACCAGAATGCCGACCACGTACCAGGCGTAAACCTGGTTGGGATAAGGCTTTTCCGCGCCGGCGGGTTTGTGCGGATGATGCAGTTCTTCCTCGACTTCCGAGGCGACCTCGACTTCGGACATGTTCCCTCCCTCGTTGCGAAGCTTTGCTCCGCGCTTTTGCGCAGCTTAACGCGGGTGCGCGGAAATGCTTTCGAAAAACGCAGGGTTTCCGCCTGATGGAACGGCATTCCGTCTGGCACAGGGCTTGCGAACTCATGGCCAACCGGAAAGGAAACGGCCCCATGAGCCTTGTCGAAACCATTGGCGTCCAGCCGACAATCGCCTCCGCGCTGCAGGCCGCGAGCCAGCGCACGGGGACCGATTTCGACTATCTGCTGAAGACGGCGATGCGCGAGTCGAGCCTCGATTGCGATGCAAAATCAAGGACTTCGAGCGCGTGCGGGCTATTCCAGTTCACCGAGCAGAGCTGGCTCGGGACGATGAAGAAGCATGGTGCGGAACTCGGTCTCGGGGCCGAAGCGCAGGCCATCAGCCAGAACGGGCGGGGCCGCTATGTGGTGGAAAATGCTGCCGAAAGGGCGGAAATTCTTGCCCTGCGTAACGATCCCCATGTTTCGGCGCTGATGGCGGGCGCTTACACGCAGGACAGCGCGGATGCGCTGGAAAACCGGCTCGGGCGCGAGGCGGACGAGGGCGAACTCTATATCGCGCATTTCCTCGGAGCGGGCGGCGCCTCGAAGCTGATCTCGGCCGCGGAAGAGACGCCAAATGCCCGTGCCGACTTGCTTTTCCCGGCAGCGGCGGCGGCGAACCGGTCGATCTTCTACGGCAAGAATGGCGAGGCGCGGACGGCCGACGAGGTCTACCAGAACCTCGTTGCGAAACATGAGGGAACGGACGCCACGCGGATCGCGGAACTGGCGCAGAACGCCCGACTGTCATCGAACCGTCATGAAAACGTCACAAACCGCTCCGGCATGCTCGCCGATCTCGCGGGCGGGGATAACCGCCGGGGCTATGCGACGCGCGGTGCATCGTTGCCGTCTACCGGACCGTCTACCGGAACGTCTACGACAGCGGAGACGACGAGTTACGGACGCTCGCCGCTCAAACTTACTCCCGGGGTGGTGGAAATCCTCGCCTCGCTCGATCCGATTCCGGAAGGCAGCGAGTCGCTCCGCACGGAACGCACCGATGCCCGCGAGGCTGCCGAGGAGCGCCGCGAGGCCCATCGCGAGCGCGCGGGGCTGCTGCCGCATTCCGGATTCACGTACGGATAAGGTCGATAGGTCCTGCCCCCGCCCCGAACGAGCTTCGCTCGTTCGACCCTCCCCGAGGGGAGGGTGGGAGGAGAGGGCGCAACCACCCTCAGGCTGTAAGTGCCAATAGACGGCGTAGCGGCGCGGGTTTCGCGGCGAGGTCGGCAAGGGTCGCATCGTCGAGCACGGCAGCCCAGGCATCGAGCGCGTCGCGCAGCAGGCGCTTCAGGCGGCAGGCGGGGGCGATGCAGCAGGTGTTCGCCTCGCGGTCGAAACATTCGACGATCCTGAAATCCTCCTCCATCGCGCGGACGACGTCGCCGATGACGATTTTCTCCGGCGGGCGGGCGAGGCGCAGGCCGCCGCCGCGCCCTCGCAATGTTTCCAAGAAGCCCGCCTTGCCGAGTTCATGGGCGACCTTGACCAGATGGTTGCGGGAGATGGCGAAGGCTTCCGCGACCTCCGTAATGGTGACAAGCCGCTCCGGCGTCACGGCGAGATGCATGAGCAGGCGGAGCGCATAGTCGGTATGGAGGGTGAGACGCATGGAGGAAATTTCCCGAAGTCCGACGAAATGCCGCATGGCGGAGGGGGTGTGCCGGTATAAGATGTATTTGAAATGTATCTTATGGGAGTGCGCCCCGATGGACAATCAAAATGACGCGGCAGGCGAGGCGACGGGCCGCTGGTGCGTGGAGGCGGATGCGGGAGCGGGCGTCACGACGGAAGCCGAGATCGAGACGCTGGTGCGCGCCTTCTACACGAAGGTACGGGCAGACGCGGAACTGGGGCCGATCTTCGACCGGGTGATCGGCGACAACTGGGAACCACATCTGCAGAAGATGTTCAACTTCTGGTCGAGCGTGATGCTGACCACGGGCCGCTACAAGGGCCAGCCGATGCGCGCGCATCTGAAGCTCAAGACGGTGACGCCGAAACATTTCGACCGCTGGCTGATGCTGTTCCGCGAAACGGCGGAGGAAGTCTGCGATGCCGAAACCGCCGAACGCTTCATCGAGAAGGCGGCGCGGATCGCCGAGAGCCTGCAGCTCGGCATTTTCTTCAAGCCGGAGCGGCACGACCCCGAACGGAAGGCCGGCTGCTGCGGCTAGGCAGTCATTCGCCGGTCCGCTCTCCTCACGCCAGCGTGAAGCGGCGTGTGCGAAGTCGCGCATCAACGTGATCCCAGTTGATTTCCAATCCGCCGTGCCGTACGGCAGTTTGCC
>CAJXOU010000069.1 GCA_913057645.1 uncultured Rhodobiaceae bacterium | reverse complement strand
CATCTGCACCGCCGCGCTGTGACAAAAGAAATCCCCGCTGTGGCCGGCATGCCGTTGCAGCATTGCACAGGGGTGTGGCCGGGCGGCACGGAAGGGCCTCGAGCGGGCAGGGCGCGCGCCCGTGAAACGCTCCGTGACGTTTTCATGACAGTTCGGTGACAGTCGCCGCCGTTTATCCCCGGTTGGGGTACCCGGATACCGCTTGCAGTGCCCGGTGCACGCGCGACTTCTTGTTTAGCGGCGCCCTGAACGGGCGGCTTTTTGGTTTAGCGGCGCGCTGTCCGCGCGGCATTTTGGTTTAGCGGCGCGCTGTCCGCGCGCCTTGGGCAATCCGGAAAAGCGTCTGGCCGCAGATCGCCGTATCGGGCTGGCCGGACGACTTGCATTGCCCCTCCGCCTCCAGCACCAGCGCCAGCGCGCGGTCGAGACGCTTCCGGTTCCAGGCGCGCAATTGTCCTTGTACGGAATTCTTTCGGCTGAAATGGACCGGCGGACGGAAGCTTCTGATCGCGCCCTCGATGTCGCTGCCGGTTTCGATCCGCGCCGCCGCCAGGTGAAGCTGCGTCATGTGCCGCGTCAGCGCATTCAGGATCGCGATGGCATTGGTGTCGGCCGCCTTCGCGCGCGCCATCGCCGTGTCGAGCCCGTCGAGGTCGCCGGTCAGCGCCGCGTCGATCACCTCGTCGAGGCTCGAACCCGCATTGTCGCCGACGCTCGCGCGCGCATCGTCGAGCGTCACCGTCCGCTTTCCGCCGTCCTCGCCGGGGCCCATATAGAGCACGAGCTTTTCCAGTTCGCTCTGCGTCACGCCGCGGTCGGAGCCGAGATTTTCGAGCAGGTATTCGAGCGCGGCGGGTTCCGGCGCCAGACCATTGGCGGCGAGCCGCTGGCGGATCACGCCTTCGAGCGCTTCCGTGTTGTCGGCATAGCAGGCGATCGCCGCCGCGTTCGCCGCACCCTCGAACAGCGAGCGCAGCGAGGAGCGCGGGCCGAGGTCGCCGGCTTCCACAAGCACCAGCGCGTCGCCCGCCGGACTGCCAAGAAAACTCTCGAAGGTCTTCGACAGGCCGTCGGCCGCGCCGCGCACGCGCACCACGCGCCGTCCGCCGAGCATCGCGATCGATGCTGCTTCGTCGGAACGCCGCGCGGGATCGCGCTTCAGGTCGCTGTCGGAAAGTTCGGCGATGCGGAACGGATCGGCGAGATCGTCCACCACCGTCTTCATCATCGTCTTGATGCGTTCGCGGACAAGTCCCGTGTCGGGCCCGTAGACGAGCACCGCCACAACCTTCGGGTCGGGCTTCGCGGCGAAACGGTCGGCTTCCCTCGGAGAGATCTTCACCACCGGGCCTCTAGCTGCCGGCGCTCGCCACGCGGTCGAAATAGATCGAGAGCTGCAGCTTGATGTCGCTCGCGATGGCCCGCGCGATGCGGCTCTCCGCATTCTGCGCGGCGACGATGTTGGCGAATTCCGACGAAACGCGGTTGTAGGAGGAGCGCGACCGCGCGGTGGAGCGCAGCACGGTCTTCTGCGTCGCCGTATCGATCAGGCGGAACGGCACCACCATGACGAGGTTCTTTCGCGTCACGTCCGCGTCCGGCTCGATGGCCAGGTCCTCGTTGTAGATGATCGGGGCGAGCTCGACGAGATAGGCCGGGCTCGCCGGCGGATTGCCGCTGCTCGACAGCAGATCGAGCAGATTGTATTTCAGTTCGCGGCCAAGCCTGTCGTCCGGTGCACTGACATCGAGCCCGGCGAGATCGGCGACCACCGCGCCGTCATTGCGTTCGGCATAAAGCGGCGTGAAGCCGCAGCCGGCGAGCGGCATCGCGAAGGCGAGCAGCAACAGCAGCGCGCCTGCGCGCCGGGCGTCACACCACGATGTTGACGATCTTGCCCGGAACGACAATGACCTTGCGGATGGCTTTTCCATCGATCGCCTTCTCCACTTTTTCCAGCGCGAGTGCGGCCCGCTCCACTGTTTCCCTGTCCGCATCCCGGGCGATGGTCAGCTCGTCGCGGCGCTTGCCGTTCACCTGAACGGCGATCGTGATGGAGTCTTCCACGAGGAGGGCCTTGTCGGCAACCGGCCATTGCGTGCCCGTCAGCGGTTCGCCATGGCCGAGCGCTTCCCAGCACTCCTCCGCGATATGCGGCATCATCGGGCCGACGATCTGCACCAGGATTTCCAGCGCCTCGCGCTTGGCGAAGGCGCCCTGCGGTGTCGCGGGCGTGAAGCCCGAAACCGCGTTCGCCAGCTCGTAGACCCGCGCGACGGCGCGATTGAAGCGCAGGTTCTCGAAATCCTCCGTGGCGGCCGCGAGCGCCTGGTGCGCGGCGCGGCGGAGCGCCAGTTCGTTTTCGGCGAAGGCGGCGGGCATCGCCGTTCCCTTCGGCGCGAGCTCTTCCTGCTTTTCCGTCACCATCCGCCAGAGGCGCTGCGTGAAGCGCCAGGCGCCTTCCGCGCCCTGGTCCGTCCACTGCACGTCGCGCTCGGGCGGGCTGTCGGAGAGCATGAACCAGCGCGCGGTGTCGGCGCCGTATTTCGCGATGATGTCTTCCGGATCGACCGTGTTCTTCTTCGACTTCGACATCTTCTCGACGGAGCCGATGGTCACCGGTTCGCCGCTGGCAACGTGCCTGGCGACGCGCTTGCCGTCGACCGTGTCGATGGCGACTTCCGACGGCGGCACCCAGCGGCCCTTCGCGTCGCGATAGGTTTCGTGGTTGACCATGCCTTGCGTGAAGAGGCCGGCGAAGGGTTCGTCGAGCGAGACATGCCCCGTCGCCTTCATCGCGCGGGTGAAGAAGCGCGAATAGAGGAGGTGCAGGATCGCGTGCTCGATGCCGCCGATATACTGGTCGACCGGCAGCCAGTGATCGGCGAGCGCCTTGTCGGTCGGCGTCGGCGCGTCCGGCGCGGTGAAGCGCGCGAAATACCAGGAGCTGTCGACGAACGTGTCGAACGTGTCGGTCTCGCGCCGCGCGGGCTTGCCGCAGGCCGGGCAGTCGACATCCTTCCATGTCGGATGCCGGTCGAGCGGGTTGCCGGGTTCGCTGAAATTCACGTCGTCGGGCAGCACGACGGGCAACTGGTCGCGCGGCACCGGCACGACGCCGCAGCTCCCGCAATGGATGATCGGGATCGGGCAGCCCCAGTAGCGCTGGCGCGAAATGCCCCAGTCGCGCAGGCGGTAGTTCACCGTGCCTTCGCCGCGCTTCAGCGTTTCGAGTTTCTCGATGGCGGCGCGTTTCGCGGCCGCGACGTCGAGCCCGTTCAGGAATTCCGAATTGACCGCGACGCCGTCGCCCGTGAAGGCTTCCGTACCGGCGACGAGCGCCTCTCCCCATGAAGCGTCGTCCGCGCGGTCCTTCGGCGTCACGACCGGGATGATCGGCAGGTTGTATTTCTTCGCAAAGTCGAAGTCGCGCTGGTCATGTGCGGGGCAGGCGAAGATCGCGCCCGTGCCGTAGTCCATCAGCACGAAGTTCGCGACATAGACCGGCAGTGTCTTTCCCTCGATAAAGGGATGGCGCGCCTTGAGGCCTGTGTCGAAGCCCATCTTCTCCGCCGTCTCGATTGCCTCTTCCGAGGTGCCGATGCGGTCGCATTCGCGGATGAAATCCTGCAGCGCGGGATTATCTTTCGCGAGCGTCTGCGTCAGCGGATGATGAGGCGAGAGCGCGCAGAAGCTCGCGCCGTAAAGCGTGTCGGGCCGCGTCGTGAAGATTTCGAGCTTGCCGTTGTCGCCCGGTGCGTTCTCCAGATCGAAGAAGACGCGCGCGCCTTCCGAGCGGCCGATCCAGTTCTTCTGCATCAGCCGGACCTTTTCCGGCCAGCGCTCCAGCGTGTCGAGCCCTTCGAGGAGTTCGTCGGCGAAGTCGGAGATCTTCAGGAACCACTGCGTCAGCTCGCGCCGCTCGACGGCGGCGCCCGAGCGCCAGCCGCGGCCGTCGATCACCTGCTCGTTCGCGAGCACGGTGTTGTCGACCGGGTCCCAGTTCACCATGCTCTTCTTGCGGCTGACGAGACCCGCATCCAGCATGTCGAGGAAGAGCGCCTGTTCGTGGCCGTAATATTCGGGGTCGCAGGTCGCGAATTCGCGGGACCAGTCGATCGCGAGGCCGATGGCCTTGAGCTGCTCGCGCATCGCCGCGATGTTGTCGTAGGTCCAGCCCTTCGGATGGACGTTCTTCTCCATCGCCGCGTTTTCGGCCGGCATGCCGAAGGCGTCCCAGCCCATCGGGTGCAGCACGTTGAAGCCGCGCGCCTTGCGGTAGCGCGCGATCACGTCGCCCATGGTGTAGTTGCGGACATGGCCCATGTGAATGCGCCCCGACGGATAGGGGAACATTTCCAGAACATAATATTTGGGCCGGGCGTCAGTGCCGTCGCCGGTCAGGAAGTCGCCGCGCTCTTCCCAGAGTTTCTGCCATTTCGGCTCGACCGCACGGGCATTGTATCTTGTGGACATTGTCGTTCGGTGGCCTCGCGGGGACGCGAAGCGCCTTTTGAAGGGAACCGGCAGTCCGGTCTTACTTTTGTTCCGTCGCCTCGATCGTGTTGATGCGAAGCTGGCGGGCGCGGACGAGGATGGCGTTCTCGATCTGGAGCGAGGTGGCGTCGCCGACCTTGGCATCGACCCATTCGCCGCCTTCGGCCGTGCGCTCCTGGCGGAAAACCGCCACTTTCACGCCGTCGGCGCGGAGCCGCTTGTCGAGGATGTAGACCGTCACCTTGAAGCGTTCGCCCTGCGCCTTCGGGTCCTGGTACCAGTCCGTGATGATGACGCCGCCGAAGGGATCGGCGGAGGCGAGCGGCATGAAGGAAATCGTGTCGAGCGAGGCGCGCCACAGGAAGCTGTTGACGCCGATGCCGCTGCCGCCCGTGCTGTCTTCCTCCGCGGCGCCGCCGAACAGAGTCAGGCCGTCCTCGCCGAAGATTGATTCGCGCTCTTCGCCGGTCGGGTTGTTCGGGCCCTTGCCGGTCGGCTGGCCGGGGAAGTTCGATTCCGAAGGACCACAGGCCGACAGGCCGATCAGGGTGGCGCAGAGAAGCGCCGCGGCGGTCAGTTTCGCGCGTGTCAGTGGGAGATAGGTCATCGATTTACGGCAAGCCTCTCGCGTTGCGTCCCTCTGTCCGCCGGTTCTTGCGTTATCGCCCCGCGGAGAGCAAGTGATTTCGCTTTCCCGCCAGCGAACGCGGCGGGCGCGCCTTTATAGCGAGAGAACGCCTTGCGCCGCAATCACGCATATTCGCGGCTCACGGCCCCTTCGGAGGTCTGAAATAGCGGTCCCGGAATTCTCCCGACGCCCCGACTGTTGCCGGCAAGGCACACAAATCACCGCCAGGCGTCCGTAAACGGACAGCCTTCTCAGCGACGCACCGCGTTGCCCGGATCGCAAAGAG
Organism: uncultured Rhodobiaceae bacterium; assembly: GCA_913057645.1. Taxonomy (GTDB): domain Bacteria; phylum Pseudomonadota; class Alphaproteobacteria; order Parvibaculales; family Parvibaculaceae; genus Parvibaculum. The sequence goes on along the minus strand of CAJXOU010000069.1, from coordinate 13,753 downwards.
TCTGCATCATTGCTCACAGTATTGTCGCGGCGCCGGAGTGCCGTCTCCATCTTCATAAGGCTTTCGTTAATGTTCCCGGCGGATTTGTGCCCTTTCCGCAACATGATCTGACATTCCTTCGTCATGGGGAGAGGTTTGCTTGACCGAAGGCGGTTATCAACGGATTAATCGACATACGCGCTCGGGGGGCAGTTTCTTCAGTCGGCCCGGCGATGGACGCAGCCACGGGGGGTTTCTTTCCGATGGCTCGTACAAATGGAACAGCTCATAGCTGATACTGCGAGGAACACATGAAAAAGACTCTCCTTGGGACGACCGCTCTCGTCTCGGCTGGCCTTATCGCCGGCCCGGCGCTCGCGAGCGATCCGCTCACCGTTACGGTCGGCGGTACGGTCACTGCCGGTTTCTATGCGATCGACCATGACGATATCGGTGCGGTCGGTTTCAACGACACCGCCGTCAAGCTCGTCGCGCGCAACATCGACATCAATGCCGAAGGCACGCTCGACAACGGCATGGTTGCCGGTGTGACGGCGACGCTCTCGCTCGGCGATGACTGGAACTACAACGTCAACAATAACGATGCGACCTTCCGCGAACTGTTCGCCTATCTCGAAGGCGGCTTCGGCCGGTTCGAAATCGGCGGCACGGACGGTGCTGCGTTCAAGATGCACTACACCTCGCCCTGGTTCGTGCCGGGCAACGGTGTCGACAGCCCGAACATCCTCAACGTGAACACGGTCAACAGCACGATTCCGACGCTGACGGCTCTCGCTTCGACTCCGTTCTTCAGTAATGCGACGTTCTCCCTGATGGCGGCCGACGCGAACAAGGTGACCTATTTCACGCCGCGCTTCGCCGGCTTCCAGCTCGGCCTCTCCTACACGCCGGACGTGACCTATAACGGTCCGAACCCGAATGGCCTCGGTGTTGCGGCTTCCGGTGCCGTCGTCAATGACGTGGTCGAAGTGGCTCTCAACTACGCCGGTTCGTTCGGCAGCGTCGATCTCGGTGCGGACGGCTTCTATGTGTCGGGCGATGCGCCCACCGCCACGAACGGCGATCCGGAAGAAATGGGTGCCGGCCTGAACATCGGTTTCGGCGGCTTCACGCTGGGCGGTGCCTGGTACCAGTCGGAAGACCTGACTGTGACCTCGGTCGTTCTGCCTTCGGCCTCTGGCCTCGAAGAAGAAGTCTGGACGGCCGGTCTGTCCTACGCGACGGGTCCCTGGACGGTTGGCGTTGCCTATCTGACGGACGAGATCAGCACGCCGGGTTACTCGGCTGAGATCGAAACCTGGCAGACGGGTGGCGGTTACAATCTCGGCTCCGGCGTCGATGTGGGTCTCGACCTGCAGATGTCCGATGTCGACTACGGTGCTGCCGGATCCTACGACTCCATGTCGGGCGGTCTGGTGCTGTCGGTCTCGTTCTGATCGTAGCCACGATCGGTACATCGATAGAAGTTACGGAGAGCGGGCGAAAGCCCGCTCTCTTTGTTTTGCCGGGCCGCTTTGATAATACATATGAGAATGGCGGGACTGGCTGTGAGGAAGATACATGGGCGCTCTGATATGGCTCGCGTCGTATCCCAAGTCGGGAAACACGTGGATGCGAAGTTTCCTGCACAATCTGTTCAGGAACTCGGAGCAGCCGGTCGATATCAACGAAATCAGCGATTTCTGCCTCGGTGAGTCTGCAGCACAGTGGTATCGGCGGCATACCGATCGTCCGCTGAACGAGCTGACGCCGGAGGAGCTCGCCAAGCTGAGGCCGCTTGTTCACCGGGACTTCACGACCGTCTTTCCGGACTCCGTCTTCGTCAAGACGCACAATCATCTGGGGGAGTCATGCGGTGTACCTCTCCACACAATGGAGGTAACGGCAGGCGGCATCTACGTACTTCGCAATCCGCTCGACGTGGTGATTTCGGTCAGCCATCACTTTGGCGAGACCATCGACGAGGCGATAGAGCATCTCGCGAACGAACAATACATGGCCGGAAACATGGATTCCCATGTCTTCGAGCTTCATCGGTCCTGGTCGACTCACGTGAAAAGCTGGACCGAAAATCCGAGCCCGCAGCTTCTCGTCGTGCGTTACGAAGACCTGCTCCAGAAGCCACGCAAGTATTTCAAGCAGGTCGCGAGTTTCCTTGGATTGAATCCACCGCCCGCCCGATTGGAACGCGCAATCCGGAACTCCTCCTTCAAGGCGCTCAAGGCGATCGAACAGAAGAAGGGTTTCAAGGAGAAATCCAAGAAGGCGGACATGTTCTTTCGCGAGGGACGGTCGGAGCAGTGGCGCGACGTTCTGACGCCCGAGCAGGTGCGCCGGATCATCAGTGACCACTACGAACAGATGGAGCGGTTTGGATATATTCCGGACGACTATCGCGACGCTGTCCCCCAGAAAGCCGACGCTGTCTAGCGGCGCAACCGCACCGCAAGGTCAAAGATGGGAAAACTCCTCTGGATCGCTTCCTACCCGAAATCCGGCAACACATGGGTGAGAAGCTTTCTCTACAATCTGCTTCACAGGACGAGCGCGCCCGCCGATATCAATCAGCTCAACACGATGGCGCTCAACACGTCGTCGCGGCGATGGTTCGAGGAGGTTGCGTCGGAGCCGCTCGAAGAACTTGCGCCTGAAGAGCTGGCGCGGTTGCGGCCGCTTGCCCAGCAGCGAATGGCCGCAAGCAGACCCAATGCCATTCCGGTCAAGACGCACAACTATCTTGGCGACTGGTTCAACGTACCGTTGCATGAGATGGCGCTGACAGCCGGCGCCATATACATCATCCGCAATCCCCTCGATCTCGTTCTGTCGCTCGCGCCTCACCGGAGTATAAGCGTCGATCAGGCGATTGATTTCATCTCCACCAGAGGTGTGGGCACAAAGCTGGCCTCGAGCCATATGCCGGAGGTCTACGACACCTGGTCCAATCACGTGGCGAGCTGGACGGCGAAGAAAAGCGCTGCGCTTCTTGTCGTGCGCTATGAAGACCTGCTATCGCAACCGCTCAGCGCTTTCGGCGCGATTGCGCGGCTCGTCGGTGCGGGCGGTGACAGCGAGAATCTCGGCCGAGCGATCCGTCATTCATCCTTCTCCGTCCTCAGCGAGCAGGAAGAAAAGCAGGGATTTCGCGAGAAGCCCTCCAACGCCGAAGCCTTTTTCCGGGTCGGCAAGGCGGAGCAATGGCGGACCGAACTGACCCCGGACCAGGTTCGCCGGGTCATCTCGGATCACAGGGAACAAATGACCCGTTTTGGCTATGTGCCGGCGGAATATGTCTGACGGACGGTGTGTGCTTCCCGCGAGACATGGGACAGAACTTCGGTAAACCGTTTCCCTTTCAGGCAAACGCCGGCCAGTATGGATTGTTGATCGGCGCTATCGCCGCCTGCGCATGGTGGAAACAGCGAGGCCGGTAACAGGGGTCTCTCATTCTGAAGAAACTGTCTTCCTCAATTGCAGGCCAGAAATTGAAGCAGAGCGGGTGGCAACACCCGCTCTCCGTTTATTCGTTCCCGCCTCAGCGCGAAAGTTTCGGTACCAACATGCTGATCCCCGCGACACCAGCCGTGCCGGTTCCCCTCAGACGCCTAACATCCGCTTCGTTCACGATGCCGCCCAAGGCGTAAGGCGTCAGGCCAAGATGCCGTGCACGTCGCGCCAGATGAGCGAAACGGATGATGCCAAGCGGCTTTCCTTCGGGATGGCTCTTCGTCGGAAACACAGGGGAAATCAGCACGGCATCGACGCCTGCCGCCGCCGCCGCCAGAATAGCCTGCTCCGAGTGACACGCCGCGGTAACGGCGTGGTGCGCGTTGCTGCGGCCGGCGCGGCGTACATAGCCATTCTCATAACGACGATGGAGCGCACGCTCCGGAAGATGCAGGCCGTCGATGCCGATATGCGAGCCGGCTTGTGGACGGCCTGCTATCAGAAGAACGCTGCCCTTCGAGCGGACCAGAGCAGCGAGAGTTCGCATGCGTGAAGGACTGGCATTCTCGCCGTAAGCGCGCCATATCAATGCGCTTCCTCGCGGAAGGCGCTGCAACATCACTTCCGGAGCCGGAAACCGTTCAGGGTCCGTCATCGCTATCAGCGAAATCGAACCGGACCCTGCGGACAGATATCCGATGCTCCGTGCGATCTGCATTGCCTGTCTTCCCCGCTTGTCAGCGATCGGGTCGGACACTAGCCTAGCCGCCGCCTTCGATAACCGAGACTATGCCAATGACGAGCAACAATGCCAGTTCAGGCGCTTCTGCAGCGGAACGAATCGAGGCGGTTCGCAGCCGTATGAACGCGGCGGCGATCGACGCGGGCCGCCGGCCGCAAGATGTCGTGCTGGTGGCGGTGTCCAAGACGTTCGACGTGCCGGATATCGTTCCCTTCATCGATGCCGGTATCCGGGTGTTCGGAGAAAACCGGGTTCAGGAAGCCGCCAGCAAATGGCCGGAGTTGAAGGAGCGTCAGTCAGATGTGGAGCTTCATCTCATCGGACCTCTCCAGTCCAACAAGGTAGGCGACGCGGTTGGCCTCTTCGATGTTCTGCAAACGCTCGATCGCGTGAAGCTTGCAGAAGCGCTGACGCGTGCGCGGGACAAGGGTGCGCGTCTGCCCCGTCTCTTCGTTCAGGTCAATACGGGCGAGGAGCCGCAAAAGGCGGGCGTCATCCCTGATGAGCTCGATGATTTCATCGCCCGGTGCCAAAAGGAATGGCAGCTCGATATAGAAGGGCTGATGTGCATTCCTCCGGTCAATGAAGAACCAGCTCTTCATTTCGCGCTGCTTCAGAAGCTCGCACAGCGGAACGGGATTTCCGGACTGTCCATGGGTATGAGCGGCGATTTCGAAACCGCTATCAGGTTCGGAGCAACCCATGTTCGCGTAGGAAGCGCCTTGTTCGGGACACGGACCTAGCCTCGCTCGATCCGGATCGTGGTTTGCGCATCGCAAAGAGGCAGCACGGTCAGCATGTCCCGGAGGCGCAGCGCCACGCATCCTTCCGTAGGGAGAAGAGCGGCGCCGGCTTCCTTCGCGAGATGGAAGAAGATCGCGCTTCCCGCCCCCCGGACCACCGGATCGTCATTGTGTCCGAGGAGGACGACGAGGTCATAGAGATGATCGTGTCGCCACATGGCCTCGGCGCTTGCCGGGTAGGGCAGGCGAACGGGCCGGTTGTAGGCGGGGTCGCCCGGCGCGTCGCACCATCCATCGTCGGGTAATATCGTGGTGACCGGCAGTCCCGTTTCAGGTGCGGCAAGACGATCGGCACGGTAGCGGAGCGCGCGCAAGGGAAAGCAGCCAACCGGTGTGCCACCGTCGCCTTCGCGCTTTTTCTCTAAGAGCCCCGAACGTCCCAGCGCACAAGGGAGATCATGAGGCCCAATGCGCAGGCGTCCCAAGGTGCTGCCGGGAGCGGCAGTAACGAGAATCTCGCCGTCCGCGATGTCGTGAGGATCGCTCATGATCGTTCAGGAATGGTCCGGCGTTGGCTGCCCACGGCGGCGCAACGATGTTCTACGGTTGGCCGGCTGACTGCTTTTTCAGAGAATCATACTTGTCCATAGCCTGCTGCATGGCGCTCATCAAGCCCGCGTCCGCGAGAGGGGCAGGGTCTCTCTCGTCCGAGACCCCATCTTCGGTGCTTACGCCGGCCCTGGCCTCCTGGAGGGCGCCGGGATCGGCAAAGGATCCGATCAGTGCCTGAAACGCATCGGAGCTCAGGCGCGGCAAGGCCGGAGCGCTGGCGGAAGCCGCCCGGGCGAGCGGAGAGGAGGAAGACGCCGGCGCAGCGTGCGATGCGACGCGTTCTTCCCTGGGCGCGCCGCCGCTGTTGGCCACAGGCGATGCCGAACTGTCTGTGGAGGGTGTCCCGACAATGCTTGCCAGGATCCGGTCGCCGATTCCCTCTTCGCCATTGTCGGACACGGCCAGACTGAAAATGGAGGCAATGGCGCCGATGGGACCGCCATAGAGCAAGCCTCCGGCGACCCGGGCTTCCGGGTCGATGCCATCTCCCGTGAGGTGCCTGTAAGCTTCGGAGACGACCGGAATGTGCTGGAGCGGGTTCACGCTGTCCAGGAGGTCACCGAAGGTTATCCCGGTGCCCTCCGGCTCGCTGCTGTCGCGACGGGCCGCGCGCAGTTCTGCGAAGGCCGCCGAGGCCATGTTGTGTTTGCCGGGCTTCAGGTGAAGCGGGCTAATCTCTGGAGTGAGGTCGACCATGCTGTAATTGGAGCAAACATCGGGCCACCTCAAACGGGGCGGTCTTCGGCGGAATTTCTCTTGAACCATCCGGCTGACCGGCAAAAAATGCCGGGGCGGTGCCGGTCACGGCAAAGTTTACGCCTTCTTCGCCGAACTCCCTGCAAGACCTCTATGATTTTGGCCGCCCGGCCAAGCTATGGCACACTCCGCGCTCTGGATTTCGACCCGGCAGCGGCGTCGGCAAGCGACTGGACTCACGATGACGAAGAAATCAACGCCCAAGGATCCGGGTAAATCGTTCAGTCCGGGTGTGGCAGCACCCGGCAGGTTCGGTCCGACGGTCGGACTGCCGGCTTCGGCGATGGGGACGGGCCCGGCCAAGCCGACCGTCGCCGTACCGGGGGGAAACTCCCTGGGCGGATTCAAGCCGGGGGCGGGGCCGTCCCGCACGCCGGCCTCGCCGGCGGATATCACCCGTCTTCTTCAGCTTGGTGGCGGCCACCTGGCCGCTGGCCGGCTCGATCATGCGGGCAAGGCGGCGGCGGCCGTTCTCGGCGCGCAGCCAAAAAACCCCGATGGACTTCACCTGCTCGGACTTGTCGCGCTCGGCAAGGGCGAGCCTGCGACGGCAGAGAAGCTGATTTCGGCCGCTGCGGCTGCCATGCCGAAGCACGCGAATGTGTGGGTCAATCTCGGCAATGCGCAGAGAGATCAGGGAAAGACCGACGAAGCGGTGCTTTCATACCATCATGCCGAAATTCTGAAGCCCGATTATCCGGACGTCTTTCTCAACCGCGGGCAACTCCATCAGGAGACATCTCAATTCGCCGAAGCGATTGCCGATTTCGAACGCCTGATCGAACTGCAGCCCGATCAGGCCACTCCTTACCTGAGAGCGGCCTCTGCCGCAGCAGATGCAGGCAAGTTTCGAGAAGCGATCGCGTATTGCGAACAGGCAATCGAACGGCTTGATGTTGTTCCGCTGCAGATCGAAACGATTCTTGCAACGACGTATGAACGGCTTGGCAATCTCGATGAAGCCATCGACCGTGCCGAAAGTATTCTGGTCCGAGAGCCGGAGAATGCGGGGGCATTGCGGACCTGGTCCAAGGCCCGGCGGCGCCAGACCAGACAGAGCCCCGAACTTCTCGTCGAACTGAGACACCGCCTCGAGAAGGCCAATCCGGGACAGATGAAAAACGCCGACGCGCGTCTGGTCTATTCGGAGTTGGCTCAGATCTGCGACGAACAGGGAGATACCGAACAGGCATTTTCCTATTTTGTGCTCTTGAACGACAGAACGAGCCAGCTGCCGTCGTTGAAGAATGTGGATCGAACGAAGTTCATCGATGACCTGGATCAATTGCTCGGCGTATTTACCGCCAAGTTCGTTTCCGAGTGGAAGTCTTTGCCGGAGATAGAAATTGAACCGGGCCACGCGTCGGTGCCGGTGTTCCTCGTGGGTTTTCCGCGGTCTGGAACGACCTTGCTCGATCAGATACTTGATGCGCATCCCGGTGTTCAGGTTTTCGAGGAGATGCCGCTCCTGAGCAAGGTCAAGAAGGTGGCGTCATCATCCGGCTATCCGCTGTCTCTTGCGACCATGACGAAAGAGCTGAGAAACGATCTTCGGCAGGTCTACTGGAATGCACTCAAGGATGCGGGGGCCGACCTCGAAGGCAAGCTCGTCGTGAACAAGATGCCGCTCGATATTGCGCATGCCGGTCTTGTTTGTCGGGTTTTTCCGGAGGCGCGGTTCATCTTTGCCAGCCGGCATCCCGCAGATTGTGTGCTTTCCTGCTTCATGCAGGATTTCGTACCCAATGCCTCCATGCTCAACTTCCTCACTCTCGAAGGTTCAGCCCAGCTCTATGACCGGGTGATGACGTTGTGGGAGAGATATCGAGAACTGCTCCCGCTGAAGGTGCAGGAGGTGCGCTATGAGCGGTTGGTGGCAGATCTGCGCGCCGAAGTGGAGCCGGCGCTGACGTTTCTCGGTCTTGCATGGGACGATGCCGTGAGCGATCCGGCGGCACATGCTCTTGCACGGGGCACCATTCGCACGCCCTCCTATTCGCAGGTCACGCAGCCGATCTATTCGAGTGCGACGGAGAGGTGGCGGCGCTACGAGGCGCAGATGAAACCTGTGCTTCCCATACTCCGGCCGCATATCGAGCGGCTCGGATATGATTCCTGAAGGTCACATGAGCGGAACAAAGAAGATTCTCGTTGTCGACGATGACGATATTCTGCGCGGCTCTCTTGCCGAACAGTTGCAGCTTCATGAGGAATTTTCCTGCATGGCTGTCGCGACGGCGGCGGCGGGACTGGAACATGTGCGTGCGCATCATGTCGATCTGGTCCTGCTCGACGTTGGCCTTCCGGACATGGACGGCCGCGAGGTTTGCCGCTTGATGCGCAAGGCGGGCGTGAAAGTGCCAATCATCATGCTGACCGGCGCAGACACCGACTCCGATACGATCCTTGGCCTCGATGCGGGAGCAAATGACTACGTCACCAAACCGTTCCGTTTCGGCGTTTTGCTCGCGCGCATCCGGGCCCATCTCAGAAGTCACGAACAAAGCGAGGACGCGGTTTTCAAGATCGGGCCCTATTCCTTCCGGCCCAGCGCCAAGGTGCTGACCGATGCGCAGGAGAAAAAAATCCGCCTCACGGAAAAGGAAACCTCGATCCTGAAATATCTCTACCGCGCTGGTGCCAAGGTTGTCGGGCGCGACATTCTGCTCGCGGAAGTATGGGGATATAATTCCGGTGTCACCACGCACACGCTCGAAACGCATATCTACCGGCTGCGGCAGAAGATCGAAAAGGATCCGTCCAGCGCCGAGATACTGGTGACGGAAACCGGCGGCTACCGGCTGGTGCCCTAGGGAGGAGCGATGATGGAAAGCCCGACGGAGGCGGCCGATGTCGCTGAGCGCTTCTTTCGCGCGGTCGAGAAAGGCGATATCGACGAGGTCGGCCAAGTCTACGCACCCAGCGCGCGCATCTGGCACAACTTCAGTGGCCGCACCAGAGCGTCGAGGAGAACCTGAAGGTTCTCGGGTGGGTGGCGCATAAACTTTCAAACAGGCGCTACGACGTGCTGCGACGTGTCGCGATACCCGGTGGCTTCATGCAGCAGCATGTGCTGCGCGGCACGCTCTCCGACGGCAGCGATTTCGAAATGCCTGCCTGCATCGTCTGCCAGGTTGCGGATGGAAGGATCACGCTTCTCGAGGAATATCTCGATCCGGCTCAGGCCGAAGGGCTGCGGGCCTGAGCCGCTTAGGCGCGAGCGGTGAACGAGAGGGCGATAATCGTGCCGAGCGTGAGCGGCGTCCCGATGAGTGCTGCAATGAGAAGCGCGCCGGGGCCCCAGACGACGACAGAGATCGCAAGGGCGAGAAGCAGGTTAATGACGAAAAGCGTGGGGCCGTCTATGCGGTCCATCTTGAACCTCGCGGTAAGCATCTGAACAGCCCTTCATCTGCCCCGGGCGCCGCCGTAATCCAAGCGGACCATTCGACGCAGGCGCCGCTTCAGCCGTCTTCACCCACATCCGCCGTGATGGCATAGGCCGAGACGAATTCGGGCGGCATGCGTGTCGCCCGCCCCGTTTCGATATTGATGCAGACAAAGTCGGTCAGGCCGCGCAGGAGGACTTCGCCCGTTGCGCCGTTCACCATCTGGAAGCGGCGCCGAAGTCGCAGACGGCCATCATTCGCCGTGATCCATGTGCCGACCAGTACGACATCGCCTTCCCGGCAGGCGGCGAGATATTCCAGTTCGTGCCGCCGCACCACCATGCCGCGATTGAACCGCGCATAGCTTTCGAAGTCGAGGCCGAGAGCCTTCGAGTGCTCCCAGGCAGTTTTGGCCATCCAGCTCAGATAGACGACATTATTCGTATGCTGAAAGTCGTCGATATGCTGCTTTTCGACCCTCGTCTCGTAAACGAAGGGGGCAGGCCAATCCCATTTCAACTCGATCTCTCCGGGCATTGTTTATCGCTCCCCAAGAAGGTCTCTACATAACCTCCGTCCGGTCTGCGTGCAAATCACCCGTCGAGACAGAAGATGATCTGTCCGTTATCCTGTACCCATGAGCCTCGAACCCGCCGTCGCGATGCTGCAACAGCTCGATCTTTTCGCCGGACTCGACCCAGTGCGTCTGGAGGTCGTCGCCTTCACATGCGAACGCCGGGAATATGCGCCGGGAGCGACACTCTTTGCCGAGGGCGAGGAGGCGGATTGTGCCTATCTTGTTCTTGGTGGTGAAGCAGTGATGCTCTCCCGCGACGATGCCGGCGGGCCGACGGCGCTGCGCCTTGACACGGGCGACCTCATCGGCGAAACGGCTCTGTTCGAACGCGTGAAGAGGCAGACAACGGTTCGTGCCGTAACGTCACTTCACACCTTGAGAATTGGACGGGACATGTTCCAGCGCCTTCTCGGCGAGTTTCCAGAGATGGCGGGTTCGGTTGCGATGCGGCTTGCGGACCGGCTCGATGCGGTGGCGGGTGAACTCGAAGCGTTGAGGGGCCGATTGGCGGTGCAGGGGAAAAAGGGCAAGGACGGAAATGAGTGAGCGTCAGGTGGAGACAAGGGAAGACTGGCCTCCGAACATCCAGGCCGTATTCAAGCGCATGGCGCCGGCGAGCCGCTATCTGGGGCTCGAAATTCTGGAAGCCGACAAGACGGCACGGACCGTCAAGGTGGCTTTCAATGCAAGTGATGAACTCTGCAACATGTGGGGCGGCATCCAGGGCGGCATGGTTGCGGCCATGCTTGACGATGTGATGAGCCTCGCGGTCGGCCTCGATCTCGAATGGGGTCAGATCTCGCCCACGCTCGAGTTGAAGGTTTCGATGCTGAATGCAGCACGTCCAGGCCGCATCATCGGCACGGGCCGCGTCATCAAGCGTGGCAAGTCGGTCGGCTTCATCGAAGGTGAACTCACCGATGAAGAGAGCGGCAAGCTGATCGCGACGGGAAGCTCGACCGCGACTTTCGTTACGCTGAAGAAGAAAGCGCCGGCAGCCGACGTTCAGACATAGGCATTCTTCTCGAAATATTGCCGGGCGGCCTTCGTGAGGTGCGTTTCGAAAAGCGCAAAGTGATGGCGGATGCCCGCATTGAGCGCGGCCTTGTCGAGTCTGACGACGCGGCGCGTTTCCCGGAGAAAACTCGGCCAGTACCGAATGACCATCCAGGTGTTATCCGCCAGCGGTGCCAACTCGTCTTCCGGCATATCGAGATGCCGTGCCTCGATCATGTGCCGGAAGAAGCGGATCAGCATGTCCGTCGTCATCTCGTATATCCGGTGAACCCTGTCCTCAAGCTCGGGTGAAGCACGGCCATATTCAGCCTGGTCGCGATAGAGGTACTGGTAGGTCCAGACTTCCTCGAACACCATGCGATTGAATTGTGCGTAGCTTTCGAGAACCGTCTCGGGTGATGAGGAAATGGCCAGGCGCCTGTCGATCAGCACGAAAAGCGCGAGCTGATGCGCGCTGACGAGGTCGCGTTTGGTTCTGAAGTGGTACCAGAGGTTGCCCTCCGAGATGCCGACTTCCTCGGAGATGCGGGCGGTGGTGACGGCGTCGTAGCCGTTTTCGTTGAAGAGCCGGAGGCTCGCGGTCAGAATTTTTTCCTTGGTCTTCGGTGCCATGCCGGTCTTTACCGTTCCATTGTTCTTATTTCCGCAGCGGAAGAGCGCGTTCCCGAGACCTTTCTAGCCCGGAGCCATCCGGGCCCACAAATGTTCGCCGGGCACCGTGCCCCCTTGCTCAAATAGGGTCAACACCCTAATATGGGGTATCTACCCTAAAGAGACGCCGCCGCCGGGCACCCCCCATTTCCGGAAGGCGGACAAGACGGTAGGAACCCCAGGAGCGGGCGGCGGCGAGGTGCTTCACCCCCGAAGGCTGGCCCCCAGCTAAAGCCTCAGCGTCGCGATTACCGGCGCATGGTCCGACGCCCGCTCCCACCCCCTCGCATCCTTGCGGACCTTCATCGAAACCGGTGCCTCCGAGAGGGCCGGCGTGACCCAGATGTGGTCGAGGCGCCGCCCGCGGTCCGCCGCCTCCCAGTCCTTCGCGCGGTAGCTCCACCAGGAATAGAGCTTCTCGGTTTCGGGAACGAAGCGGCGCATGACGTCCACCCAGTCATGCGAGGCGTAGAGTTCGTTCATCAGGTCGACCTCGACAGGCGTATGGCTCACGACCTTGAGCAACTGCTTGTGCGACCAGACGTCGTGTTCGAGCGGCGCGATGTTCAGGTCGCCGACAAGAATCATGCGGTTTTTCGATTTTGTCCGATGCTTGCCGAAAATCGATGTCATCTCTCTTATGAAGTCGAGCTTGTGGGCGAACTTCACGTTGATCTCGGGATCGGGCTCCTCGCCGCCTGCGGGGACGTAGAAATTATGGATGCGCAGGCCGCCCGGCACGTCGAGATCGGTTGCAATGTGACGACAGTCACCCTTCTCGCAGAAATCGCGGCTTTCGATCTTCTTGAAGGGGATTTTGCTCAACGTTGCGACGCCGTGATAACCCTTCTGGCCGTGAACGGCGACATGCTCGTAGCCGGCCTTCCTGATGTCCTTCATCGGAAAGGCGTCGTTGACGCACTTGATCTCCTGAAGACAAAGAACGTCAGGTTTTTCTTCCTTCAGCAGTTTCTCGACGAGATTTATTCGTAGACGGACGGAATTTATGTTCCAGGTCGCTATCTTAAGGGTCAACTTGCTTTCCGCTTCCTGTGGTTCGTTCAGAAAATATTGAAGGTGAGGCCGGCTATGCCGATCGGCCAGCGCCCTCGCGTGAACAGCCCGAATTTGCGCCGGAACGGATGATCCTCTTCGGTTTCCACGATGAGCGACAGGGCCGCGCCATGCGCAGCGTGGAGGGCGGCGCCGGCGGCGGCATTCAGCAGTTCCTCGTCCTCGACTTCCCAGAAATGAGCTGCGTCGTGGACGGCGGCCTTGACGCGTTCGCCGAGCAGCGCGGAAACGTGCGTCATGGCGATGTTGAGGGCGTCCTCGCTCAAGATCTCGAGCGCGTCGGCCGCGAGCGCTGCGCGCAGGCTCTCCTCGGCTTCCCAGTGCGCGGGATCGACGTCGAAGGTCATGGCCGCATCGGCCGCTTCGGTCCAGTCGCGCAGCCGCGCGGGCTCCGCGTCCGGAAAGCCCAGACCGTCGAGATAGGCGCGCGCCAGCGCGCGGGTTTCGCGGTCGAGCGGGCGGCCGAGCCTGGAGAACCAGGGCATGTTGACCGCTTCCTCCCCGAACCGGCGCAGGCCCGCCAGGATCGGGATTTCGGCTTCGAGCGCGTCCAGCTCCGCGTCGGAGATCATCATGTACGGTTCGCTGGAATCGTCGAAGGGGCGGGACATGTCCGATGGTGCTTTGTCGGTGGGAGGGGGACTTTCGTCTCTTCAGGGCGCGCGGTGCAAAGGTCCGCACGAAAATGCGGTTCACCTTTATTCCATAGACCAGTGGCGCAAAAAAGTTGCGCCCCGCCGGGGGG
>CAJXOU010000068.1 GCA_913057645.1 uncultured Rhodobiaceae bacterium | reverse complement strand
GAGGGGGTGAGTGGGGCCGGGGCGGGGCGGGGGAGGGGTCGCGGGGTAGGACAGTGATAGACAAAGAGAATGACGAGGGCCGGCAGCGTCAGGAGGAGCGCAGGAGTCTCCTGATAGAGCCCGAGCGAATAGGGAATGAGCGGCAGCGCGAAGATGGCGCTGGTGAAAAGCGTTCCCCAGTTGAAGGTGATGAGATAGGCGCTATAGGCATGGCCAAGCTTGAGCGCCTGCGCGATCCGCATCATTGCCAGCAGGAAAGTCGCCCAGTAGATCACGGTGCCGAGCATCTCCGCCGTAACGAAGGGCCCGAACGGCAGGTCGACGGGAAACCCTTCCGTATTGCGCGCAATCCGCCATGCCGCCGTCGAGGAGAAGAAGAGAACGGGAAGCGACAACAGCAGCGCCGAGAAACTCCTTGCGGCGCCCGCCGTCGAAATATCGAAACATCCCCGCGCGCGCTCGTCCCCGGTGAGGATGCGCCACGCGCCGACCATCGCATTGCTGAGTTCCGCGCCGTTCAAGATGCCCGTCCGGCGAAATAGCCGCGCAATATTGCTTCGTAGACATCGGCGAGCTGGCCGATCTCGCTCACGCCCGCATTCTCGTCCACCTTGTGCATGGTCGCGTTCGGCAGGCCGAATTCGATCACGGGCGCATAGGCGCGGATGAAGCGCGCATCCGACGTGCCGCCGGTGGTCGAAAGTTCAGGCCGCGTCCCCGTCACCTGTTCGACCGCTTCCGCGATCAGGGCCGAAAAGGGCCCGGGTTCGGTGATGAAGGCCTCGCCCGAAATGTTCGTCTTGAAGCTGTAGCTGCCGCCCATCTCTGCCGTCACCTCGTCGAGCACGCTCCGCATCCAGGTGTCGAGCGATGCTCCCGTGTGCCGGTCGTTGAAGCGGATGTTGACGGTCGCGCGCGCCGTGCCGGGAATGACGTTCGTCGCGGTGTTGCCGACATCGACGGTCGTGACTTCGAGGTTCGAGGGCTGAAAATGATCCGTTCCCTCGTCGAGCACATGGGCGTTGAGCCGCCGCAGCATTTCGAGAAGCCGCGGCACCGGGTTGTCCGCGAGATGCGGATAGGCGACGTGTCCCTGCGTGCCGTGAACGGTCAGCCAGCCATTGATGCTGCCGCGCCGCCCGACCTTCACCATGTCGCCGAGCTTGTCGACGCAGGTGGGTTCGCCGACGAGGCAATGGTCGATCGTCTCGCCGCGCGCCGCCAGCGCCTCGAGCATCTTCTTCGTGCCGTTGATGCCGGGGCCTTCCTCGTCGCCCGTGATGAGAAGGCTGATCGACCCCTGGAAGCCGTCGCTGACCAGCCGCTCCGCCGCCGCCGCGAAGCTCGCCACCGCACTCTTCATGTCGGCGGCGCCGCGGCCGTAGAGCCGTCCGTCCTTTACATCCGCCGCGAAGGGGTCGAACGTCCATGCATCGGCGTCGCCCACCGGCACCACATCCGTGTGCCCGGCGAAACAGAAATGAGGGCTGCCGCTGCCGTACCGCGCATAGAGATTGTCGACATCCGGCGTGCCCTCGTCGGAAAAGCGCATCCGCTCGCAGGTGAAGCCGAGCGGTTCGAGCCACTTCTCGAGCACGCCAAGCGCGCCCCCGTCCTCCGGTGTCACGCTCGGACAGCGGATCAGGTCGACGGCAATGTCGAGCGGGTCATAGGGCTTTACGGGCGCGGTCATGGGCAACTTGGTACCCCGCGCCCCCCATGGCGTCAAATGGACGGTTCAGGTCCGCAGCAGCTCGTTGATCGCCGTCTTCGCCCGGGTCTGCGCATCCACGGTCTTCACGATCACGCAGCAATAGAGCGACGGCGAGGGCGACCCGTCCGGGTTCGGCTTGCCCGGCAGAGACCCCGGCACGACCACCGAATAGGGCGGCACCTTGCCGATATGAACCTCGCCCGTCTGCCGGTCGATGATCTTGGTCGAGGCCGAAATGAAGACGCCCATCGAAAGCACGGCGCCTTCGCCGACGATCACGCCTTCCACGACTTCCGAGCGTGCGCCGATGAAGCAGTTATCCTCGATGATGACGGGGTTCGCCTGCAGGGGTTCCAGCACGCCGCCGATGCCGACGCCGCCCGAGAGGTGGCAGTTCTTCCCGATCTGCGCGCAGGAGCCGACGGTGACCCAGGTGTCCACCATCGTCCCCTCGTCCACATAGGCGCCGAGATTGACGAAGGACGGCATCAGCACGACGTCCTTCGCGATATAGGCCGATCGGCGGACGATAGAGCCAGGCACGGCGCGGAAGCCATGCGTGTGGAATTCGCTCGCGCCCCAGCCCTCGAACTTCGAGGGCACCTTGTCCCACCAGTTCGTGTCGTCGCCGGGGCCGCCCGCGATCACCGACATGTCGTTCAGCCGGAAGGAAAGCAGCACGGCCATCTTCAGCCACTGGTTGACTTCCCATGTCCCCTTGAATTTCTCCGCCACCCGCGCGCGCCCGCTGTCGAGCGCGTTCAGCGCCTCGTTCACGGCGTCGCGGACTTCGCCCTTGGTCTGGGCGTTGATCTCCGCGCGGTTCTCGAAGGCCTGTTCGATGACGGGCTTCAGGTCGGCAAGGCTCATGGGATCGGCTCTCTCGGTTGGTCAGGGCCGGGGCAAGATAGCCCCCGCCGCCCCCCTGTCAACCAAGCCGGAAGAAGGCACCTGCATCCCTTACCTCCCCCTTGTGGGGAGGTCGAAAATTCGCGAAGCGGATTTTCGGGTGGGGGTGAACCATTCCCCGATGCTGACGGGATTTCGAGGGCGGCGCCCCCCACCCCGATCGCGAGGCGCGATCGGGCCTCCCCGCGAGGGGGAGGCAATAGGAGGGAGCATAGCGAATCTGATCGAGAAGCTCAGTCCGCCGCGAGCGGGATATCCGGCGCCTTTGCGGGCTCATCCTTCAGCACGCTTTCGCGCACCGGGCGGGGCTCGCCGAACAGGAAGCCTTGGGCGATTTCGACGTCGTAGTCGAGCACGTCCACCACTTCGCGCTCATGCTCGACCTTGTCGACGATGAGCTGGATGCCGTTCCGCTTGAGCAGTTCCTTGAGGTCCGCCGCATGGATGTCGCCGGCCGTATGGGTGCCCTCGAGCATCGTCGCGGCCGAGACCTTGACGAAGCGGAAATTGCGGTCGTGGAGCGAGCCTGCGTCGAAACGCAGGTCCGTCACCTGGTCCATCGAGAAGCGGAAGCCGAGCGCGGCCAGCGCCTCGAGGCTCGCGCGTTCGACATGGCCCGCGCCGTTCACCGTCGCCTGGCTGAACTCGAAAATGAGATGCTGGGCGAGATCGGTATTGTGCTGCATGTATTCGACGAATTGCGGGAAGAACTCCTCGTCCAGCAGCGAGAAGGCGGAAATGTTGCAGAACACGCCCGCCTTGCTTTTGCGCTGGGCGAGCTTGCGCACCACCTGGATGCAGCGGAAGAGGAGAATGTTGTCGACCGTCGGCATCATGCCGGCCGGTTCTGCCACGCGCATGTAGTCGCGCGGCATGATCAGTTCGCCCTTGTCGGTGCGAAGCCGCGACAGGCCCTCGTAATACATGATCTTGCGCTGCGGCAGGCTGACCACCGGCTGCAGGTAGAGGTCGACGCGGTTCGTCTCCAGCGAATGGCGGATCGTGTCGAGCAGCTCCGCATCGTCCAGGTCCTCGAGACGCTTTTCGGGCTTGGGCGGCGGCACGTCGGAATCGGAAATCTCCTCCGGGGCATCGCTATCCTCGGCGGGCGCCGAGGCTTCGATCTCGGGCGCTGGTGCCGTGAAGTCACGCGTCCCGGCAAGCCGCGTCACAAGGCTCTCCACCACGCGGATTTCGGAGAAGATCCGCTCCATGCGCTCGTTCGTCTCGCGCTCGAAGCGTTCTTCCAGTTCGTCGATCTTGTCGGCTGCGTCATCGAGGTCGCGCGAGAGACCCGCCGCGAGACTCGTCAGTTCCTGGAGTTCCTTGCGCGTGGCTTTCCGCTCGACCGTGCGCGAAAGGGCGGCATGCGCCTCCGCGCCCAGCATGGCGGCGATGAGCCCCGTCAGCGCGCCGAGTTTCGGGTCGAAATCGAAGAACAGGATCGCTCCATAGGCGAGCCCGATGGACGGCACGATATAGAGCAGCGTTGCGGCGATTTGCTTGATCGGCGACGGCATGGCCCGCTTGTCCCTCTTTGCGCGGCAGCCCCCCAAGGCCCCACACGGATGGCGTTTATTCCTTCTTCACCCTAAGCGGCAGCCCTTGCGAAACGGTTAACTATGCGGGAGCCGAAGCAGCGCTTCCTCTCCCCGCCGGGGAGAGGGAAGGGGCCCGGCCGCGCCTTTAGGCGCGGGTGGGAAGGGTGAGGGGGCCTCTCGGCATCCGCGCCTGCCGCGCCAAACTCCCCCAATGCGCGGCCATCGGCGTGGAGGGCCGGAAAGCCGGGTTTTCGGGGATTTTCCGGACCCGCTCGTACCAGCGCTCCGCTGCCGCGTCGGCCTCGCGCCAGATCGCGTGGGAAAGCGCGCCCGCCTCTTCCGCGCTGCCGCCCCGTGCCAGCAGGGCTTCCACCCGCTCCCCGAATGAGGCCTCCAGCCGGTCGCGCTCGCCCGCATAGGCGGCCATGCGTTCGGGATAGTTCCTGAGCACCGCCCGGTGCAGCCGCTCGTGCCGCCACCAGCGCGTGCGGGCGTCATATATGTCGGTGGGGGCCGGCCCGAAATCGGGCAGCGCCGCGCGTCCTTTTTCATGGGCAAACCCCGGCCCGAAGAACACGGGCTTGAAAATGCCGGTATCGGGCGCCGCCGTGGCCGTCAGCCAGTGGACAGCCCTGCCATTGCCCACTTCCGCCACCCATGAGCCGGTCGTCTGGCCGAAGCGGCGCACAGGGCCGTAGGTGGCATGCGCCGAGACCGCGCCGCCGAGAATGCCGTCCGGCCGCCAGTCCCGCGCCCGCGCGGCCTGCGCGCCATGATCCCGGAGGAAGCCCATCATCTCCGCCGCCCTGAGCCGGCCGCCGCGGCCCGTGAGAAGCGCGCTGGTCCGGCGCCAGCGCTGATGCCCGCTCGCGAGCGCTGAGCGCTTCCGGTTCGCGAACGCTCCCGCGAAGTCGAGCGCCTCGCCCTCGCGCATCAGCCCGTGCTCGATGGCGAGCCGCTCCGCCCCCTGGCTCGTCCGCTCGAAATCGCGCCCGATCGTGTAGCTGTTCGAGATGCTGCGCCGGGTCTCGACGCGCTCCACCGCCCATTCGCGGCCCACCGTTTCGAGCACGAAGGCGTCGGCCGCGTCCGCCACGATGAAGGAGTTGTGATATTCGAACCGGCCCTTATGGGCGCAGTTGCCGCCCTGGCCGTGTTCGCCGAGTAGTGAAGTGATGACGTCGAGAGCCTCTTCCGCGCTGGCGCCGCGCTCCAGCCCGAGCCGCAACAGGTCCATGCCGATCAGCGCGGGCGCCGCCCCGGGCGCGATCTTCGCATGCACCGCCTCGTTGCCGATCGCGACGCCATGCTCGTTCGCGCCCATCTCCGCGCCCCACATCCAGAACGGCCGCGACAGCAGCACGGCATGGGTGCGGGCTGCCTGCGGGATCTCGATATAGGTGCAGCGCAGCCGCGCTCCCGCCCCATGTGTCGCCGCCGGGACGAACAGCGGATATTGCGCCTCGTTCGCCTCCCGGTCGGAATTCTTGGCGAAAAGCATCGCGCCGCTCGCCGTCGTCCCGCCCTTCGCCACCAGCGTATCGCACATCGCCCTCGTCCCTCGCCGTCCTCTGTGTCCATGCTATACTGCGTGCCGCAGCATAGGCGAGGAGGCCAGAATGCCGGAAGCCGTGTCGGCCTTTGAATTCGAATTCCGCACCCTCACGGGCGAGGCGCTGCCGCTCTCGCGCTTCGAGGGAAAGCCTGTCCTCATCGTCAACACGGCGAGCCGCTGCGGCTTCACCCCGCAATATCGCGAGCTTGAAGGCCTCTGGGAGCGCTACCGCTCGCGCGGTCTTGCCGTGATCGGCGTGCCCTCGAACGATTTCGGCGCGCAGGAGCCGGGCACGGAAGAGGAGATCGCCACCTTCTGCGAGGTCAACTATTCCGTCACCTTCCCGCTCACCGCAAAGCAGCAGGTCGTGGGCGCCGAGGCCCATCCCTTCTATCTCTGGGTCACGGAAGTCGCGGGCGAGGATGCGCGCCCCCGCTGGAATTTCCACAAATATCTGATTGGCCCGTCGGGCGAACTCGTGAACATCTATCCGAGCAAGGTGAGCCCGCTCGACAAGGCGCTTGTCGGCGAGATCGAAAGACTGCTGGGATGAGCGGCTACGGGCCCATCGCCGCGGAGCTTTCGCGCTACAACCAGTGGCAG
Organism: uncultured Rhodobiaceae bacterium; assembly: GCA_913057645.1. GTDB lineage: Bacteria > Pseudomonadota > Alphaproteobacteria > Parvibaculales > Parvibaculaceae > Parvibaculum. Next base: position 13,241 of record CAJXOU010000068.1, on the reverse strand, counting down.
AACGAAAAGCTCTTCGGCGTACTGGCCGCGCTGCCGCCGGAAGAACTCACGCGGGACCGCGGCATGTTCTTCGGCGACATGCTCGCGACGCTCGACCACATCCTCATGGTCGACTCCTATATTTTCGGCTGGATCAACGGCATCGCGCCGCCGCCTTTCGACGCCAAAGCCCGCATCGAGACGGAATTCGAAAATCTCCGCGCCGCCCGCGTGGGCCTTGACGCGCGCCTCCGCCTTTCCTGCGAAACGGCGGAGACGGACTGGTTCGACGAGGAAATCGTGATGCCCTCCGGCCGCCGCCTGCCGCGCAGCTTCTGGTGGTCGCAGCTCTTCAACCACGGCACGCATCACCGCTCGCAGGTGACGTCGGAACTCACCCATATGGGCGTCGACTACGGCAATACCGACATGCCCTACAATCCGCTGACGGGTTTCCCCGCACCGTGAAATAGCAAAAAGGCCCGGCGTTTCCACCGGACCTTTTCCTTTTCTTCTTCACCTCCCCCTTGCGGGGAGGTCGGATTGCGAAAGCAATCCGGGTGGGGGTCAGCTCGTCGTCAGCGGCCGCAGGCGAATTTCCACGCGGCGGTTCTGTTCGCGGCCCGCCGCCGTGTCGTTCGTCGCGATCGGCTGGCTCTCGCCCGCGCCGCGGATGTGGAAGCGGACAGATTCGAGACCCTGGCCGATCAGATAGGCCGCAACGCTCTGCGCGCGCTTCTGCGACAGTTCGAGGTTGTACTGGTCCGACCCCGTCGAATCCGTGTGGCCGGTCACGTCGATCAGCGTCTGGTTGTATTCCTTCAGCACGATCGAGACCGAATTCAGCACGTCGTAGAACTGCGCGTTGATGTCGGAAGAATCCGTCGCGAAGGTGACGTTGCCCGGCATGTTCAGGATGATGTCGTTGCCGACGCGCGTCACGCTGACGCCCGAGGAGCGCAGCCGCTTCGTGAGTTCGGCTTCCTGCTTGTCCATGTAATAGCCGACGCCGCCGCCCGCGAGCGCGCCGATGCCCGCGCCGATCATCGCGCGTTGACGGCGGTCGGTCGAATCGCCGCCGCCGATCAGCGCGCCGCCCAGCGCACCGAGCACGGCGCCGCCAAGGGCGCCATAGGTCGCCTTGCTGGTCTTCTGCTCGCCGGTATAGGGATCCTGCGTCTGGCACGCGGCAAGCCCGAAGCTCGCGCAAATCGCCAGCACCGCAAATTTCTTCATCAGCATTTTTCGCTCCGATTGATGTTGCCCAAGAGTGGAAACGCAGGAAAGGCCGAGAGAGTTCCCGTCTGTGGATTCCAAACTTGATGGTATATGAAGACCCCATACCCCGCTGGTCCCGCAGAGCCTAGCAAAGGCCGGGACCCGCGAGAACAGATTTGAAGGCCGAAAAACCGGCAATTCGGCAAAACCGAGGGAGAAGCGTCATGACATTGTTCGATTTGAGTGGAAAAGTGGCCGTCGTCACCGGCTCGACCAAGGGCATCGGCGAGGCGATCGTCCATCGGATGGCCGAGCATGGCGCGAAGGTCGTCGTCTCGAGCCGCAAGGGCGATGCCTGCGACAAGGTCGCTGGCGAGATCAATGCGAAGCACCCGGACAGTGCCATCGCGGTCCCCTGCAACATTTCCGACAAGGGCGATCTTCAGCGCCTTGTCGACACCACGATGGAGAAATGGGGCCGTATCGACAGCCTCGTCTGCAATGCGGCGGTGAACCCCTATTTCGGTCCCTCGAAAGACCTGCCGGACGATGCCTTCGACAAGATCATGTCGGCGAACATCAAGTCGAACCACTGGCTCGCCCATATGGTCCTGCCGCAGATGGTCGAGCGGAAGGACGGTTCGATCACCATCGTCTCCTCCATCGGCGGTCTTCGCGGTTCGCCCATCCTCGGCGCCTATTGCGTCTCCAAGGCCGCCGACATGCAGCTCGCCCGCAATCTCGCGGTCGAATACGGGCCGTCGAACATCCGCGTGAACTGCATCGCGCCTGGTCTCATCAAGACCTATTTCGCGAAGGCGCTCTGGGACAATCCGGAAATTCTCGAACGCTCCACCGCCGGCGCGCCCCTGAAGCGCATCGGCATGCCGGACGAGATCGCGGGCGCGGCCGTCTTCCTCGCGAGCCCCGCCGGCGCCTTCATGACCGGCCAGACAATGGTCATCGACGGCGGCGCGACCGCGTCGTAAGTGGTGCGCTCGCCGGATGAGCGATATCGCGGATTAAACATTCGGTGTCACCCCGGCGAAAGCCGGGGTCCATCTGACTTGCGAAGCCATTGTGACTCACATGGATCCCGGCTTTCGCCGGGATGACATCTTTATTTGGGCGGTTGCAATGACAGGCAACGAAATCACCATCCGTCCCTTCGCCCCCGCCGACCGCGCGGCCTGGGACGAGATGTGGAGCGCCTATCTCCGCTTCTACAAAACCGTGCTCCCGCCGGAAGTAAGCGAAGATACATGGTCCCGCTTCCTCGCGCCGGCACCGGGCCATGTCGGCCTCATCGCCGAAGGGGAGGGCGGCCCGCTCGGCTTCGCGCATGCGATCCTTCATCCCGGCACATGGAGTCCGAAGCCCGTCTGCTATCTTGAGGATCTCTATGTAAACGAGGCCGTGCGCGGGCAGGGCGCCGGCCGCGCGCTGATCGGGGCGCTCGCCGAAAAGGGCCGCGCCGAAGGCTGGCTCCGCCTCTACTGGCAGACCGCGAAAGACAACAACACCGCGCAGCACCTCTACGACAAGCTCGCTCAGCGGACGGACTGGCTGCGTTACGACCTTGACCTTTGAAGGAAAATGACCATCTGATCGCTTTGGGTCATTCGGGAGGGGCTGACATGAAATCCATCGTCATCACAGGCGTATCCACCGGCATCGGGCATGGCGCCACGAAGGTGCTGACGCAAAAAGGCTTCCATGTCTTCGGTTCGGTCCGCAAGCCGGAAGACGGCGAGCGCCTGAAAAAGGAGTTCGGCGACAGGTTCACGCCGCTCCTCTTCGACGTGACCGACGAAGCCGCGGTGAAGCGCGGCGCGGAAACGGTGCGCACCGCCCTCAAGGGCGAAAAGCTCTTCGGCCTCGTCAACAATGCCGGCATCGCCGTTTCAGGTCCGCTGATCGAGGTGGACCCGGACGACTTCCGCAAGCAGCTCGAAGTCAATGTCACAGGCCCGCTTCTCGTCACCCAGGCTTTCGCGCCGCTCCTCGGCGTCGACAAGTCGCTGAAGGGCAATCCCGGCCGCATCGTCAATATCTCGTCGGTTGGCGGCAAGCGCGCCTTTCCCTTCATCGGGCCCTATGCCGCCTCGAAATTCGCCATCGAGGGTTTTTCCGAAAGCCTGCGCCGCGAGCTCATGCTCTTCGGCATCGACGTCATCATCATTGGCCCCGGCGCCGTGAAGACCGCGATCTGGGACAAGGCGGAAGAGATCGACATCTCGCGCTACGGCAACTCGCCTTACTTGCAAATCCTGCAGAACTTCCAGAACACCTTCATCGCGCAGGGCCGCAAGGGCTTCCCGCCCGAGAAACTCGGCCGCCTGATCCACAAGGCGCTGACCGTCGCGAACCCGAAGGTCCGCTATTCGGCGAACCCCGCCAGCATCGTCGAGAAGACCATGATGGCGCTCGCTCCGAAACGCACGCTCGACAAGATCGTCGCCAGGGCGCTTGGTTTGATGCCGAAATAGCGTAATTCCGCCTGGCGAAACTCTCTCCACGCTTTGTGGACACCCGGACCGTCGCCGATACTCTCCCGCGAGAACACTCACGGGAGAAAAACATGGCCGACCTTCTCGCGACCTCCGCGCGCTTCATCGACAACGACATCTATGAAGGCGCGGGGCTGGTCAACCGGCCGACGACGGAGCTGTCCGAAGTCGCCGACGGCGTCGCCCTCATCGAGGCCTTCTCCCATGTCGTCGCCTTCCGCACCGGCGACGGCCTCGTCCTGTTCGACACCAGCCTCGAAGCCTTCGCTGGCGGCGTCATGAAGTCGCTGCGCAAATGGTCCGACGAACCCGTCGCCCATGTCTGCTACACGCATGGCCATGCCGACCATGTCGGCGGCACCGGCGCCATTCTCTGCGAGGCCTGCGAGAAGGGCCATCCGCGCCCGCGCATCACCGGCCACGAGAATGTCAGTCCGCGCTTCCGCCGCTACGAACTCACCAACGGCTACAACTTCACCATCAATGCGCGCCAGTTCGCGCCCGCGACCGAACTGCGCATTGGCGGCGAAGGCAACAAGGACGGCAGGCCGCCGGTCCGCCGCTTCGGTCCCGATCCCTGGGTCGATCCCGACGTCACCTTCCGCGACGCGATGGAATTTCGCTCTGGCGATCTCCGCTTCGAACTGCGCCACGCCATCGGCGAGACGGACGACCACCTCTGGGCCTGGGTGCCCGAGCACAAGGCGATCTGCTCGGGCGATTTCGTCACCTGGGTTTTCCCGAACGCGGGCAACCCGCAAAAGGTCCAGCGCTTCCCGCTCGAATGGGCGAAGGCGCTCCGCGAAATGGCGGCGAAGGAGCCGGAGCTTCTGCTCCCCGCCCACGGGCTTCCGATCGCCGGCAAGGACCGCATCGCCGGCGTCCTCGACACGATTGCGAGCGCGCTCGAATTCCTCGTCTCCCGCTCGCTCGACATGATGAACGGCGGCGCGCGCCTCGACGATCTGATCCACGGCGTGAAGCTCCCCGCGCACTACATGGACAAGCCGTATCTGAAGCCGGTCTACGACGAACCCGAATTCATCATCCACAACATCTGGCGGCTCTATGGCGGCTGGTACGACGGCAATCCCTCGCGCCTGAAGCCCGCGCCCGATGCCGTCGTCGCCGCCGAAATCGCACGCCTCGCAGGTGGCGTCGCGAAGCTCTGCCAGCGCGCGGAAGAGCTCGCCGCGACGGCCAAGGAAGAGGACATGCGCCTCGCCTGCCATCTGGTCGAAGCCGCCGCGCTCGCCGAACCCGAAAACCGCGACGCCCACATGGCCCGCGCAAACGTCTACGGCGCGCGCCGCCGGGCCGAACTCTCGCTCATGTCGAAAGGCATCTTCGGCTGGGCCGAGCGCGAAAGCGCGCAGAAGGCCGGCAGGAACGACGCATGACCGGTTTGCGGAATGAAACGGTGGCGCGCAGGTGCCAGAGCCAGCGTGAATATATTATCTGTATACAGATAAAAAATGGTCCGTCCAAAAGGCTTTCGGGATCTCGTTCCGCAGGCTTTTCGTTGCCTCCCCGGCTGTGGCTGTGAGGTTCTCCGCACATGTGTGTGACTCAGGTGAATGTCGCGCATGAGCAGGTTCCATCTGTTCTGAATTGACACACTACATTGTCGTCTCACGCTGAAATTTGTGAGAGCGGGTGATCGCCATTCGGCAAGCATGACCCCATCTGTATGATTGGGATGATGTGCTTTCGGAAGCCGTGAAGGGATCGCTCATGTTCACCGCCATAGCCATGATCGAAAGCACCGCGGTCATCGTGCTTGCGTTGCTCATGCTCGCGTTGGTTGGGAATCGCCTCGCGCGGAGCTTCTGGTTTGGGAGCATCGTGTATGGCGTCATCTTCGCTGCCGCAGGCGTCATCAGCATGGCGTCTCCTGTTGAATTGCAGCCGGGCTTCTATGTTGATGCGCGCAGCGTCGTCATGGCTTTGTCGGGCGTCATCGCCGGTCCTGTCGGTGTGCTGGTCACGGGCGCCGCTCTTTCTGTCATGCGCTACAGTTTCGGCGGCGAAGGTGTGGTGGGTGGTATTGTCAGCCTGTGGCTGGCCGCGATTCCCGCCGTTCTGATCTGGGGTTGGCTCCGTTATCGCGAACGCCGCCCGGTTCAGTACCGGCACATCGTGATTCTTGCGGTCACGGCGTCGGTCATGCCGCTTGTCAGCATCTATATCTACACATGGGAGCGTGATGCTGCCCTCTCCATTCACATCGCGCAGGCGGTTGTGCCGACGACCTTCTTCGGGGTTGTCATTCTCGGCGTGTTGGTGGTCGGCGACATGCAGCGCCGCTGGGCCCTTGCTGCCCATGCCGAAGGCCGCGCCCAGCTTCAGGCAATCGCGGCCAACGCGCCCAGCATCCTCTTTCAGTTCTATCTTCGCGAAGACGGGATCGCCCAGTTCGTCTACGTCTCGGAAGGCGCCAGGCGCATGCTGGGGATCTCTCCGGAGGAAATCATCGAGAAACCGGGCGCCATAGGCCAGATGCTTCCGTCCTCCGGTCTCATGCTGTTCCGGGAGCGTGTGCGCGAGAGCGCTCGGCACATGACGCCCTGGACCCTCGACATGGAATTCACACTTCCGGATGGGCGGGCGGTATGGATGCGTGGTGCTGCCGCACCCCGCGTCGGTATTGAAGGCCGCATTGTCTGGGACGGATCGCTCGTCGATATCACCGAGCAGAAGCAGACCGAAAGCCTGAAGGCAGAGTTCGTTTCAACCGTCAGTCATGAGCTTCGCACACCACTTACTTCGATCCGTGGCTCGCTCGGCCTTGTCGTCGGTGGAGCGGCAGGTGAGCTTCCTGAAAAGGCGAAAGGTCTCCTCAGGATAGCGCTATCGAACTGTGAGCGTCTGGTTCGCCTGATCAACGACATTCTGGATATCGAGAAGATCGAATCCGGGCGCATGCAGTTCGACGTGAAGGAGCAACCTCTCTATCCCCTGGTTGAGAGCGCGATCGATGCCGGACGGGATTACCTGTCGGATCGCAACATATCTTTCTCTCTGGAAGACGGTGCTCCCGGAGCGGTCGTCAGTGTCGACGCGGACCGCATGCATCAGGTGATGACGAACCTGCTGTCGAACGCGGTGAAGTTTTCTCCTCCGGGCGGCGAGGTGTCCGTCCGCACCAGACGCACACCGAACGGCATTCTGCGCATCTCCGTACGTGATCGCGGTCCCGGCATCCCGGAGGAGTTCCGGTCTCGTGTTTTCGGCCGTTTCGAACAGGCGGACGGATCGGACACCAGGGCGCAGGCCGGCACGGGCCTCGGCCTCAACATCACGAAAGCGATCGTCGAGCGGTTCGACGGCAGGATCTCCTTCGACAGCGAGCCCGGCATCGGAACGGTCTTCCATGTTGATCTGCCCGAGGTCGCCGCCCCCCGCGGGATCGACTTGAGCCTGCTGACCGGCAGCACCCCTGCGCCGCGCCAGTGCGGGGAGCGTGTCCTCGTTGTCGAGGACGACGAGGATACAGCCAACATCCTCTGCAATCTGCTCGGTCAAGAAGGAATAGAGTGTGACATCGCCCTCGATATGGCTTCGGCGAAGGCCCTCCTCGCCCGAAACCGCTACATGGCGATCACCCTCGACATCAGGCTTGGAGTGGATTCCGGCCTGTCGCTGCTTCAGGATCTGCGGAATTCCGGTCGACAGAGACCGCCCGTCATTGTGATCTCCGGTTACGTGGACGAGACCAGGCTTTCCCTGAACGGTTCTGCCGTCGGAATCGTGGACTGGCTCGACAAGCCGGTTGACGTTGCGCGCCTGCGTGCCGCGGTCGAGAAAGTCCGGTCTCTCCGGCATGCGGTAAAGCCGTCGATTCTTCATATCGAAGACGATGAAGACGTGCTTCAGGTCATGGCCATGGCGCTGGGCAGCGACGTGGAAGTGGCCTTCGCCCGCACTTTCGGCGAGGCGCGCGAGCAACTCTTCGATCGTACCTTCGACGTCGTCATCCTTGATCTCGACCTGCCTGATGGGTGGGGAACGGACTTGCTGGCTTTCGTCCCGTCCACAACGGCGGTGATCGTCTTCTCCGCTTCGGAGATCGAAGGAGCCCTCGCCGAGAAGGTCGAGGCAGCGCTCACCAAGACGCGTATGTCGGAAATCGCGATTGCCGACATTGTGAGGAATATCACCGCCGAATGGCATCTTCCGGCGGTGGAAGAGCGAAAGACGGAAACAGGAGAAGTGCAATGACGGAGGCCCGCATCCTCTATGTCGATGACGAGCCCGATATTCGCGATATCGCAATGATGGCGCTGGAACTCGATCCGGAAATCGAGGCCCGCAGTTGCAGTTCCGGAAGGGAGGCGCTTGGGGAGGCTGCGGTGTGGAAGCCGGATCTCATCCTGCTCGATGTGATGATGCCCGAAATGGATGGACCGGAAACGCTGCGCCGTCTGCGCGAGAGTGAGGAAACGGACGGAATCCCCGTCGTTTTCATTACCGCGCGCACACAGGCGGCGGAGGTGCAGCGCTTCCTCGGTCTCGGCGCGCGCGGGGTCATCGCCAAGCCGTTCGATCCGATGGAACTTGCCGGGGAGGCAAGGAAATACCTCGGGACGGACGCCGAACAGATGTCCGGAAAAAGAGCCGGCGGCGCTACCGCCGGCTGATGGTGCGATCGGAGAAGTTCATGACGGCGAAGAAAAAGATACTCGTATGTGACGATGACCCCCTGCTCCTCGAGCTCATCGATTTCCGCCTCCGTGCGCGCGGCTACGATGTCGTCGTTGCGAAGGACGGCAACGAAGCCATGTCACTCGTTGCGAGCGAGCGTCCTTCTCTCGTCGTTCTCGATGCGATGATGCCGCGAATGGGCGGATTCGAGGTCTTGACGCGCATCAAGAGCGACGATGACCTGTCGCACATCCCCGTCATCATGCTGACGGCGCGCAAGGGCGAACGCGACATCGTTTCGGCGCTCGAGCGCGGCGCGGAAGACTACCTCGTCAAACCCTTCATTCCGGACGAACTGATCGCCCGGCTCTCGAAGATTCTGTCGAAACCGGCAGCGAGGTACATATGACCGCGCGCGGCGGCTTCGCGCTCGCGGCTCTCCTCGGGGCTGTTTTGCTTGCGCCGCCCGCGTGGAGTCGCACGGCGGACGAATTCTATCGCGAGGGCGTGGCCGCGCGGCAGGAGGGCCGTTTCGCCGCTGCGATTGACCTGCTCGAGGAAGCTCTGCGGCTCCAGCCGGACAATGCCGATATCCATCTCCAGCTCGGTTACGCACGTCTCGCGAAAGGTGACCTTGCCGCAGCGGAGGAATCCTTTTCCCGCACGCTCGAAATCGCGCCAGGCTACGCGGATGCAAGACTCGGTCTTGCCCACGTGGCCTTCCGGCGTGGCGACAGCGGCAGCGCCCGGCGTCTCGTCGCGGAAACGTTGCGTGTGCAACCGGAGAATGCCGAGGCGCGCGCTCTTTCCCGCCGCATTGACGCAGCGGAGACAGAGCCCGGGTTGGACCGCTGGCGCTTCGATGCGGCAAGCGAACGAAGCGAACTTTCCGGCGGCCGGCGCCATTGGACGGACAGTGCCGTCAATCTCTCCTACCGGATCGATCGTGCGACGACTGCGGCAGCCAGACTTCGCGTCGCTGAGCGCCGTGGTCTGACGGACGTTCAGATCGAAGCGCGTCTCGACAGGCGGGTGGCTGAGGGTCTTTCGATCTATGGCGCGATCGCCGTAACGCCGGACACGGATTTCCTCGCGCGTACGGCTTTCTCGGCGGGTGGCTCCTGGCGCGCGCTGAGCGAACGGGCAGGATGGGGGCCGCTCAACCTGCTTCTCGACGTCCGCTATGAAATCTATCCCGGCGCGCGGATATGGACCGCCTTTCCGGGTGTCGAATACCGCCTCGCTCAGGGGCTTTTCGGTGTCTCCGCGCGGTGGGTTCATGCCGAGGACGACGGCAGCGCGGTTGCCGATGGATATATTGGGCGCCTCGACATTGCGCCGGAGGAGCGGCTCGGCGGTTTCGTCGGCTATGCGGATGCGCCGGAAATTTCGCAAGGCGTCCTCACCGATACGAAGACGCTTTTCGGCGGCCTTACGTGGCGGGTGGACGAGAGTCTGACGCTGCGTTTCAATCTTGCGCGCGAGGAACGCGTGGCATTCGACCGCAACACCGTCGGAATAGGGTTCACCACGCGCTTCTGATCATGCTCCAATTCATCTGGGTCGCCTCGCTTCTGCTCTGCGGCATCGCTTTTGCGGTGACGTTTGTGCTCGCCGCCCTTCGCTATGTCGGCGACAGGAGTGAGAGCGGTGATGCATTCGCCCGCAAGCGGCTCTTTACCGCGCTGGTTCGGTTCACCGAAGATGATGACAAGGCCGCCCTGCAACGCGTTCTCGCCGAAACGCCGCCCCGCGTCATCGCGAATGCGGGTTTCGAGTTCACCGGTCTGCTGCGCGGCGAGGACGAAGCGCGCGTCGAGCGGGCCTTTGGCGATGCGGATCTCGGCGTCTATGTGCGCCGGCGGCTGCGCAAGGGAGACGAGGCGGAACGCATCTACTGTGCCGAGATGTTGACGGCCTTTCCGGGGAGGCAGACCGTCAGGAGCCTCACAGCCACTCTCGACGATCCTTCGCGCGAGGTGCGTATTGCCGCGGCGCTTGCGCTTGTCCGCCTGGGAGCCGCGCCGCCGATTGGCACTCTTCTCGACAGGATCGGCATGCGGGGCCAGCGTTCGCGGCGTCTGGTCGAGCTCTTCCGGGCGCTTGGCGAAACTGGAACCGATGAACTTCGAACCTTCATATCGAACCGCGCCGGAGCACCTTTCCTCCGCGCCGCGGCGATCGAGGCCCTTGCCGCTGTATCTGACTACGGTCTCATCGCACTCTTCGAGGAACTCGCGGGCGATCCGTCCTCCGAGGTGGCTGCGGCAAGCATCCGCGCACTCGGCCGGCACGGACGCCCCGAATCGGCGGGTGCCGTCGTTCAGGGGCTTCGCCGGGCGGACTGGGAAGTGCGCTCGGAGGCGGCGGAAGCTGTCGGCCGTCTCGGCCTGTCGGAGGCGATGGACGAACTCGCCATGCTTCTCGGCGACGACGAGTGGGTCGTGCGCTACGCCGCCGGCAAGGCGCTGCAGGATTTCGGCGTCGAGGGCCGCCGGTTGCTTGAGCACGCCGCTGCCGGCACCTCCTCGCGCGGCCAGCGCACCGCCTCGATGATCCTCGCGGAGGATCAGGCGGCATGACGCTTCAGGAATTTCAGCCTCTCCTCTCCGATGCGGCGTTTGTTGTCGCCTGGGTCGTGGTCGGCTCGGGCCTCGCGCAGACGCTCGTCTATCTCTTCCAGCTTGTCGTCGCAGGATACGCGCTCTCCCGGCGCCCGCCCGTCGCGCGCTCGGCGCTCCTCTGGCACCGTTACGGCGAAGTCGCGCCGCCCATCGCCCTCATCGTGCCCGCCTATAACGAGCAGTTGAACATCGTGGAAAGCGTTCATTCCATGCTCTCGCTCGAATACCCGAACTTCGAGGTCATCATCGTCAATGACGGCTCGAAGGACGAGACGCTCCGGCGTCTCATCGAGGCTTTCGAACTCGTTCCCGTCAACCGGCCCTGGGAAGACAGCCTCCCGCACGCGCCGCTTCGCGGGCTCTATGCCTCGCCCAGCACCGACCGTCTGCTCGTTGTCGACAAGGAAAACGGCGGCAAGGCCGACGCGCAGAATCTCGGCATCAATGTTTCGCGCGCACCGATCTTCTGCGTCATCGACGGCGACTCCATTCTGGAGCCCGATGCGCTGATCCGCGCTGCACAGCCCTTCATCGACGATCCGGAGCGCACCGTCGCCGTCGGTGGCACCATCCGCATCGCCAACAATTCAGTCGTCAGCGGCGGCCGCATCGAGGAAGTGCGGCTTCCTACGCAGATTCTGCCGCTCTTCCAGGTCGTCGAATATCTCCGTGCCTTCCTCATGGCGCGTCTCGCCTGGAGCCGCATCAACACGCTCATGCTTGTTTCCGGGGCCTTCGGCGTCTTCCGCCGCCGCGAGGTTATTGCCGTCGGCGGTTTCACCAAGGGGTCGATGGGCGAGGACCTCGATCTCATCATCAAGCTCCACCGCCATCTGATAACGGTACGCCAGCCCTACCGCATCCAGTTCATCCCGGAACCTGTCTGCTGGACGGAAGCGCCGTCGACGCTCGCCGTCCTCGGCCGCCAGCGTTCGCGCTGGCAGCGCGGCGCGCTCGAGGTCTTCTTCCGCTACGGCCACATGTTCCTCAATCCGCGCTACGGCCGCGTCGGCATCTTCGGTTATGGCCACATGTTCATCGTCGATGTCATGGGGCCGATCATGGAAGTACTGGGCTACATCCTCATGCCGCTCTTCTGGGCGCTCGGCGTTCTCGATCTGGACTTTCTCCTGGCCTTCACCGCGCTGGTCTTCACCTATGGGATTTTCGTCAGCGTCGGCTCTCTGGTGCTTGCGGAGGCCGAACTGAAACGGTTTCCCCGGGCGCGCGATCTCCTCGTCCTGTTCGCTGCCGCGGTTCTGGAGAATTTCGGCTACCGCCAGCTCAACAATCTCTGGCGCGTGAAGGGCTACTGGCAGTACCTGCGCTCGGACAATTCATGGGGCGAGATGACGCGGACGGGCTTCCGCTCCACCCCCGGCTGAGCTTCAGCTTTCCGCGTCGGCGGCGATCTTCCCGATCTCGGCGATCAGCGCATCGAGGCACCGCATGACCTCGTCGGGGTCTGACGGCGTCGCGAGGAAGGCCGCCTCGGTATCCGCCGCCCTGTTGCCGGCGTCTTCGAACCCGAACATGCCGGCCGTTCCCGCAAGCGAATGCACGAGAAGGTGAAACGCCCCTCCTTCCCCGTCGAGCGGCTGCTCTCCCGTTCTGAACCGGCGCAGTTCCTCCAGATGCGCTCGGCAGCGCTGTGCGAAGCGGTTCCCGAGCATTTCCATCCTGTCGTCTGTCATGGGGAAAGAATATCGCGGACAGCGTCCGTGCGGCGCATGAAAAAACCCCCCCGGCTTTCGCCGGGAGGGTCAGAGAGATGTCGGGCCCGCTCGGGGGAGGGAGGGAGGATGGGCCCGCGCCATCTGAGGGAACAACCCTCAGATGGGGAGCCCGTTCCCCCTTTCCAGGGCCGCCCCCCTGCGGTCGGATGTCGCGGGGTTCCGGAAAATCAGAACGCGAAGCGGATCGCCGCCGTCAGCCCGTGTTCCTGGTAGTCGCTCTGGAACTCGCCGTCATAGAGCAGGCGCACCGAAACCTTGTCGTCGATCTCGTAGGTGAGCCCTGCGCCAGCCGCGAGGCTGAAGCGGTCCCGGCCCTCGGACTGGCTGACGAAGCTGCCGCCGCCCACGATGGAGCCGGTGATCGCCTCGTTCGGGTCGGCAAGTTCCTCGATCCCGCGCAGATCGAATTCCCGCACGAGCTCCGCCCCCTTCTCCATCCCGCGCGTGTCCCGCGCCCCCACGCCCCGCTCCCCACCGACCGCGCGGCTCTCTCGCCAGTCCTCCGTCGCGCCCGCGGCCCACGCGCCGGG
>CAJXOU010000067.1:17500-19631 GCA_913057645.1 uncultured Rhodobiaceae bacterium | reverse complement strand
GCCGGGAACTGTGCAAGGCCTTGTCCCGTTGGCAGAACAGACGCGGCATCCTTGTCGCGGAGCCATGCGAGAACCGATGACGCAGCCTTCCAAGACGGTCTCAGCCGAGACATTGCCGGACCACGTGCTTGTGGTGGAGGATGACGCTGTCCTCGGCATGGTTCTGGAACAGGCGCTGCTCGATGCGGGCGTGGCGCAGGTCGCGCTGTCCTCGTCCACCGAACAGGCGATGCAGCATTTGCGGCAGGAACGGCCCGGGGCGATCGTGCTCGACGTCCATCTCGCCGATCGCGACCTCGGGCTCGGCGGCCGTGCCGGGAGGGCCGCCCGCAACCAGGCTCTCGCCCACTCTCATGATGATGCGCTCGCTCATGATCCGTCTTCCTCCTTGTCGCTTGAATCGGCGCGACTATGGCCGCGTGCTCCGCGCGCCGCAACGTCGCAAGTCCGGTCGGAACGCCGCACGCGGCGTGATTAACGCTGACTGATCGCTTCAGGCTGCGGCCGCGTGGCGCTCGATGATGGCGACCGCTGCGTCGACGCCGTTGTCGCTGCGGATCTTCTCGCCGAGCTCCTCCGCAATCCGGCGCATTTCCGCGTTGCCGGTGACGTTCGATATCGCGTTCGCCAGATTATCGGCCGTCAGCTTTTTCTGGGGGATCGGCCGCGCGCCCGCACCGATCTCGTAGACGCGCCGTGCCCAGACCGGCTGATCGCCGAAGAACGGCACGATGACCGAGGGCTTGCCGGCGCGCAGAGCGGCTGCCGTCGTGCCTGCCCCGCCGTGATGCACGATCGCCGCCATGCGCGGAAACAGCCAGTCGTGCGGAGCCTGGTCAATCTCCAGGATGCTGTCGGGCAGGCTGCCCGTTCTGAGGCCGCCCCAGCCGGTGGCGATGATGCCGCGACCGCCGGCGGCCTGCAGGGCCTCGACCGCGATGGTGCCGAGCCGTTCCGGGTCGCGGCCCGCCATCGACCCGAAGCCGATGTAGACGGGCGGCGGACCGGCGTCGAGAAACGCGTTGAGCTTGCTGTCTGGCAGCCACTCTTGCGCGTCATCGAGAAACCAGTAGCCGGTCATGTGTGCTGATGGCGGCCAGTCCGCGGGCTTCGGCATCACGTACCGGCTGATTGCATGCAGCACCGGAATGTCGCGGCCCTCGGCGTCGTGCAGGATGTCGAACTTGCGCGGTGCGAGGCCGTGCGCCTTGCGCCAAGCCTTGGCATGCTTGCCCGCCGCCAGCGCCATCAGGGCGCCGACCGCTCTGTAGGTCATGCGGTTATACCAGGCACCGAGCTTGAGCGCCGGAAACCCCATGTTGGCGTGCTCGCGGGTCGGCACCAGCATCGCGATCGGCAAGGCAAGAAGCACCGGCACTCCCAGCTTCTCTGCCACCAGCGGACCGCCGTAGGCTTTCGGATGAAAGATGACCACGTCCGGGCGCGCCGCTTCCGCAACCCGCCAGCTGTCCTCCAGCAGCGCCCGCTGCATCGGCCCAACCTGCTTTGCCATGGCGAGCATTCGCCGCAGCATCGAGAACGCGTTGTTCGTGTTCTCGAGCATCTCGCGGCCCTGGTCGGTGTCGATGATCGCCAAGAGGTCGTCGCTCAAGGCCCCGAAGCGCAGGCCGTGCTCGCCGACGAAGGCAGAGAAGCGCTCGCTGGTTGCGAGCGTGACCTCGTGCCCCTTCGCCTGCAGGCCTTTGCCAAGCGCGACGTAGGGCTGTACGTCGCCGCGGGAGCCGTAGGTCAGGATAAGAACTCTCATCGGCAATCCGTTTTTGCAGAATTGGCCAAATCTTCAGACACGATCGGCGGAGCTCTTCGCGGTCGCGTTGACTTGCGAGAGAATGGCGCCGATCGCAACGCCGATACCAGCGCCGGCGGCGGAACATATTCCCAGCCAGAATCCGAGCTGCCCGAACAGTATCCCGGTAACAACGCCAGCTGCGACGCCGAACGCCGCACCGAACGCAAGGCCCAAAGCAATATGCATGTCCCAGAATTCCCAATTCGCCACCGAGGCGCACAAACGAAAACACCGCCCGAGGCGGAGCCTGCGGGCGGTGTTGTTCGTAACATTGAAAGAGGGGATCAAGAGATCTGATTGACTTCCCGCTTGAAGCGGAAC
>CAJXOU010000067.1:0-10000 GCA_913057645.1 uncultured Rhodobiaceae bacterium | reverse complement strand
GGCTACTCGAAGATGCATGCGGGCGTTGACTTCGCCGCGCCGCGCGGCACGCCGGTCTATGCGGCGGGCAACGGCACCGTGACGCGCGCGAACCGCTTCGGCAGCTTCGGCAACTACGTCTCGATCCGCCACGCCAACGGCTACGAGACGGCTTACGCGCATCTCAATGGCTTCGCCCGCGGCGTCCGCGCCGGCAGCCGCGTCCGCCAGGGACAGGTGATCGCCTATGTCGGCACGACGGGCCGCTCCACCGGCCCGCATCTTCACTACGAAGTGCATGTGAACGGCAAGAAGATGAACCCGCTCGCGCTCAAGGTCCCGACCGGCCGCAAGCTCGAAGGCAGCGAACTCGCCGCCTTCAAGGAAATGCGCAGCACCATGACGACGCAGATGGCCGAAGCGCCGACGACGACGAAACTGGCGCAGGCCTCCGCCGATACGAGCGACAGCGCGAACTGATCCTCCGCTCACGGAGAATGAAGAAAGGCCGGGCCCGCAAGCGCCTGGCCTTTTCGTTTGGAGGGAAATCGGACCGCGCCGGAAACCGGGGATAACGTCCTTTCGGGGATAAATCGCACCGACTGTCACCGAACTGTCATCGAAACGTCACGAGGGAACGTACACCCCTCGCCCGCACGGCGCGCGGAACGCACCCGCACATTCCTCGCCCCCGTGAAGCGCACGCACAAGGTCTGCGTGATCCGCTCTCCTGCCGTCACCGCGAAATGCGTGTGCATCGCCTTCGTGAAGAGCACGGTCCGAGGGACGGAAATGCGCACATTCCCGCCGCCTCGCCGGATGCGCGCGGCGCTTTCACCTCACGGCCGAACCGCCTCCAGGCGCGTCGAACTTGCGCAGAAACTCCCATACCGGAATGGCGACGATGCCCCCCAGCAAGCCGCCGAGAAAACCCGGTATCTCCGCATTGAAGATCGAGCTCCAGAGATACCCCGCAAGAATGCTGACCAGAATGATGGCCGCGAGGGTAAGGACGAGTTTCATCCAGAATCCCATTGCCTGCCTCCCTGTTGGCGGGCGTGTTCCGGCGAAGACCGGATATGCCCGGCCTTGGAGTCTAGAGAACCGGAAGGCGCATGGATACGGCGGAGAGGAAAAACGGGAAAGCAGGAGCTACGTGCGGGTGATCGTGACACCTCCCTCCACGGAAAAGGCGCTACCGGTGACGAAACCTGCCTGATCCGAGGCGAGAAAAAGCGCTGCCCGCGCGATTTCGTCCGGATCGGCAATTCGCTTGAGCGCGTGGAGGTTCGCAACGAAGGACCGCGCTTCCGGCGTGCCGGCGACAATGCGGCCCATCGGTGTATCGGTGCCGCCCACCAGCATGGCATTGGCGCGAATGCCCTGCGGCCCGTACTCCGCCGCGATGACCCGGGCGAGACCGACGATGCCGGCCTTCGCCGCCGCATAGGCCGCCATGCCGGGAAAGCCGAGCACGTGACCGACGAAGGTCGACGTGAAGACGATCGAGCCGCCGCCGCGCTCGAGCATCGCGGGAAGCTGATATCGGGCGCAGGCGAAAGCCGATGTCAGATTGATGTCCATCGTCTCGCGCCAGCCTGCGAGCGAAATCTCGGCGGCGGGCGCCATTTCGCCGAGGGTGCCCGCATTGTTGAACGCGATATCGAGTCCGCCGAAAGACTTCACAGCGAGCTCCGTAAGGGCCGGGGGAATGCTTTCATCCGCGATGTCGCCTGCAAGCGCGATGGCCTCGCCTCCCTCTTCGTTGATTTCGGCGACGAGGGCATCGAGTTCGGAAGCACGGCGCGCGGTCACGACAAGCTTCGCGCCTTCGCGCGCAAAGAGCTTTGCCGCCGCCCGGCCGATGCCGGAACTCGCTCCCGTGACGATGGCGGTTTTTCCTTCGAGGCTGAGCATGTGTTTCTCCGTTTTCGGCCTGAGTGAAGCCGGGAGAAATTCGCGCAGAACGAAACACGGGTCTGGCCGTATCCGGACGTTGCGTCGACGTGACGATCTCCGGACAAGAAAAAGGCCGCTCCGGGGAGCGGCCTTTCCGTTTTCACGTCCGGCAATGGACCGTCAATGCACGGCGCGGAGTCCCTCGTCGCCGTCCTCGTCGTCGAGGCCGAGGCTGGGGCCGGCGGTTTCGCCGCCGACTTCGTGGCCGTCGATGATGAGGCCTTCGGCGCCGGCGGAGACGGTGACTTTCTGGCCGTCCGCGATCTCGCCGGAGAGCAGGAGTTCGGCAAGCGGGTCCTGCACATTGCGCTGGATGACACGCTTGAGCGGCCTTGCGCCATAAACCGGGTCATAGCCCTGATCCGCGAGCCAGGTGCGCGCCGCCTCGTCGAGCTCGACCGTGATCTTGCGGCCTTCGAGGAGCTTGCGCAGACGCGCGACCTGGATGTCGACGATGACATCCATCTGCTCGCGCGTGAGCCGGTGGAAGAGCAGGATCTCGTCCAGACGGTTGAGGAACTCGGGCCGGAAGCGCGAGCGCACCACGTCCATGACCTGCGCGCGCACGGCCTCGACATCCTCGCCCGGCTTCTGCTCGGCGAGATAGTCCGCCCCGAGGTTCGACGTCATGATGATGAGCACGTTCTTGAAGTCGACCGTGCGCCCCTGCCCGTCGGTCAGGCGGCCGTCGTCCAGCACCTGCAGCAGCACGTTGAAGACGTCCGGATGCGCCTTCTCGATCTCGTCGAAAAGGACGACCTGATAGGGCCTGCGGCGGACGGCTTCGGTGAGCGCGCCGCCTTCCTCGTAACCGACATAGCCGGGCGGCGCGCCGATGAGGCGCGAGACCGAGTGCTTCTCCATGTATTCCGACATGTCGAGGCGCACGATCGCCTGATCGTCGTCGAAGAGGAATTCGGCGAGCGCCTTCGTCAGCTCCGTCTTGCCGACGCCGGTCGGCCCGAGGAACAGGAACGAGCCGATGGGCCGATTCGGGTCCTGCAGGCCGGCACGCGCACGGCGCACCGCGCGGGAGACGGCCGAAACCGCTTCCGCCTGTCCGACGACGCGGGCGCCAAGCGCCTTTTCCATGCCGACGAGCTTCTCGCGCTCGCCTTCGAGCATCTTGTCGACGGGAATGCCCGTCCAGCGGGAGACGACCTGCGCGATGTGCTGCTCGGTGACGGCTTCCTCGAGCATCGCACCCGCCTGCTCCTCGTGCTTCTCGGTCTCGGCGAGTTTCTTCTCGAGTTCGGGAATGATGCCGTAGGCAAGCTCGGAGGCGCGCTCGAGCTGGCCGCCGCGCTGGGCGCGCGCCAGTTCGCCGCGCGCATTGTCGAGCTCTTCCTTGAGCTTCTGCGCGGAGGCGAGCTTCGACTTCTCGGCCGACCAGGCGGCCGCGAGATCGGCGGAGGATTTCTCCAGCTCGGCGAGCTCCGTCTCGATCTTTTCGAGCCGGTCCTTCGACGGCTGATCCTTTTCCTTCTTCAGCGCCTCGCGCTCGATCTTGAGCTGGATGACGCGGCGGTCGATCTCGTCGAGTTCTTCGGGCTTGGAATCGACCTGCATGCGCAGCCGCGAGGCGGCCTCGTCCATGAGGTCGATCGCCTTGTCCGGCAGGAAGCGGTCGGCGATGTAGCGGTCCGACATGGTGGCGGCGGCGACGAGCGCGGCATCGGAAATGCGCACGCCGTGATGCAGCTCGTACTTCTCCTTGAGACCGCGGAGAATGGAGATCGTGTCCTCGACCGTCGGTTCGTCGACGAAAACGGGCTGGAAGCGCCGCGCGAGCGCCGCGTCCTTCTCGACATATTTGCGGTATTCGTCGAGCGTCGTCGCGCCCACGCAATGCAGGTCGCCGCGCGCAAGCGCGGGCTTCAAAAGGTTCGACGCATCCATCGCGCCGTCGGTCTTGCCCGCGCCGACAAGCTGGTGCATCTCGTCGATGAAGAGAATGATGCCGCCATCCGCGGAGGCGACTTCGGAGAGCACAGCCTTCAGCCGCTCCTCGAATTCGCCGCGATATTTCGCGCCCGCGATCAGCGCGCCGAGATCGAGCGCCATCAGCGACTTGTTCTTGAGGCTTTCGGGCACGTCGCCATTGACGATGCGCAGCGCCAGCCCCTCGGTGATCGCGGTCTTGCCGACGCCCGGCTCGCCGATGAGCACCGGATTGTTCTTCGTGCGGCGCGACAGCACCTGGATGGTGCGCCGGATTTCCTCGTCACGGCCGATCACCGGGTCGAGCTTGCCCGCACGGGCATCGGCGGTGAGGTCGCGCGCGTATTTCTTCAAGGCATCGTAGGCGTCTTCCGCGCTCGCGCTGTCGGCAGTGCGGCCCTTGCGCACGCGCTCGATGGCGGCGTTGAGCGACTGCGCGGTGACGCCCGCGGTCTTCAGGATTTTTTCCGATTCCGTGCCCGGCGTGAGCAGCATGGCAAGCAGCAGGCGCTCGGCGGTCACGTAGCTGTCGCCCGCTTTCTTCGCGAGCTGCTCGGCCTGATCGAAGACCTTGGCGACTTCCGGCGCGAGATAGAGCTGACCCGCGCCCGACCCTTCGACCTTCGGCATTTTCGCGAGCGCCGCCTCGACGCCCTGAAGCGCCTGGTCGGGCCGGCCCTCGGCCGCGCGGATGAGCCCGGCGGCGAGGCCTTCCTCGTCGTCGAGCAGAACCTTCAGAAGATGTTCGGGCGTGAAACGCTGATGCCCCGAGCGGACCGCAAGCCCCTGCGCGGACTGGATGAAGCCGCGGCTCCGGTCCGTGTATTTTTCCAGATCCATGTTCGTTCCTTTCAAGCACGCCAGTCAGGCAGCCGACATGCGCCGCACCACCAAATAGCGCCTTATCCGAATGATCCGGCCCTCTTCGAGGCACCGGTCCTGTTCAGATATTGGTGTTGCCTGATAGTCACACAAGAGGCAATCGCCAGACAGTTTGCCGCAGAAACCTGCCGAATTCGTGAACCCGAATGGTCGGCTCAGCCCGGCCGGGCGATGGGGCGGCGGCGCTCCACGCGCCAGACCCAGACGAGCCACCGCAGCCGGGAGAGGATGCCGTCCGCATAACCATAGTCCGCAAGGACCATCAGCATCCAGAACAGGTTGACCCGTCCAGCCAGCGCCCGGTCGCGCAGGGTTGCCGGGACGAACATGCCGATGCACAGATCTCCGAAGTTCCCGGAGGCCAGACTGTCTTTCAGGGCGGCGACGGGAACCTGGATGACGCAATCCCCGCCCTTGTCCGTTTCACGCAGGCGGCCGCTCCACGGGGCGTAGAGGAGGCGGCGTCCCCCGCTCTCGACCGCCACGCCGCCGGGGAGGACGGCAGCGAGGAGCCATCTCTGGCGGGCGAGCACTGCCTTCAGGGCCGCGATGTCTTCATCGGTGAGCGCTGCCTCGCCGTTCCGTGCCTCTTCCCGCGCGACAAGCGCGCGCTGGCCGTCATGGAAAGCGCCTCGCCATTCCGCCGGCGGTTCGGCGGAGAGCGACAGCGTTTCGAGGTCCACGGTCGAGAAGGGAGGGCAGAGCCGCGTGGCGATGCCCCAGCCGGCCTGCAGAAGATCGAACCCGACACGGTAGCCGTTCGCCCACTCCGAATCCGAGCGGCGGTAGACGACCTGGCTGGCGAAGGGAAGGAAGAGGTCCGCGCGCAAGTGAGCACAGACCCCTTGCGTCATGCGCACATAGTCCTCCGGTTCCCGGCAGGGAATGCGCTCATTCTCCTCGAAATAGTTGAAGAATGGACCGGCCGGAGAATGACTTCTGAGCACGATGCAGGGCTTGCCGATCTCCGTCCGCAAACGGGCGATGTCGTCGAGCAAACCGCCGAGCGGCTTCGCATCGTTCAGGTTGACGATGAAGGCGGAAGGCGTGTCCACGAGCAGGACGGAATCGTTGCTCCACTGCGGGAGCGACATGACGCTCACCCCGTCTTCCAGCGGAACCCACTGCCGCGGAGGAAGGATCCGCACATCGAAGCCCTGTTCGCGCAGATACGCGTCCATCTTCATTCGGAGAAAGGCAGGAAGAAGGATCGTCCGCGCGCCCGGCTTCAGCCGCCGAAGGCTCGGGGGGTGCAGGTGATCGGGATGCTCGTGCGTGATGTAGATGAAGGGCGCGGCCTCGACACGCCGGACCTGCTCTTCGGCAGGCGGATTCACCATCCACCAGCTCCGCCAGTAGCAGGAGCCGAGAAGCCAGGGATCGGTGGCAAGAATGGGCCGCTCCTCCTCGCCCGCAAGAACCATACAGGCATGGCCCATGGTACTGATCTTCATCATCGATTCCCGATCCCGGAAACCGGCCGCAGGAAGCCGGTCCAGGGCATTGCCTGATTGTCATACAAGGGGCACTCTCACCGCAGAAACCTGCCGAAATCCTGAACCCGGAAGGACTGCCGATGGGAGAGAGCGCAAGGATCGTCGGCCTCTACCGCTACCCGGTCAAGGGACTCTCGCCCGAGCCGCTGGCGGAGGTCAAACTCGAAAAGGGCGGCACGTTTCCTCATGACCGGGCCTTCGCGATCGAAAACGGGAAACATGATTTCGATCCGGAAAACCCGAAGCATTTCCCGAAGATCAAGTTCCTGATGCTGATGCGGGACGAGCGGCTCGCCAGGCTCAAGACGCATTTCGTGGACGAGACGGAGACGCTGCACATCGCGAAGGACGGCAAGGAGGTGCTCGCCGCGAAGCTGACCACGGCGGCGGGCCGCACGGCGCTGGAAGACTTCATGAGCGGCTACATGGAGAAGGAATTGCGGGGCGCGCCTCGCGTCGTCCATGCGCCGGGCTTTTCGCATTCGGACGCGCCGGCGAAACTCGTCTCGATCATCAATATGGCAAGCGTGCGCGCGCTGGAGGAGAAGCTGGGGACGCATGTCCACCCGCTGCGCTTTCGCGGCAATGTCTATGTCGAAGGGCTCGAGCCCTTCGCGGATCACGACTGGGTGGGCAAGCGCTTCCGCATGGGCGATGTGGCCTTCAAGGGCGTCCACCGCACGGTGCGCTGCGCGGCGACCAACGTGGACCCGGAGACGGGCGCGCGCGACATGGAGATCCCGCAGACGCTGATGCGCCACTGGGACCATGCCGATCTCGGGCTTTATGCCGAAATAGAATCGCCGGGCACGCTGAGGCCCGGCGATCGTATTACGCTCGAATAGAAGACGGCCTAGTCGGCGCTGCTGTCGGCGGGCGCTGCCGCTTCGGCGCGGGGGGCATCGTTCCGCTCGCCCCTGTCGCCTTCGCTGCGCGGACGGCGGCGGCGGTTGTTGCGCCGGCGGGGCTGACCGCCCTCGCCTTCGCCGCCGGACTGCGCATTGGCATCCGCCGTTTCCTCGCCGTCATCGTCGGAAGAGGACGCGGCCTGCTCGTCCCGGTCATTCGACCGGCCGTTGCCGCCCTGCGATCCACTGCGCTGGTTGTTGTTCTCGCCGCCATTCTGGCCGTTGCCGCTCTGCTGGTGCCAGGGCTGGCCGGGATGGCGCGGCTGCGGACCGTCGCCCGCATAATCCGTCTCGTTCTCCTCGTCCTCGTCCGGCCGGTAGGCGAGATTGGTCGGCTGGCGCTGCTGCTGGCCTTCCTGACCCTGCTGCGCGGCCAGCATGAGGCGGTAATAGTGTTCCGCATGCTGATAGTAGTTTTCCGCCGTCACGCGGTCGCCCGCCGAAATCGCGTCGCGCGCCAGCTGCTGGTATTTCTCGCAGACATGCGCCGCGGTACCGCGAATTTTCACGTCCGGCCCGTTGCTGTCGAAAGCCCGGTTTGCCGAATGTTGTGGCTTGCGGCCACCGCGGCCACGCGAACGCTTGGAGTTGTTCTGCCCCTGCCTCATATCGTCTGATTTCTCGCTACTGGTTCAACTCACGGGTTTTCGTCTCAAGAGGTCCATCGAACGCAGGCTGTAAAGGCTGCGTTCTCCTCGCGGGCAGATGGACAAACAGCCATCGACCCGGCTTCGCGGGGCACACCCGAAGGCGTTCCGGCGAGGCGGACTTTCCCAGCACACACTTGCCGTCCTCCTGAAGGAGCGGTCGGTTCGGATGCCAAGAGGTTCTGGCCCCGTATCGCGCAGCCCAGCCCCGGCGCGACGATACATTCAAAGGGCATCATTCCAGTTTGCGGGCTGCCTCAAGCACCTTTCGAACCCGGCCCGACCGGCAGATATCTGCCTCGGCCTGTCGTCCCTGTTTTTCGGAGGACGGGGTTCGAGGAGCGAGGCGTCTCTGGCCCGGCTCATTTTCCCTGAAAAGAAAGGTAGCGTCCCGGGCCCGAGATTCCAACCGTTTTCTGCCCTTCGAAAACCGGAAATTCAATCGCGTGGCCGCGCTGCAACGAGGGCCCGCGGGACACCGGAAAGGTCCGGCACCACGCGCAGAACCGCCAGTCCCGCCGCTTCGAAGATCGCGGTCACGTCATCCGCCTGGCCGGCGCCGAGTTCGATGACGGCGGACCCGCCCTGCGTCAAAACGTCCGGGAGGGCAGCCGCCAGCGCCCTATAGGCATCGAGCCCGTCCGCGCCGCCATCCAGCGCGAGCACGGGATCATGCGCGCGCACCTCTTCCTCAAGCGTCGAAATCTCGCCGCTCGAAATATAGGGCGGATTCGAGATCACGAGGTCGAAGCTCCCTTCGAGGTCCTGCACCCAGTTGCCCGCGCGGAAGGCGGCACGGCCGGAAAGCCCGAGCCGCGCGGCATTGGAAACGGCAACCGCGAGCGCCTCGGCCGATATGTCGATGCCGGTGCCGACCGCATCGGGACGCTCGTGAAGAAGCGCGAGCAGAAGACAGCCGGTGCCCGTGCCGAGATCGAGAAGCCGGGGCGCCGCAACCTCGCGAAGTGCCGCGAGCGCGGTTTCGACGAGCGTCTCGCTGTCGGGACGCGGATCGAGCGTGGCGGGCGTGACGGCGAAGGGCAGTCCCCAGAATTCGCGAACACCGAGAATGCGCGAGACGGGCTCGCGCGCGAGGCGGCGGCGCTCGTAGCCGGCAAGCCGTTCTTCCTCCGCCGCGCTCATGCGGGTCGCGGGCTCCCGCACCATCTCGATATCGGAAGCGCCGGTGACGGCCTGCACGAGAACCCGCGCATCGAGCTCGGGCGTGGGAAGTCCTGCCTGCCGGAGACGCCAGCCAAGCATGCGCATCGCATGGTCGCGCGAGGTCACGCCCCGTCTTCCATCGCGGCAAGCCGGGCCGCCTGGTCCTCGGCGATGAGCGAATCGACAAGTTCGCCGAGCGCATCGCCCGCCAGCACCTGGTCGAGCTTGTGCAGCGTCAGATTGATGCGGTGATCGGTGACGCGGCCTTGCGGAAAATTGTAGGTGCGGATGCGCTCCGAGCGGTCGCCGGAGCCGACCTGGCCCTTGCGGTTCGCGGAGCGCTCCCTGTCGATCCGCTCGCGCTCGGCGTCGAAGAGCTTGGCGCGCAGGATCTGCATGGCGCGCGCCTTGTTCTTGTGCTGCGACTTCTCGTCCTGCTGCGAGACGACGATGCCGGTCGGCAGATGCGTGATGCGGACCGCGCTTTCGGTCTTGTTGACGTGCTGGCCGCCCGCGCCGGAGGCCCGGAAGACGTCGATGCGGAGGTCCTTGTCCTCGATCTCGACATCGACCTCCTCGGCCTCGGGCAACACGGCAACCGTCGCCGCGGAGGTGTGGATGCGCCCGCCGCCTTCCGTCACCGGCACGCGCTGGACGCGGTGAACGCCCGACTCGAACTTGAGCTTCGCATAGACGCCGGGACCGGAAATGCCGGCGATGATTTCCTTGTAGCCGCCCATCTCGCCCTCGGACGCGGCGATGAGTTCGACCTTCCAGCCCTGCAGCGAGGCGTATCGCTCATACATGCGGAAGAGGTCGCCCGCAAAAAGGGCGGCTTCGTCGCCGCCCGTCCCCGCCCGCACTTCGAGAATGACATTGCGGTCGTCGGCGGCGTCCTTCGGCAGCAGCATGAGCTGCACGTCGTGTTCGAGCTCCGGCAGCAACTCGTTCAGACGGTCGATCTCGTCGCGCGCCATCTCCGCCATGTCGCGCACGCGCAGGAGCTGTTCGGCGTCCTCATATT
>CAJXOU010000066.1 GCA_913057645.1 uncultured Rhodobiaceae bacterium | reverse complement strand
CGGTGTAGTGGATGTGTGAAGTATAGAGAGGAAAAGCAACAGAACAGCCAGACATAGCGACAGCGTAAGATCGGCGGCAGCGTCAGATGTGGATAAGGGACAGACGTAGATGACGGCGAAGAAGACAGCCGTGAGGATGGCCCCCATAAGCTTGTTTCCGAACGCGATGGCATTGCCGATAAGAGCGGCGAGAAATGCTATCGCGGAGAAGATGCCGACGGCCATCCAGTCGACGGATGCCAAGTCGAACGGCAGATCAGACATGCGTGCGACCCCCCAAGAATGCCCATTGTTGGGCTGTTTATTCGATAAACGCGCGCAGTTTCCGCCATGCAGGCCCATGATGCAAGGCTGCAGAGGAAAAGCCACTGTGTGCAACCACATCGATACTTCGTGCGTATGACAGGAAGCCTGAGAAATGAGGCGGGGCGGCCGTGACCTGGCCGATACGATCCCATTTCCGCCGTGCTCGTTGCCGATGTTGCAGTTGCGAGAACGAGGCGGACAGCCTTGCTGCATTTCGGGGGAACTGACCGTAATGGCTCCAGCAGACAGAACGCTCGGCCGGATTTCGAAGGCTGCAACGCTTGCGCTGTTGGGTGGCCTGCTCGCGCTTCCGTTCCTGCCGGCACCCAAGCAGGCACCGCGTCCGGCCCCGCAATCCGTTCAGCGCAAGGCTTCGCGTCCGCCACCCAAGCCGCCGGCGCAGGTGACCCCGGAGGAAAAGCGCGTCGCGCCGGAGTCCAGAAAGCCTGCAACCGACGCCGCGCAATCGCAGCCTGAAGAGGACGTGTGGAGCGAAGCGGAGGTCGCCGGCGGCCTGCGCGAGTGTCTGCGATTGCTGGCGCCCATCACCGCTGAGGTCGAGATCGAGGAGCCGATCAAGAAGGGACCGTGCGGCTCGCCGGCGCCGCTTCGCCTTCGCAGTGTCGGTGGGACCGAGAAGGTCACACTGATGCCGGCGCCGACCATGAACTGCCGCCTCGCGGCGCGTATGGCGCAATGGGTCGAAACGGTTCTGCAGCCGGCGGCGCGCGAAGCGTTGGGCTCGCGGATCACCCGCATCGTCGGAGCCTCGTCGTATGCCTGCCGCAACATCTATAGCCGACCCAACGGTCCCCTGAGCGAGCACGCGACCGGTAGCGCCATCGACATCGGGCGGTTCGTTACGGAGGACGGCCGCACCATCAGCGTGGCGCGCGGCTGGGGGCCGACGGAACGCGACATCGCTGCGGCCAAGAAGAAGGCGGCCGAGGCGGCGGCCGCAGCCGGCGGCAACAAGACGGACGGCAACGCAGAAGAGGGAGGACCGCTGAACAAGGCGGACCTGCCCAAGAAGAAGCCTGATCCGGAGGACGCGGCCAAGTCAGAAGGAACGGTGGTGAAGACCGGCTATTCGGCCAAGAAGGAGGCTTCGAAAGGCGACTCCGCGACTGGCAGGGTGGTTGCCGCGACCACCCCGGCCTCGTTGTTCCTGAAGCGGCTGCATCGTGGGGCCTGCTCCATGTTCGGCACGGTGCTGGGGCCGGAGGCCAACGAGGCCCACCGCGATCACTTCCATTTCGACGTCAAGAAGCGCCGGCTTCGCGGCGTCTGCCACTGACCGAGTTCGGCCGGTGCTCTGCTTTGTTTCGCCCGGCCGGGCACCGGAGCATTGGGCCGCCGTTTACGCCGGGAGGATGTGTGCCATTGACGGGGCTGCGCCCCGGTGGTGTACCAGGAACTTATGGAACAAGCCGCCGCGCGTCCGATGCACATGAGCCTGCCGAACGTCCTGACGTACGGGCGGATTGCGGCCGTGCCGGCGCTGGTGGCCTGCCTGTTCTTCCTCAAGGGCGACGTGGCGCGCTGGTCGGCCTTCACGCTGTTCGTGCTGGCCGGCGTCACGGATTGGCTCGACGGCTTTCTCGCAAGGATCTGGGAGCAGCAGTCGACGCTCGGCCGAATGCTCGATCCCATCGCCGACAAGCTGCTCGTTGGCGCCGTGCTGATGATGCTCGTGCACGACGGCACCATCGGCGGCTGGTCGATCTGGGCGGCCATCATCATCCTGGTGCGCGAGATCCTCGTCTCCGGCCTGCGCGAGTTTCTGGCCGAGCTCAACGTCAAGATCCACGTGACCCAGCTCGCCAAGTGGAAGACCACGGTGCAGATGATCGCGCTCGGGGTGCTGCTCGCCGGGCCGGCGGCGGAGAAGATCGTGCCGGGCATCATGATCGGCGGCCTCGTGCTGTTGTGGATGGCGGCGCTGCTTACACTTTGGACCGGCTACGACTATCTGAAGGCAGGTGTCGTACATGCCATGGAGCGCTGATGCCGGATGCCGGACGTATCTTCTAAGCAAATGAAACTGCTGTATTTCGCCTGGGTTCGCGAGCGCGTCGGTTGCGGCGCGGAGGACGTGGAGCTGCCCGAAGGGGTGGCGACCGTGTCCGACGTCGTCGGCTGGCTCAAGGGCCGCGGGCCGGGCTTCGCGGAGGCCTTCGCCCGGCCGGAGCTGGTGCGCGCCGCCGTCGACAAGGTTCACGTGAAACCCGCCGCCTCCATCGATGGCGCGCGCGAGATCGCCTTCTTCCCGCCCGTCACCGGCGGCTGAGAAAATGATCCGGGTACAGACGGAAGATTTCGACATCGGCGCCGAAGTGAAGGCGCTGACGTCGGGCCGCACCGATATCGGCGCCCTCGTCACCTTCACCGGCCTCGTCCGCGACTCGAACGGCGGCACCGTCGCCTCCATGGAACTCGAACACTATCCCGGTATGACCGAAAAGGAGCTTTCCCGCATCGAAGCGGAGGCAAACGAGCGTTGGCCATTGCAGGCGAGTCTCATCATCCACCGCGTCGGCAAGCTCAGCCCCGGAGACAACATCGTGCTCGTCGTCACCGCCTCCGCGCACCGTCAGGCAGCTTTCGACGCGGCCTCCTTTTTGATGGATTACTTGAAGACCCGCGCGCCCTTCTGGAAGCGCGAGGAAACCGGGGATAAGTCGCATTGGGTCGACGCCCGCGAGAGCGACGGCGAAGCGGCGGCCAAATGGGACACATGACGTTTTTGTGACAGTTCAGTGACAGTCGGGCCTGTTTATCCCCCTTTTCGCCAAATCCCTTGCGCCGAACACGGCTTATCCCGCCCCCTCATCGCCTGTATCCCTGATCCATCTCGACATTGAAAAGGATCAGGATTCATGACATCCGAAACTCCGAATGCTCCGCCTCCGGAGGGTTTTTCGCGTCACTACCGCCAGAGCCCGCTTACCAATCCGTGGGAGCCGCTCTGGTCGCGCAACACGGGCGACGCCATCTTCATCGGCCTCTGGCTCGCAGAACCGCATACCAACTCGCGCGGCTTCGCGCATGGCGGTCTTGTCACCGCGCTTGCCGACAATGCGATGGGACTCACCTGTGGTCTCAAGCTTGAAAACGTCCTCGGTCTCGTCACCGTCGGCCTCTCCATCGACTTTCTGAGTTCGGCGCGCATCGGCGAATGGCTCGAAGTGAAGCCGGAAGTCGTGAAGACCGGCGGCTCGCTCGCCTTCGCGCAATGTCTCGTGACGGCGGACGGCAAACCTTGCGCCCGCGCCAACGGAACTTTCAGCATTCTGCGCAAACTCGAAAGGACAGCCTGACAGGCAAGAAAAAAGGGCGGCTCGAAGGAGCCGCCCTTGTCGTTTCGTTCGCTCGGAGCGTCAGCCGTTGACGGCTTTCGCGCGCGTCTGGTGCGCATGCACCGCGGCGATATAGTCCTCGTGCAGGTTGTGCGAAATCTCGCCCGGCGTGAATTTGTGCGGGCCGATCTCGCCGACTGGCGTCACTTCCGCCGCCGTGCCGGTGATGAAGCATTCCGAAAAATCGCCCAGTTCTTCGGGCTTTATGTGCCGTTCGACGATTTCGTAGCCGCGCGCCTTCGCGAGCCCGATCACCGTCTGCCGCGTGATGCCGTCGAGGAAGCAGTCGGGCTTCGGCGTGTGGATGACGCCGTCCTTGATGAAGAAGATGTTGGCGCCGGTCGCCTCCGCGACATAGCCGCGATAGTCGTACATCAGCGCGTCGGCATAGCCCTTGTTCTCCGCCGCGTGCTTCGAGATCGTGCAGATCATGTAGAGGCCGGCCGCCTTCGCCATCGACGGTGCCGTCTCCGGCGACGGGCGCTTGTATTGCGCGATGTCGAGGCGGATGCCCTTCTTGCGCTGCTCGGGATCGAAATAGGACGGCCACTCCCATGCAGCGACCGCGAAGTTGATCCGGTTCTTCTGCGCGCTGACGCCCATCATCTCGCTGCCGCGCCACGCGACCGGACGGAGATAACCGTCGGTCAGCTTCTGCGCGCGCACCGTCGCGATGCAGGCCTCGTCGATTTCCTCGACGCTGTAGGGAATCGTGAAGCCGAGAATTTCGGCCGACTTGATCAGCCGCAGCGAATGCTCCCGCAGCTTGAAAATTTCGCCGCCATACATCCGGCAGCCCTCGAACACGCAGCTCGCATAATGAAGCCCGTGCGTCAGCACATGCACCTTGGCATCGGCCCAGGGAACGAGTTCGCCGTTGAACCAGATAAAGCCGTCGCGTTTGTCGAAGGGAATGTCTGCCATGACCCAAGTTTCCTGGTGTATTTCCGCGCCGTGCCGCTTTTGTCCGGCCGTCCGCAGTCCCGCCCAACGGGAAATTTGCCGGAGACAGCCTTCTCGGGCGAACATCCTTTATATTGGCTGGCAGATTCGACCTGCCCGGCCCTTGCGCCCATTCTGTCTCATGCAGTTTGCAAGGGGTAGCACTTAGCGGAAAATATGTCAACATGGCTGACATAAAATGACGGTCACGGCAAAACCCATCGGAAAGACGGCGGCAAAGGCCGACGAGCGCACCCCTGGGCGCGCCGCCGGCCTTGAAACCGGGCCGCTGACAGAGGCCATCGAGCTCCTGTTTTTCGCCTATCGGGACTTCATCAGCGACCCGGACGAGTTGCTTGCCAAATACGATTTCGGCCGCGCGCATCATCGCGTCGTCCACTTCGTCGGCCGCAACCCCGGCATCACAGTTGCCGAACTGCTCAACATCCTGCGCATCACGAAGCAAAGCCTCGCCCGCGTCCTCAAGCAACTCATTGAGCGTGGCTTCATCGAACAGCAAACGGGCAAACAGGACCGGCGCCAGCGACTGCTCTATCTTACCGCCCTCGGTCTCGACCTCGAGGAACGGCTCGCGGCTCCGCAGCGCGCGCGCGTCGCCGCGGCTCTCGATCAGGCGGGCCCGGATGCCGAGGCGGCATGGCGCAAGGTGTTGCTCGCTCTCGTCAACGAGGAAGACAGGGCCGAAGTCGAACGCCTGATAACGAAGACACCGGGCCCGCGGGACTGACCCGGCCGCAGGGAGACACGCATTGGCCGCAAACGAAACGATGACGGCGGAAACGGAAAACGCTGCGGCACCGGCCGACGACGCGCCGCATATTCTCGTGGTCGACGACGACCGGCGTATCCGCGAACTGCTGAAGCGGTATCTGTCCGACAACGGTTTCCGCGTGACGACGGCGGAACATGCCGCGGAAGCCCGCGCGCGTCTCGAAGGCCTTTCCTTCGATCTCATCGTCCTCGACGTGATGATGCCCGGCGAAAGCGGTCTCGACCTGACAAGGGATTTGCGGAAAACCTCCGCCGTACCGATCCTCATGCTGACCGCGCGCGGCGAGGCAAGCGACCGTATCGACGGGCTCGAGCGCGGCGTCGACGATTATCTTGCCAAACCCTTCGAACCGCGAGAACTGCTGCTTCGCATCGGCACCATCCTGCGGCGCGCGCAGGCGCCCGGCAGGCAGAAGCATGACGAGATTTTGCTCGGCCCCTGCCGGTTCAATGTGACGCGCGGCGAGCTCTGGAACGGCGATATCCAGGTCCGCCTCACGACGCGGGAGATCCAGCTGATGCGTATTTTCGCCGCCAATCCCGGCAAGCCCCTCTCCCGTCTCGACCTCTGCGACAATGAGGCCGCCGAAAGGTCGATCGACGTGCAGATCAACCGGCTCCGCCGCAAAATCGAATCCGATCCGAAGAACCCGCTTTATCTGCAGACAGTGCGCGGCGAGGGCTACGCACTCATGCCAGATTGATGACCGCATGACAGAGGCACGAACACGGGACGGGGCGGACGCAACGCCTTCGCGGGACCGCGAGAGCGGTGCACACTTCTCGCTCCATCCCTTCCAGCTGCTGAAGCGCCTGATGCCCCGGGGGCTCTACGGGCGCTCGCTCATCATCATCGTGGCGCCGGTGGTGCTGCTGCAACTCGTCGTCACCTATGTCTTCCTGGAGCGTCACTGGCAACTCGTAACCGAGCGTCTTTCGGCGAAGACCGTCGCCGAAGTTGCCCTTCTCCTGAGCGAGTTCGAGGAAAACCCGACACCACAGCAGGCATCGAGGATTGCCGCGCGCGCAAGCCAGGACCTCGGCCTCCCTGTTGCTTTCCTCGACGGCGAGGAACTCCCCGGTGCCCCCTCTTCGACCGGCGGCCTCCTCGCAGATTCATTGAACGACGAATTGCGCCGCCGCGTTGCCCGCCCCTACTGGATCAACACCGCGCAATACAAACAGTATGTCGACATCCGCATCGCCTATAATGGCGGCGTCATGCGCGTGCTCACGCCGGCATCGCATGTCTATGCTTCCAACTCCCACATCTTCCTCGTCTGGATGGTCGGCACGTCGGTGGTCCTGATCATCGTCGCCATCATGTTCCTTCGGAACCAGATCCGCCCCATCGAACGTCTTGCTTCCGCAGCTGAATCCTTCGGCATGGGCCGCGACGTTCCGAGCTACCGTCCCCAGGGCGCATCCGAAGTCCGGCGGGCGGCACAGGCCTTCATGGACATGCGCGCGCGCATCCAGCGGCAGATCGAACAGCGCACCGCCATGCTCGCCGGCGTAAGTCACGACCTGCGCACACCGCTCACCCGCTTCAAGCTGCAACTTGCGATGCTGGACGACCGGCCTGAAATAGCGGAGCTGCGGGAAGACATCGCCGAAATGGAACGCATGCTGGACGATTATCTCGAATTCGCCCGCGGTCATCAGGGCGAGGCAACCGAAGAGACGGATCTCGCTGAACTGATTGGCGAGGTGCGAGACGATTCGCAGCGCAAGGGTCACGACGTCCGTCTCGAACTGCACGGCGATCTCATGCTTCCGCTGCGCCGCAACGCCTTCAAGCGATGCCTGACGAACATCATCGACAATGGCGGCAAATACGCTGCCCATGTCTGGGTCACGGCAATCCGCGACGCTGAGACAGATGGAGAGGGCGGCAGCATCGACATTTTTGTCGATGACGACGGCGAAGGCATTCCGGACGAACAGATGGAAGAAGTCTTCCGTCCCTTCTACCGGCTGGACGCGGCGCGCAACCTCGACAAGGGCGGCACCGGTCTGGGCCTCGCCATCGCGCGTGACATCGCCCGGGGCCACGGTGGCGATATCACGCTCGCCCGAAGTCCGATGGGCGGCCTGAGAGCCGTGATTCATTTGCCCGTCTGAGATAAAGGTCAGCATTATTGACCTTTATTCTCGACCCGGCTAGCTTCCTTCGAAATCGCTGGAGGAAGCGACATGAACCCGCCTGCAATGGTCCTGAAGTGGCAGTCCGCCTGGCAGAGCCTCGACCCTGACGCGGTAGCGGCTCTCTATGCGCCCGACGGCACGCATATGAGCGACGTCGTCATCAAACGGATGGGCAGGGCGGACGGAACGTTGAAAGGATCCGACGAACTTCGCGCCTATGCGCAGGCGGGCGTGGCACAGCTACAGAGCTTCCGCATCGACATAATCGATGTGATCGCGCAAACGGAGAACAAGCGCGGCCGCGCTTCAGTCGAATACTGGCGTGTCGTGAACGGCGACGAAGCGAGCCGCAAGCGTGTCGTCGAAATTCTCGAATGGACGGATGACAGGATATTCGCCTGCCGTGTCTTCCACTTCTGAAGATCAGGCGGCGTCGCGCGCGTCCTCGCCACGACGGCGCGCGCCGAACCACGACACACGTTCGAGAAAAGCAGCGCCATCGCGCAAGCGGCGGTCGAGTTCGGCCATGGTCTTCGACTGATCCTCGCCATCCTCGAGCCAGACGCGGAAGGCCGCGCCCCACACGAAGGCAAGACCGCGAACGCGCAGGGCCCCAGCAATACCGGACGAATCAATTCCCGCTGCTTCCAGCATCCAGCCCATCGATTGCAGAAGCGGACGGGCAAGCGGCGCAGACGCAATCGGATCCCGGCGCAAATCCGCCGCGATACGCCTGAGGGCTTCCTTCTCTTCCCCCATGGCATCGAAGCGCATCATCAACACATCGAAAAGACGGTCGCGCGCCGTCTCTCCCGACATGTCCTCCGTCGACGACTCTTCCAGAACCTTCGCGTCGATCCGCCGGCCGTAGGCCGCAAGGATCGCGGCCTTCGATGCGAAGTGTGTGCAAAGATCGGCAAGGCTCACCTTTGCCGATGTCGCGATATCCGCAAGCGACAGGCCTCGCCAGCCGCGCGATGCCGCGAGCCGCATGGCGGCGTTGACGATTTTCTCTTCCGGATCGAGCTTGCGGGCCATGAGCATTCTCCTGCCCGCACCATAGGCGCTCGATACGCCTCTGGCGAGCCTACTTGCCGAGTTCTCTCGCCCTGTCCCGGGCCGCAAGCGCCGTCCGCCGCATCAGCGGCGAGAGCCCGCCCTCCCCCATCAGCACATCGAGCGCGGCGGCGGTCGTGCCTCCCGGCGAGGTTACATTTGCACGTAGCTCCGACGCGGGTTCTTCCAGCTGGTGAAGCATCTCACCGGCACCGCTCACCGTTTCCCGGGCAAGCTTCATCGCAAGACCGGCTTCGAGGCCGAGCGCTTCTCCAGCGGCCGCGAGGCATTCGACAAGATAGAAGACATAGGCGGGGCCGCTGCCGGAGACGGCCGTCACGGCGTCGATGAGCGCTTCGCTGTCGACCCAGCCGACTTCGCCGGCCGCGGCAAGGAGCTTGTCCGCAAGCTCCCTTTGCTCGGGCGTCACGCGATCATTGGGACAGGCAACCGTGATGCCGCGTCCGATGGAAGCCGGTGTGTTCGGCATGGCACGGATCGCGTGCACGTCCGGTCCGAGCAATTCCTTCAGACGGTGAAGCCCCGTGCCCGCCGCGATGGACAGAAAGACGGTCTCGGGCTGCACCATCGGCGCCAGTTCGGGAAGCACATTCGCCATGGCCTGCGGTTTGATGGCCAGTAGCACGAGCGCAGGATTCCTGAGCGCGATGTCCTGGACGGATGCGTTGAGCGAAAGCCCTCTGGCCTCAAGCGCTGCGATCTCGTCCGGCGCCGCTGGATCGCGGACGCAAACGAGCTCGGGCGAAAGCCCTTTTGCGAGCCAGCCCGAAAGCAGGGCGCTGCCCATCTTTCCCGCGCCCACGAGAACCAGAGGGCGCTCAAGTGAAAATGTCATGTCTGAAACCGTCGCTTGCGGAAATCCGAGAAGCGCAACACTACAGCGTTACGCGCATCCCTGCGTTTCGAACATGGCGGCGGCAATTGCCTCTTCGGCCGTCTTGCCCGCCCACATCACGAATTGCAGCGCCGGATAATAGCGCTCACAGGCTTCCACGGCGAGCCGAAGCAGCGCCTCGCACTGCTCGGGGGTGGCGGCGGCGCCACCGCAGAGCAGCAGGCTGTTGCGATGGAGTACGACCCCGTCATCCGACCAGATATCGAAATGCCCCGACCAGAGCTGCTCGTTGATGAGGGTGAGAAGATGGCGGACGACGGGCCGCTTTTCCGGGGGGACACGCAGATCGAGCGTACAGGCGATGTGGAGCCCGGAGAGGTCGTTGCGCCAGTTCAGGGAGAGCTGGTAGTCCCGCCACTCCCCCGCTACGCAAATGTTCAACTCGTCTTCATGGCTTCTCTCGAAAAACCAGTCGCGAATGGCGGCGACCTGTTCCAGAAGATCGAGAGGATTGCCGTCGAATTCCTCGGCCTCGGCGACAGAGCCTGACATTCTGTACCCCGCTCGGGTTCCACTTCGGACAAGGGCGTCCAAGCCCGATTGCCCCATATCTAGTGGACCACCCACCCCGTAAACACCACAAAAGGGTGCCCGACACAATGAGTCGGCGCAACCCTTGCCTGCCCGGAAGAGCCGGAAATGCCGAGAGAATCTGTGGAGAAATGCCTGAGGACTTAGCCGAGCGGCGAGGTATCGCCTTCCGGGCCGCCCGCCTTGTCGCCAGACCCGGCTGATGCCTTCTTCGCTTTCGGCGCAGGCTTCCTTGCCGCAGCTTCCAGCGCCTCGATACGGGCCTTGAGCGCTTCGTTTTCCTCACGCGCCAGCTGCGCCATCGCACGCACCGCGTCGAAATCCTCCCGCGTCACCAAATCCATATCCGCGATCAGGCGTTCTGCCTGTCCACGCAACACGGTTTCGACTTCCTGGCGTACACCCTGCGCCGCCCCCGCGGCATTGGTGAACAAGCGGCCAAGTTCGTCGAAGATGCGGTTCTGCGTCTGGGTCATGGGATACTCCGCTCGAGGCTTCATCGAGAAACATAGCCTTTCGCGCGCGAAAAGCGAATCCGGCCCCCCTCCTGCACCACATGGGCCTTCCTTGACAGGAAGAGACTGCGGGCCAAACTAGCGCGCCATCGACGGCGCGGCATCGGGTTCGCGCCGGAGCCCATGCCGGAGCGCCATGCCTTTCCCCGACATCGATCCCGTTCTGATCCAGATTGGCCCCTTTGCGATCCGCTGGTATGCGCTCGCCTACATCGCCGGCCTCATTCTCGGCTGGCGATACATCGTCGCGCTCGCCGAAACCGATCGCCTCTGGCAGCCGCGCTCGCCCCTCACCCGGAACGACGCGGACGACACACTGCTCTGGGCCGCACTCGGCGTCATTCTCGGCGGGCGTATCGGCTATGTCTTTCTCTACAACCCCGCCTACTACGTCTCCCATCCGCTCGAAATCTTCTATGTCTGGCAAGGCGGGATGAGCTTTCATGGCGGCGCCTTCGGCGTGCTGGTCGCGATGTTCTTCTTCGCACGCACCCGCGGCATTCCATTGCCCTCGCTCATGGATGCCGTAAGCGCCGCGGTCCCCATAGGCCTCTTCTTCGGCCGCCTCGCGAACTTCATCAACTCCGAACTCTGGGGCCGCGTCACGGATGCGCCCTGGGGCGTTGTGTTCCCGAACGGCGGGCCCCTGCCGCGCCATCCGAGCCAGCTTTACGAAGCCTTTCTCGAAGGCATCCTTCTCTTCATTGTCCTGAGGCTTCTGACGCACCATTTCGATGCGCTGAAAAAGCCGGGTGTGGTAACGGGCGCCTTTGTCTGCGGCTATGGCATCGCACGCACCTTCGTTGAATTCTTCCGCGAGCCTGACCAGCAGATCGGTTATCTTTTCGGCGGCTGGTTCACGATGGGCATGCTCCTTTCCCTCCCCATGGCCATCGCCGGCGCGGCGCTCGTCTGGTATTTCGCGCGCGCTGCGGCAAAACCCGCCCCAGCAAAGCGGAAATGAGCGGCAACGCCCTCGAAGCGCACCTCGTCCGCCTGATCCGCGAAACCGGGCCGATCCCGATTTCGCACTACATGGCCTTGTGTCTCGGTCATCCCGAGCACGGCTACTACATGACACGCGATCCGCTCGGTGCGCGCGGCGACTTCGTGACCGCACCCGAAGTGAGTCAGATGTTCGGTGAACTCGTTGGCCTCTGGCTCGCCGACAGGTGGCTGGCGGAGAGATCCCCCTCACCCATCGCAATAGCCGAGCTCGGGCCGGGCCGCGGCACACTGATGGCCGATGCCTTGCGCGCGCTTCGTTCCGTGCCCGGCATGCTCGACGCGGCCTCTGTCCACTTCGTTGAAACGAGCCCGGTCCTGCGCGCGGCACAACGCGAGCGCCTGCCTGACGCCCACTGGCATTCGAGCGCAGATGAGTTGCCGGATCTGCCGCTTTTCCTTGTCGCCAACGAATTTTTCGACGCCCTGCCCATTACCCAGTATCAGCGAACGGAACGGGGTTGGTGCGAACGATATGTCGGCTATGCGGAAGGCCGCTTCGTGCCGGTCCTCGCGCCCGTCGCCGCGGCAAACGACAAGGCTCTCCCTCCCGCCATCACGGCTGCGGCCGAGGGAACCATCGCGGAAACTTGTCCTGCGGGCATATCGAT
This sequence comes from uncultured Rhodobiaceae bacterium, assembly GCA_913057645.1. Taxonomy (GTDB): domain Bacteria; phylum Pseudomonadota; class Alphaproteobacteria; order Parvibaculales; family Parvibaculaceae; genus Parvibaculum. The sequence goes on along the minus strand of CAJXOU010000066.1, from coordinate 8,303 downwards.
CATTTCCGGGATCGCATCCCGCATTGCCACCCATGGCGGCGGCGCCCTGGTCATCGACTATGGCCATGAAAGGAGCGCGCCCGGAGACACACTGCAGGCGGTTCGCAATCATGCGTTTGCAGACCCGTTCGCGGCCCCGGGCGAAGCCGACCTGACAGCTCATGTCGATTTCGAAGCGCTGGCTCACGGCGTAAGAGGCGGCGGCGCGACACCCCACGGTCCTGTCGGGCAAGGCACTTTTCTGTGTGCGCTTGGTATCGAGGCGCGCGCCGGACAACTCGCCCGGAACGCCTCTTCCACGCAAAGGGAGGCCATCGGGCAGGCGCTCCGGAGGTTGACCGCGTCTGACGAGATGGGCAGCCTCTTCAAGGTGCTGGGGATCACCCCGCCGGGCAGCGAGCCGCCCGCCGGTTTTGCGTAAAGGACTGTCGATGCTGAAGGCAAAGCCGCTTGAGGTCCTGTCCCACATTCGCCACGGCTTCTTCACGCGCGAAGGCGGTGTTTCGAGAGGCATTTATGCCTCGCTGAATTGCGGCTACGGCTCGGACGACAACCCCGGCAATGTGACCGAGAATCGGGCACGGGTTGCGGGCAAGTTGAGCGTCGAACGCGACAAGCTGCTCACCGTCCACCAGATACACAGCCCGAACGTGATCGACGTGACGAGGCCCTGGACACCGGAGACGGCGCCCCAGGCCGATGCGATGGTGACCTCGACGCCGGGCATCGCTCTCGGCGTTCTCGCGGCCGATTGCGCACCCGTTCTCTTCGCCGACAAGAAGACGCATATCGTCGGTGCCGCACATGCCGGTTGGAAGGGCGCCCTTGGCGGCGTGCTCGAAGCGACCATCGACGCCATGATCCGGCTGGGCGCCGAACGAACAGACATCGCCGCCGCAATCGGTCCATGCATCTCGAAGGATTTCTACGAGGTGGGGGCCGAGTTCCGCGACCGCTTCGTCGACGCCGACACGGCGAACGAAAAGTGGTTCGTTCCGTCCGAAAACGCGGGTCATTTCATGTTCGACCTGCCGGGCTATGCCGAAGCGCGGCTCGAGGCGGCCGATATCGGGACAGTCTCGTCGCTCGGTCATTGCACCTATCAGGACCAGAAACGATTCTTCTCCTATCGCCGCACCACGCATCGCGGCGAGCCCGACTACGGACGTCAGATATCGGCAATCATGCTGCGGAGCTGACCGCCGTCTCACCGCATGATTTCCCCGAATCGCAGTAAACTGGCCATCGGGTACACCCCGCCGATAGCGGCGGGAAGCGGGACGAAGCGGCAGTGCAGACGGCGACACGGCCAGCAAAAGACGGAAAATGGAGGAAAGCGGGCGCGCGCAGACTGCGTGTGGGAACCGCTATCGCCATTCTTGCGACCGCTGCCTGTGTCGACGACGCCGCGTCCGGCAAGACCGAACAGAACGACGGCAGGGAGACGAAGGCCGCCGTAGCGCGCATGACGCCCGCGATCGAAATCGCCGCCCTCGACGGCACACTGCCGACGGAGGCGGAGCTCTTTGCCGGCTTGCTGCAGGAGGAAACCTCGCGGGCGGCTCTGCCGCGCAACACATCGCTTGGACTGGCGGGCGCTCTCGGCACGGGCGAAAATCCGGATGGCACCTACATGGTGGCGGTCATCGATGTCAGGAGCGCGGACGGCGCCCGCCTCCACCGCGTCGTCAGCGAAACGCTGGTGCCGGAGAATGCAAGGCCCGGCGACGACAGCCTGCGGCAATTCGCAAAGGCGACCGCGCGCAAGATATCGGAATGGTACGCCGCATCTTCCGCCGCTCCGGCGGAAATGCTCGTTCGTGCGGCTCCGTCGGAAAGCGAACGGATCGTCACGGGAAGTATCGCCACACCGAAATCCTTCGAGATCGAGATCGGTCCCTCGCCGGGCGACGGGACAGTTTCGCTCGGGAATGCGCTCGAAACGGCGCTCCTCTCCCGGATGGAAACCGTTGCATGGCGCGGACCGCGCGCATTCCGCGTCGAAGGCAGTGTCATCGCCGCATCGCGGAACGATGGACGCACCGATGTTTCCATCGAATGGGTTGTGAAGTCCGCAAGAGGCGAGATGCTCGGCAAGGTCCACCAGAAGAACGATCTCGACGCCGAGCGCATTGCAGGCCAATGGGGCAAAGTCGCGGAAAAGGCTGCGGAAGCGGCGGCGAAGGGCGTTCTCGCCATTCTTGGACCGGCGCCCGATTCCTTCCCCGGCCCCATGGCGGCCAATAGCCGATGATGACGATACCGCCCGAAAGAGCGATTTTCTTCGGGCGTTTGCGTGTTTACAGGGGGTGGACCCCTTGTTAAAACCCGCTCGCGCCGTCACCGGGCTGTCACGTCCGGGCGGCGATTTCAGGTTGGGGCAAGGTCTCTCGCCATCCGGCGGGTCTCACGTGGTGGCAGGGGTCTCGGAATGAAACTCGTATCGGGCAATTCCAACAGGGCGCTTGCCGAAGCCATCGCCGCCTACCTGAACCTGCCCCTTACCAAATCGGTCGTCCGCCGCTTCGCGGACATGGAAGTCTTCGTCGAAATCCAGGAGAACGTGCGCGGCGAGGACGTGTTCGTGATCCAGTCGACCTCCTACCCCGCCAACGACCACCTGATGGAAACGCTCATCATCATGGACGCGCTCCGGCGCGCCTCGGCGCGGCGCATCACGGCGGTGATCCCCTATTTCGGCTATGCGCGGCAGGATCGCAAACCCGGCGCGCGCACGCCGATCTCGGCAAAGCTCGTCGCCAACCTCGTGACGACCGCAGGCGCCGACCGCGTCCTCACCCTCGATCTCCATGCCGGCCAGATCCAGGGCTTCTTCGACATTCCGACCGACAACCTCTTTGCCGCGCCGGTGCTCACCCGTGACATCGAACAGCACTACAAGACGGGCAACGGCGTGATGGTCGTCTCGCCGGACGTGGGCGGCGTGGTCCGCGCGCGCGCCATCGCAAAGCGCATCGGCGCCGACCTCGCCATCGTCGACAAGCGCCGCGAACGCGCGGGCGAGTCCGAAGTCATGAACATCATCGGCGACGTGTCCGGCCGCTCCTGCATCCTCGTCGACGACATCGTCGACAGCGCGGGCACCCTCTGCAACGCGGCCGACGCACTGCTGAAGCAGGGCGCGACCGAAGTCTCCGCCTATGTGACGCATGGCGTTCTCTCCGGCGGCGCGGTCGCCCGCGTCTCGGCCTCGAAGCTCAAGGAACTCGTCATCACGGATTCGATCCAGGCTACGGAAGCCGTGCGCGTCAGCCACAACATCCGGGTCGTCTCCATCGCCCCGCTGATCGGCGAGGCCATGCGCCGGACCGCCGAGGAACGCTCGGTTTCGAGCCTGTTCGACTGAGCCAGTCCCCACCCCTCCCCGGTTGAGTTTTCAAGGACTTGGCGCTATAAGGCGCGCAATCCCGCACTTCCACACCCCTGGAGGAGACTTGCGGGTCATGCGCGCGGGCCTCCTAAGGCCCCGTTTTTATTGGAGAATTTGCTATGGCCGAGACCCAGACGCTCGCAGCCGAGGCACGCGAAAAAGGCAGCAAGGGGGCTGTCCGTTCGCTCCGCCGCGAAGGCCGCGTACCCGCCGTTATCTATGGCGAGAAGAAGTCCCCCGAGCTCATCACCGTCAGCTACAAGGACGTGTCGAAGCTCTACCAGACCGGCACCTTCATGAGCCACGTCCTCGATGTCGAGGTCGGCGGCAAGAAGGAACGGGTGATCCCCCGCGACGTGCAGTTCGAGCCGGTGCGCGACTTCATCATCCATGTCGATTTCCTGCGTCTCGGCAAGAACGCAACCATCGTGGTGGACGTGCCCGTGCACTTCCATAACCACGAAGCCTCGCCCGGCATCAAGGGCGGCGGCGTGCTCAACATCGTGCGCCACGAGATCGAACTCTCCTGCCCGGCCGACGGCATTCCCGAGCAGATCGACATCGACCTCAAGGGCTACGAGATGGGCGACTCGATCCACATCTCGTCCGTCACCCTGCCCGAAAAGGTGAAGCCGACGATCGACCGCGACTTCACCATCGCGACCATCGCCGCACCGGCCGCCGTCATCTCGGCCGAACAGGAAGCGGAAGCCGCCGAGAAGGCCGAAGCTGCGGAAGGCGAAGAGAGCGAAGGACAGGACGAGGAGAAGTCTTCCGACAAGGAAGACTGATCCGCGCTGCCTGAAGGGAGGCGGCGATGATCCTTCTTGTCGGTCTTGGAAATCCGGGCGCGAAGTACGAACGGAACCGGCACAACATCGGATTCATGGCGGCGGACGCGATCGTTCGCCGCCATTCCTTTTCGCCGCCGCGCGCGCGCTTTCAGGGCATCGTCTCGGAAGGCACGTTCGCGGGCGAGAAGGCGATCGTGCTGAAGCCGACCACCTACATGAACGAAAGCGGGCGCGCCGTCGGCGAGGCGATGCGCTTCTACAAGCTGACGCCGGCGGACGTCGTCGTCTTCTACGACGAGCTCGACCTCGAAGCGGCGAAGGTCCGCATGAAGACGGGCGGCGGCGCGGCCGGACATAACGGCATCCGCTCCATCGCGTCGCATATCGGACCCGACTTCCGCCGCGTGCGGCTCGGCATCGGTCATCCGGGCGCGAAGGAGCGCGTGCTTGGCTACGTGCTCGGCGACTTCTCGAAGGCGGAAGCGGCGGACTGGGTGGAGCCGATGCTCGACGCGATCGCGGATGCAGCACCCCTTCTCGCCGAAGGCAAGGATGCGACTTTCGCGAACAAGGTGCATCTCGCGCTGAACCCCGAACCGCCGAAGACGAAAAAAGAAAACGACGCAAAAGCAAAAGACAGCGGAGAGAGTTAGGTCATGGGTTTCAAATGCGGCATCGTCGGACTGCCCAATGTCGGCAAGTCCACGCTCTTCAACGCGCTGACGCAGACGGCGAGCGCGCAGGCCGCGAACTATCCCTTCTGCACCATCGAACCGAATGTCGGTGAAGTCGCCGTGCCCGATCCGCGCCTCGACAAGCTGGCCGGCATCGCAGGCAGCAAGGAAATCATTCCGACGCGGCTTACCTTTGTCGACATTGCGGGCCTCGTGAAAGGCGCATCGAAGGGCGAAGGCCTCGGCAACCAGTTCCTCGCAAACATCCGCGAGGTGGACGCCGTCGCCTATGTGCTGCGCTGCTTCGTCGACGACGACATCACGCATGTGGAGAACCGGATCGACCCGCTGGCCGACGCCGAAATCGTCGAGACGGAACTGATGCTCGCCGATCTCGACAGCCTCGAAAAGCGCGTGGTTGCGAACGAGAAGAAGGCGAAGGGCGGCGACAAGGAAGCAAAGCTCCAGGTCGAACTGATGAACATCGCGCTGACCTATCTGCGCGAGGGAAAGCCCGCGCGCATCGCGACGGCGGACGGAAAGATCTCCGACGAGGACATGAAGGCATGGGAGGGGCTGAACCTGCTGACCTCGAAGCCCGTGCTCTATGTCTGCAACGTGGAGGAAGCCTCCGCGGCGAGCGGCAACGAATACTCGAACGCCGTCGCCGAGCGGGCGAAGGCCGAAGGCGCGCAATGGGTGACGATCTCGGCCCGCATCGAAGAGGAAGTGGCGCAGCTTCCGCCCGCCGACCGCGATGAATATCTCGAAACGCTGGGTCTCGAAGAACCCGGCCTCTCGCGCCTCATCCGCGTCGGCTACACGCTGCTCGACCTCATCACCTATTTCACGGTGGGACCGAAGGAAACGCGCGCCTGGACGATCACGCGCGGCACGCGCGCACCGGCGGCGGCTGGCGTCATCCATACCGACTTCGAGAAGGGATTCATCCGTGCCGAGACGATTTCCTACGACGACTATGTATCGCTGAACGGCGAACAGGGCGCGAAGGACGCCGGCAAGATGCGCCTCGAGGGCAAGGAGTATGTGGTGAAGGATGGCGATGTGATGCATTTCCGTTTCGCGACCTAGAGGGACGAAACGGCATCTCGCCACACCCTGCTGAGGGCGGGGACAAGTTTCTCGAAAACGCAAAACGGGGATAAATCGCGGCGACTGTCACCGAACTGTCATCGAAACGTTACAATTGCGTTCGAGGTCGCGCTGCGGAAATTTAATCCCCGGTTTCGAGGCAGGACGCGCAGAGCGAAATCGAGTCGCGAAATAAGTAGTCCCCGGTTTTGGGGGGCGGCGGCACCGGGGACAAGTGGACGGACGGGAACAAGAAAAGTTATTCCCGGTTTTCAGCACCCGTCGCGTTGGGGACAACATCCCCACTTCGTCATGACCCGCTTTATGCGGGTCATCCACGTCTTTGAGGTGCCCCTCGAAGGAAGGCGTGGATGGCCCGGACAAGCCGGGCCATGACGGTAAAGGGAAAGCGGAACGACGCATGACCACACCGAAACTTTACTGGGAAGACTTCCCCGTCGGCGAGACGGTGGAATTCGGATCGAAGCACGTCACGAAGGAAGAAATCCTGGAATTCGCGCGCGCGTTCGATCCGCAGCCCTTCCATCTCGACGAGGAAGCGGCGAAGCAGTCGATCCTCGGCGGGCTCTGCGCGAGCGGCTGGCATTCCTGCGCCATGCTGATGCGCATGATGTTCGACGGCTATATCCACGAGGCCGCGTCGCTGGGCGCGCCGGGCGTGGACGAAGTGCGCTGGAAGAAACCCGTCTATGTGGACGATACGCTCCGGGCACGGAGGACCTGCCTCGAAAGCCGCGCCTCGAAGAGCCGCCCGGAAATGGGCCTCACGAAGTTCCGCACCGAGATGCTGAACCAGAAGGACGAGGTGGTGATGACCATGGAAGGCTGGGCGATGTATGGCCGCCGCCATCCCGGCGCGCGCACGGAGACCTGATATGCCCTGGTTCGAGGACATCAAGATCGGCGCGCGCACGGATCTCGGCCGCCACACTTTCACGGCGGACGATATCATCGCCTTCGCGACGAAGTACGACCCGCAATATTTTCATGTCGATGCGGAAGCGGCGAAACGCGGTCCCTTCGGCACGCTGACGGCGAGCGGCTGGCACACCACCGCCACCTGGATGAAGCTGATGATCGCGTCGCGCCAGGGACGCGAGGAACCGCTCGACGCCGACGGGAACAGACCGCCGGCGGGCGGCCCCTCCCCCGGCTTCCTCGAGATGAAATGGCCGACACCCGTTCGCGCGGGTGATACGATCAGCTATTCGACGGAAGTAATCGAGAAGATCGATATGCGTTCGCGCCCCGGCTGGGGCATCGTCAGGAGCCGGAACACCGGCGTGAACCAGAATGGCGAGACGGTGCTGAGTTTCATCGGACAGGGATTGATCCAGCGGCGCGTACCGAAAGACACGTAAGGAAAACGAGGGAGGACGAGATGGCACGCAAGGGAACGGAAATCACGCTGAAGAGCGGCGACGGCGCGGACATCCTCTGCTACCACGTGAAGGCGGAAGGGACACGGAAGGGCGGCCTCGTCCTCATCATGGAAATCTTCGGCGTCACCGCGCATATCAAGGACCTCTGCGACGACTACGCCGCGCGCGGCTACGACGTGCTCTCGCCGCAGCTCTACGACCGGCAGGTGAAGGACTTCCAGGCGACCTACAGCCAGGACGACATTCAGGAATCGCTGAAGCTCCGCGCCGACAATCCTTACGAGAACACCATGCTCGACGTGCAGATGTGCATCGACAGGCTGAAGGCGGACGGCGCGAAGAAGGTCTTCATCACCGGCTATTGCTATGGCGGCTCGGTGAGCTGGGTGGCGGCGTGCCGCGCGAAGGGGCTCGACGCGGCGTCGTGCTACTACGGCGGCGCGATCAAGCAGTTCAACGACGAAAGCCCGAAATGCCCGACCATCTGCCACTTCGGCGAGAAGGACAAAGGCATCCCGATGGAAGACGTGCGCGAGATCGAGGCGGCGCATCCGGAAGTGAAGGTCTATGTCTACGACGCCGACCACGGCTTCAACTCGGACCGCCGCAACAATTACGACAAGGCCGCGGCGGAACTGGCGCTGAAGCGGACGCTGGCGCTGTTCGAGGGGGCGTGAGGCCCACTCACCTCATCGACCTCTGCGCATCTCTCTTCGGCCCGCCCCCTCACCCTTCCCACTACCGCTACGCGGTAGCGGGCCCCTTCCCTCTCCCCGTTGGGGAGAGGGAAATAGTGCGGCCTTTCTTTCCCTCGCCCCCTTGGGGTGTATGGACCGGAGACAAGGGTTACAGGTGTTCGGAGACATGGGTGACAGTTTTTGACGAGCCATTTCGCAGGTCGATCTCTGCGATATGGCGGCTTGCGAAGATGACATGCCAGAGCCCGTCG
>CAJXOU010000065.1 GCA_913057645.1 uncultured Rhodobiaceae bacterium | reverse complement strand
ATTGATAGCGCATGGCTTGGGCTCTCCGAGCTTCATTCAACCGCGTTCGTCGCAAAACACAGTTGAATCCAAGCCATGCAACCCGTCCACCCATTCCTTAACCGGACAGCAGTGGGTCAAGCCCGGGGGTGACATACTTTTTTTAATCGGCGGCTTGGGCGAATTTGCCGGAGACAGACGACAAGTCGTGCAACTTGAAGGGGAGCTGGCGGACGCGGTTGCCGGTGGCGGCGTAGATCGCGTTGGCGACGGCGGCGGCGACGACGGGGGTTGCCGGTTCGCCGAGGCCGCCGATGGGGGCGTTGCTCTCCACGAAGTGCACCTCGATCTCGGGCGTTTCCGAGAGGTGGAGCATTTCGTAGTCGGTGAAGTTCGTCTGCACGACGGCGCCGCCCTCGATCGAGATCTCGCCGTAGAGCGCGGCGGTGAGGCCGTAGATGATGCCGGATTCCACCTGCTGCGCGGCGGTGTCCGGGTGGATCACCTCGCCGCAATCGACGGCGGCGACGACGCGGTGGATGCGCGGGGCGCCGTCGACGATCGAGATCTCGGCGACTTCGGCGACGATCGACTCGAAGCTCTCCTGCACGGCGATGCCGCGATAGCGGCCTTCCGGCAGGGGTTTGCCCCAGCCCGCCATGCCGGCGGCCTTTTCGAGCACGGCGAGATGGCGCGGCGCGTCCTTCAGCAGCACGCGGCGGTATTCGAACGGGTCCTTGCCCGCGCGGTGCGCGAGTTCGTCGATGAAGCTTTCCGAGAAGAAGGTGTGCTGCGTGTGCGCGACGGAGCGCCAGGGGCCGCGCGGGATTTCGGTCGGCAGTTCGACGACGCGGATCGACTGGTTGGGCACGGCATAGGGAATATGCGCGGCTTCCGCCGGGTCGTCCTTGTAGAGGTAGCGGTTTTCCCAGGCGGTGGGATAGCCGTCGGGGCCGACCACGGCGCGCAGATGGCTGGTGACGGCGGGGCGGTAGGCGTCGTGCTGGATGTCGTCCTCGCGGGTGTAGAGAAGTTTCACCGGCGCATCGACTTGCCGGGCGATCATCACCGCCCAGTCGATCTCGCTCGGGAATTCCGTGCGGCCGGCGCGGACCGGAATGCGGCGGCCGAACCCGCCGCCGAGCAGCAGCGAATGGACGGTGACGTTGTCGAAGTCGAGCCCCGCGACATCGGCGACGCGGGCGCGCGTGCCGAGCGCATCCTGGCTGCCGACCCAGACATCGGCCTTGCCGTCGCGAATCCAGACGGTGCAGTTCATCGGCTCCATGCAGGCATGCGCGAGATAGGGCACGCGGTATTGTGCGGCGACGATCTCGGCGCCTTCTGTTTCGGGGGCAGCAGCGAAAGCGGCGGCGGCATCGCCCGTCTCGACATCTTCCTCGCTCTCGCCGGTGGCGATGGCTTCGGCCTGCGCGGCGAAGATCGATTCCGACGAGGTGGCTTCGTGGCCCTTCGTATCGAACTCGACGTCGAGCGCGAGGGCGGCTTCCTTCGCGCGCCAGAAATTGTCCGCGATGACGGCGACGCCGGCCGGGAACTCGACCACCTGCCTGATGCCGCGGCGGGAGAGAATTTGCGAGGCATCGTAAGAGACGACCGTGGAGCCGAAGACGGGCGCGAGTTTGACGGCGGCGTAGAGCATGCCGGGGACTTGCGCGTCGACGCCGTATTTCGCGGAACCGTCGACCTTGCCGGGAATGTCGAAGCGGGGCTTCGGCGTACCGACGATGGTGTAGTCCTTGCGGGATTTGAGCGTCGGCGTGGCCGACGGCGAGTATTCGGCTGCTTCGGCCGCGAGCTCGCCATAGGTGGCGGACTGGCCGTTGGGGCCCTTGACCATGCTCATCGATGCCGTGCAATCGCTTGTCGCGCAGTTCCAGCGGGCGGCGGCGGCCTTCACCAGCATTTCCTTCGCGGCGGCGCCCGAATGGCGCATGCCGGACTGGCCGGTGAAGCGGACCGAGCTCGAGCCGCCTGTGATCTGCAGGCTCATGCCTTCGGCGACCTTGTACCAGGCATACTGGTTCACGCCCTGCAGCATGGCGGGGACGCTGCTGTCCTTCACGAAGAAGCCGCGCAGCGCGTCATTGGCGAAAGCGAGATCGGCGGGCGCGCGCTCGGCGCGGACCAGCGACCAGTCGGCTTCCATTTCCTCCGCCGCCATCATGGCAAGCGCGGTGATGACGCCCTGCCCCATGTCGGCATGGGGGACATAGACGGTGACGATGTTGTCGGGCGAGATCTTGAGCCAGGTGGTGACCATGCGCTCGCCGTCCTTCGTGCCCGCGGCACCGGCGGCGCGCTCGCGGCGGGAGGGGCCGGACATTGCATAGCCGATCATCAGACCGCCGCCGACAAGGCCGGTCGCGATGAGGAACTGGCGGCGCGAGGGCTTTTTCATTTCGAATGCCATGATGTGGTTCCCCCTCAGGCCGATGTGACGGTGCGGATGGCGGCGCGGACACGCGGATAGGTGCCGCAGCGGCAGACATTGGTGATGGCGGCGTCGATGTCTTCATCCGTCGGCTGAGGGTTTTCCGTCAGCAGCGCGGAGACGGCCATCAGCATGCCGGACTGGCAATAGCCGCATTGGGGCACCTGTTTCGCGACCCAGGCGGCCTGGAGCGCGGAAAGCTCGCCCTCGCGGGCGCCGGAGGCTTCGGCGAGGCCCTCGATGGTGGTGATGCTGGCGCCGTCGGCGGCTTCGACCGGGGTCACGCAGGTTCGCGTCGCGACGCCGTCCACATGGACGGTGCAGGCGCCGCAGGCGGCGACGCCGCAGCCGAATTTCGTGCCGGTGAGGCCGAGCTCGTCGCGGAGGACCCAGAGGAGCGGCATTTCGGGCTCGACATCGAGCTCGTGGCGCTCGCCGTTGACGGTGAGGGTGATGGACATGAGAGCGACCTCTTCTGGCTGGAAGGCGGGGGCCGGAACGCAGAACTGACTGAAAGTACCATTCCGGTCATTCGTTCGCCAGCCCGAAAGTTCCGCTCACGGCTTCGTGAAGAGGGCGCGCGGGCTTTTCCGGGGCCGCGAATGGTCTAGGTTCTCATCTGTCTGTGACGGAATTTCAAAGGAGAAAGCCCCATGACCCTGCCCCGCCTTGCCCCGCTGGCCGCTGTTTCGCTGATCGCGCTCGGGACGCTGCCGGCGCTCGCCGACCATCACGAAGAGGCCGCGACGCCGCTGGCGGCCGCCGAATTCCGCACGCAGGCGAGCGGCGAAGCCGGGACCGCGAACCTCTCCGAAGGGCCGGAGGGCGTCGTCATCCGGGTCAATGTCGAGGGGATCGAGCCGGGCTGGCATGCGATCCATTTCCATGGCGTCGGCGACTGCTCGGACACGGCCTACAAGAATTCGGGCAGCCATGTGCAGCATGGCGAGAAGGAGCCGCACGGGCTGCTGAACCCGGAAGGGCCGGACGATGGCGACCTGCCGAACATCTACGCGGCGGAAGACGGGACGGTGAACGCCGAACTCTTTTCCGAGCGCGTGACGCTTGTGGAAGACGAGGCGGACGAGCGCGCCTTCCTGCTCGACGAGGACGGCTCGGCGCTCGTCATCCATGAAGGCCCGGACGACCACATGAGCCAGCCGATCGGCGGCGCGGGCGCGCGGGTCGCCTGCGCGGTGATCGAAAAGGTGGAGTGAAGAAACTCAACTTCCCACCCTCCCTCAAGGGGAGGGTGGGAAGATAGTCTGTCTACCGATCACTTATCGAGCTCCTTGTAGTGGCGGAAGAGGCCGTTTTCGTTGAAGGGCTGGCGGCGGTCGCTTTTCAGATAGGCCTTGATGCTGGGCCGCTTCTTCACCGCGGCATGAAGCGATGAGACGAGGGGCCGGCTTCTGAGGAGCCGGCCCATTGTTTTCGGGAAGGCGTAAGCGAGGCCGTCGACCGTGTGGAAAAGGGAGAGGTCGGCATAGGTGAGCGACTTGCCGACGAGATGGGGCGCGCGCTTCGTCGCGCCGTTCATGTCCATCACGGCCTCGAACCAGTCGAGGAATTTCGGGATGCGGGCGGTGCGGAATTCCTCCGCGCGGCGGAGCGCCTCCTTCTTCTGATCCTCGTAATAGAGACCGACGCCGACGGGGTGGTGCACGTCATGCGCTTCGGCAACGAAGTCGGTGGTGGTGAGTTCGATCTGGTGCGTCCAGAGCGCGCCGGCTTCCGACTTCGGCGCGAGGCGGAGGCGGGGCCCCAGATAGAAGAGGATCGCCGCGACCTGGCCGACGATAACGCGGCCGTCGCGCAGGAAAGGCGGCGCGAAAGAGGGGCGCTTCGTGCCCTCGCCTTCCAGCAGCGCCGTCATCTCCTCCATGCCGGTGTCGCGCTCGCGGGCGACATCGATGTAAGGCGCGCCCGCTTCCTCGAGCGCGAGACGGACATATTCGCCGCGGCCCGGAATGCCCGGCCAGTAGAAGAGCTCGTAGGGTTTTCTTGCGGTCGTTTTTGCGGTCACGGAGCACCTCCTTTGAGAGCGATCTAGGGTCGACGGGCCGGGCGGAAAGGCAAGGATTTCAGCAGTTTACGGATTTACCGCATTTTCGGATTGAATGATGATGATATTTTGATTATTTAATGCTGCGAAGGCGATGAAGCGCGCCGGACGACAAGCGCGCACCGCCCGAGAGGACCCAAGAGGGCAAGGACATGACAGATGAACAGACAACAGGGGCGCAGGCGCGCCGGGAGGGCATGGTGAGCCGATACCAGGTGGATGTGGGCGAGGCGTTTCCGCTTTCCGAAGAGGAGCGCGAGGAGCGCTGCGCGTGGCAGGGCCATGGATACAGGGAATGGCGTCGCGACGGAGACGAGCGGCGTGAGCGCTACGGCTTTCGCGCGCCGAAGCTCGTGATGCTCTTTGCCGCGATCGCGGTCGGCGTGGCGCTGATCGCGACCGCGGCAAGCTATCCGCTGGCGACGCTCGCGGCGGCGACGGCAATCTTCTTCTTCGCGCGCGAGCATCATTACGGGCGCGGTTACCGGCCTCATCGCGGCTGCCGGCAGGGCCGGAGAGACGCGGCATGAGCGGCTTCAAGGAAGAAACGCCGGAAGCGGACGGAAACGAGGAGCGGCGCGGACGGCGCGGCCATCGCCACGGCCGCCGCCACAAGCGGCAGGGCGGCGAGGAGCGCGACACGACGCGCGTGCAGCTCGAACTGCCGCCGCAGGCGATGGAGCGGCTGCAGCAGCTGAAGGAAAAGACGGAGGCCGCTTCCTACGCCGAAGTAATCCGCAACGCACTCAGGCTCTACGAAGCGCTGATCCAGGAAGCCGAACGCGGCGCGGAATTCCAGGTGAAGGAGCCGGACGGGACGGCAGTGCCTTACAGGGTGTTTTTGTAGCTAGATAAAACCCAACTGCTGGAGCCCCGGATCAGACACAATATTTTCCGTATACCCCCTTCCGCTCGTTGAGATAAACTCTCCAAACGCGAACGGAGCTTGGGGGAAGGATGTCACAAGAGATCAACGTAAATACTATTGCCGCAGAGACAACAGCGAACCTCATCAAATCCTCGTTTAACTCGATTCTATCCGGCGCCAGCGAGGCAATGAAGCGCGCCTGGACAAAAATTTTTGAAGACTTTTCTCCGTATGCAGAGCGAATCTTCAATAAAAATAGCTACGTAAAGATAATTTGCGTTAAGGAACGTGACGTCGCCCTTTACGACATATATGTCAATTCCACCTTTACCTGCGATCGAGACGTCTTTTCCGATGAAGAGCTGATATGCAACATCCGAGAAGGTCAAAATGTTGTAATCAACGGGAACGGAGGCGCCGGAAAAACTTTCTTCATGCGACACCTCTGGCTCACCATTTTTAAGAACCCTCAGGGAGTCGTGCCCATATTCGTCGAACTTCGTTCCCTGAACGAATTCTCGGCATACGACCTAAAGACACTTATACGGCACACAATCGCCAGAAACGGAATTGCGGAAGATGTTTTTGATTATTTTTGTCGGCTAGGAAAGTTCTGCTTTATTCTTGATGGGTTTGACGAAGTCATAGAAGAAGCCCGCGCTCCCCTCCAACATCAAATTCTCGATCTAGCAAGCCGCTTCAACGACTGTTGCTTCGTAGTATCAAGCCGACCGGACAACCGCTTTTCGGGATGGCAAAGTTTCCAAACATACCAATCGGCACCTTTCACTTATGACCAAGTGAAAGAACTGCTGCAGCGCGTCCCATTTGATCCAGAATTCAAACAGCGCTTCTTAAAGAAGCTAGACAAGAAATTTTATGAAGCTAACGCGAGCTTTCTATCAAATCCGCTTCTTTCAATAATGATGATGATGACATTCAAGGAGAATATGAACATCCCGCGCAGCATGAACATTTTCTATGATCAAGCCTTTAGCACTTTGTACCAGTGGCACGATGCCACAAAAGCCTACTCGAGACAAAAAACTCTAGACATAGAGGAGTTCAGAAAATCGTTTGGGGTGTTCTGCCTGCTATCCTATTACAATGAACAGTACGAATTTTCGCTTACAGAAATTCGGGAATACATCTCTATGAGTAACAAGGTTCTAAATTATTCTTTCGAGCCAGACGACGTCATCAGAGACTATGTCCAATCCGTCAATCTAATGCAGCAAGAGGGCTTCAACTACACGTTCGTACACCGATCATTTCAAGAATATTTTGCTGCTTATGCACTAACAAAAGTCCTGCACGATAAATTTGAGAAGTTCATAAAAAATTTGAAAGGAAGAAGTCAGGACAACTTTCTTCAGATGGCATATGAGATCGATAACGAGTTGGTGACAAAAAAATATCTTTCACCCGAATATGAAGCTTATCTCGCCAACTTACCGAGACGTCACCTATCCAAGGACCCGTTTAGGCTCCTCCGCGATCTGAATATTTCGTATGAATTTTATATTCCATCGCCGAAAGAGCGCAGATCCGATATTCATTTTCGAATTAGTTTTCCGTCAGAGTGCTTAAGTCTTGTTGCTATAATTCTGAAATTCAAAAGATCATACTCTCAGGATGCCTTTGGTCTTTTGTTCTTGAACATATTTGCGCATGAACTGTTTGACTCCATTACATCTGGATTAAGGCAAGCTCCATCAGGCAGCCAAATTCGGCGCGGCACTGTATCTTTTGGCATCAACGATTTAACCGTGTCGATAGACGAGTGGGATGGGGCTGAATCGGATGTTCAGACAGCGAAAGAAGTCATTGAGGCCCAGATTCAAAAACGCAAAAGTGACGCATTGAGCTTCGCCACAGAGTTTCGCAGCAATCTTGAGGAAGCTCGCTCATGGTGCGAAGACAGAATTGCGGACAGTAAAAGTCGCGGGCAGTCGATAGATGACATCCTTGATAGCTAGCTAGTTCTGCAGCGTCGCTACCCCACTTCCAGCTTCGTCACGCCGGAGAGGTCGCCGCTGACGCCGCGCGACGGCGGGGCGGCGCGGACCGGGAGGTGGCAGGTGACGCGGGTGCCGACGTCGGGGGCGCTTTCGAGCGTGACCCAGCCGCCATGCAGTTCCACGAAGGAGCGCACGAGGGAGAGGCCGAGGCCGGCGCCGCGATGCTTGTCGGAACCACCATGCGCCTCGAAGCGGTCGAAGACGTTGGACTGGAATTCCGGCTTGATGCCGATGCCGGTGTCCTCGACATAGAGCTCGACGGAATTGTCGTGGCGCGCGGCGCCGATGACGATGGCGTCGCCTGGGCTCGTGAAGGCGAGCGAGTTCGACAGAAGGTTGATCATGATCTGCTTGATGCGCTTCTCGTCGGCGCGCACCGTGCCGATGTCCTTCGGGCACTCGACCTTGAGCGAGACCTTGTTCTTCTGTGCCGGGCGCTGCGCGAATTCTTCCGTCGCGTAGATCACTTCGGAAAGTTCGACATCCGAGAGGTCGAGCGTCATGGCGCCCGCCTCGATGACGGCGAGATCGAGAATGTCGTTCACGACGTCGATCAGCGTTTCCGAACTTTCGAGAATGCCCTGCATGTATTCGTGCTGGCGCGGATTGAGGGAACCGAACATTTCCGTCTCGAGGATTTCGCCGAAGCCGAGAATATTCGTGAGCGGTGTGCGGAGCTGATAGGAGACGTGGCTGATGAATTCGGACTTCAGGCGGTCCGCCGTTTCGAGCGCGTCGTTTCGGTCGCGCAGCGCCTGTTCCATGCGCGTCGAATCCGTAACGTCGACATAGGTCATGAGCGTCGCGCCGTCGGGCAGCGGCACCATCGCATAGTCGATCACCGTGCCGTCGGGCCGGTCGAGGCGGCCGGTCTGCTGCGCGCGGATGCCGGACGCGCCGGTGATGCCGTTCTTCAGCACTTCCCATTCGGCGTCGTCGTCCATCAGGGAACGACACATGTCGATCAGCTCGCTGACATGCGGCTCGCCTTCGAGCTTTTCCTCGTCGAGCGACCAGATGGTGGCGTAGGCGGGATTGGAAAGTTTCAGGCAGCCGTCGGAGCCGAAGACCGCAACGCCTTCATAGAGGTGGTCGATGGTCTCGCGCTGCACGCGGGCGAGCGTGTTGTAGGAGCTTTCGAGGTTGAGGCGCTCGGTGACGTTTTCATAGAGATAGATGACGCCGCCGAAGGGATGCGCCTGGGCGAGAAGCTTGATGGTGCGGCCGTCCGGCAGGTGCCAGTATTCCTCGACGGGTTCGGTCGAGGTGTAGATTTCCATGCGCGTCTGCTTCCAGGCCTGGAAGTTCGCCTGTTCCGGCAGGCGGCGGCGCGCGCGCAACTCGTCCAGCACCTCATTGTCGGAGGGGCCGCCGTCGAGCCATTGCGGGTCGAGGCCCCAGAGCGTTTCGTAGGCGCGGTTGCGGAAGGTGAGGCGCTTGTCGGGGCCGCAGATCGCGACGGCGGTCGTGACGCGGTCGAGCGTCGCGGCATGACTTTCGATGTGGCGGCGGAGTTCGGCTTCCGCCTCGTCGAGATCCGAGACGTCGATCGCGACGCCGGCGATGCCTTCCGACAGGCGCTGCTCCAGAATGTCGAGGGCGCGGCGCTCGCCCGCCATGATGGCGTGGCTGCGCTCGCGGGCGCGGGAGCGGTCGAAGAGGACGCGGCGGAGTGCCGACAGCGTTTCCTCGCCGAGAAGTTCGAGGCTGCGCGTGACGGCGTCTTCGGGCGAGGCGGCATCGACCGCGCGGGCATAGGCGGCGTTCACCCAGACGAGACGGTTCTCGTCGTCGCGGCGCCAGGCGGGGAACGGCGCGTGCATCAGATGTTCCTCGAAGCGGCCGCGCGCATATTCGGCCTGGCGGAGACGCTCCTTGAGGCGGGAGACTTCCGCACGCTCGCCGGTCACGTCGCGGAGCCACAGGACGGCGAGCGCGCCGGCCGGGCGGCCTTCCGCCTCGAAGGTGCGGCCGTCGGTCGACTGGACATGGAGCGAGAAGCGGGCGCCGCGCGTGCGCAAGCGCTGCACCGCCGTGTTGAGGCGGCCGGCGTTTTCCGGTTCGAGGCGCGTCAGCAGATAGGAGAAGTCGAGGTCGCCCGAGGAGGGATCGACCAGCGTGGCGGTGGAGCCGACGATGCGGGGGCGCGCCTGAAAGGTTCCGGGCGCCGCGCGAAGCGATTCCGGCGTCCAGATGAAGACAGCGTCGGGCTCGGCGGCGAGGATCGCCTCCGCCGCGTCGAGACGCGCTTCGAGGGTCGAGAGACTCGCCTCGCGCTCCAGCGCGACACGCCGCGCGGCGCGGGACGCACGCAGCCCCGTGATGGCGGCGAGCGCGCCCGCGAAGGCGAGGCCGACAGCGACGGCGAAAGTGGTGGCGAGGGCCGGCTCGGCGGCGGCTTCGGGCGGCAGGCCGAGGGCGGAGAGCGTGTCGATGAGACCTTCGGGCGTGCCGCGCGGCGGCGCGTCCTGCGCGCGGGCCGCGTGGGGCAACAGCGACAGCGCCGCCGAGCCGGCGAGCGCGGCCTGCAAGGGCCTCGCCCTGCGGCCGAGCGCCCTGCCCGCCTTGCCGATATCGCCCAGCTTCATTACGCGCACAACCCCTTCGGTGCCCGCTCGCCGTGTGAGCGGGCGCAAATCACCTGACCCCGGCGAAGCATACACCACGAGGGACTCGGAGGTGAAACAGCGTCTTGCGGCGAGAAACGGTGCGCGACCGGCAGGACGTGCCGGTCGTGAGGGGCACAGGGCGACGCTTGGAAAAACGCCAAAAGCCCGTCACGGCCCGATTTATTCGGGCCGTCCACGTCTTTAAAGACTTTTCCGAAGGTCAAAGACGTGGATGGCCCGGACAAGCCGGGCCATGACGATGTTTTCAGGTCATGACGAACAAAAAACGGGGTGCAGCTGGTGCACCCCGTTGATCGTCTCGACAGCAGTACGTGCTTCGCTCAGTAGCGATAGGTTTCCGGCTTGAACGGGCCTTCGACCGGCACGCCGATGTAGTCGGACTGCTTCTTGTTCATCTTCTCGAGCTTCACGCCGATCTTCTCGAGATGGAGGCGGGCCACCTTCTCGTCGAGCGCCTTCGGCAGGACGTAGACTTCCTTGCCGTAATCATTGGGCTTCGTGAAGAGCTCGATCTGGGCGAGCGTCTGGTTCGTGAAGGACGCCGACATGACGAAGCTCGGATGGCCCGTGCCGCAGCCGAGATTCACGAGACGGCCCTCGGCGAGCATGATGATGCGCTTGCCGTCCTGGAACTCGATTTCATCGACCTGCGGCTTCACGTTGTGCCACTTGAGGTTGCGCAAGCCCCCGATCTGGATCTCGCTGTCGAAGTGGCCGATGTTGCAGACGATGGCGCGGTGCTTCATGGCGCGCATGTGATCGACGGTGATGACGTCCACATTGCCCGTCGTCGTGACGAAGATGTCGCCGCGCTTCACGGCTTCGTCCATGGTCGTCACTTCGTAGCCTTCCATCGCGGCCTGCAGCGCGCAGATGGGGTCGATCTCGGTGACGAGAACGCGGCAGCCGGCCTGGCGGAGCGAGGCGGCGGAGCCCTTGCCGACATCGCCGAAGCCGGCCACGACGCCGACCTTGCCCGACATCATGACGTCGGTGGCGCGGCGGATGCCGTCGACCAGCGATTCACGGCAGCCATAGAGATTGTCGAACTTCGACTTCGTGACGCTGTCGTTGACGTTGATCGCGGGCCAGAGAAGCGTGCCCTTCTTCTGCATTTCGTAGAGGCGGTGGACACCCGTTGTGGTTTCCTCGGTCACGCCCTTCACGTTCTTCGCGATGGTGTTGTACCAGCCCGGCTTGTGCTTCAGGCGGCGCTTGATCGCGGCGAAGAGAACTTCCTCTTCCTCATTGCCGGGGCTTTCGAGGAAGGCGGTGTCGCCGTCCTCGGCGCGCTTGCCGAGATGGATGAGGAGGGTGGCGTCGCCGCCATCGTCGAGGATCATGTTCGGCGTGCCGCCGTCGGCCCATTCGAAGATGCGGTGGGTGTATTCCCAGTAGTCCTCGAGGCTCTCGCCCTTGATCGCGAAGACCGGAATGCCGCGGTCGGCGATCGCCGCCGCCGCATGGTCCTGCGTCGAATAGATGTTGCACGAGGCCCAGCGGATGTCGGCGCCGAGATCGGCCAGCGTCTCGATCAGCACGGCGGTCTGGATCGTCATGTGGAGCGAGCCGGCGATGCGCGCGCCCTTCAGCGGCTTCTTCGAGCCGAACTCCTCGCGGGTCGCCATGAGACCGGGCATTTCGGTCTCGGCCATGTCGATTTCCTTGCGGCCCCAGTCGGCGAGGCCGATGTCCTTGATGGCGTAGTCGTGGGTCTCGGCTTTTACAGCTTGGCTCATGAGGCTTACGCGCTCCTTTTGAATTCGGCAGTGGATTCGGTCACCGGGTCGGCGGCCCAGAAAGGGCGCGCAGGCCGGCGCGCAACGAAATGCTGCGCCAGCCGGGACCGGCGTCGTGATGAGGCCTTATAACAAGGCGGGGCCGAGGGAGCAAGGGCGATATAAAGAAATGTTTATATGTTTCTCCGATTCGCCCCGGAAGCCCGGTGGAGCCCCGAAAAAGGCGGAATTGGCCCCGTTTCGATTACCCGGAAGGTCATGGACGGGGGACCGGCGGGCGGCTCAAATCCCGCCGTTGCCTTTCATTGGGCCATTCATCCGGAAAGAGACCCATGGACAGTTCGATCCCCGCGACCCACCCGCTCGACCTTGCGACCCGGCTGACCCCGGCGGGAGAAGGCCGCTTCACGGGCCGGACCTCGCCTGCCTACTGGAACATGATGGGCCCCTTCGGCGGCACGACGGCGGCGCTGATGCTGAAGGCGGCGCTCGACGCGCCGCAAAGGCTCGGCGACCCGGTGGCGCTGACGGTGAATTTCTGCGCGCCCATTGCGGAGGGCGCGTTCACCATCGAGATCACGGAAGCGCGCACCAACCGCTCGACGCAGCACTGGACGATGACGCTCTCGCAGGAGAACGGCATTGCGGCGACGGCGAGCGCGGTGTTCGCGAAGCGGCGCGAGACATGGGCGCATCAGCCGGCGGCCTGTCCCACGATCCCGCCCTTCGAGACGCTCGCACCGATGGAGACGGAGGGACGCAACGCCTGGCTGCAGCGCTACGAGCTGCGCTTCGCGGAAGGCGCGCCGAATTTCGACGCGCGCGCGGACACCGATCCCGGCCCTTCGCGCTCGCTGCTCTGGGTCGCCGACAAGCCGGGGCGGGCACTCGACTTCACCTCGCTCGCCTCGCTGGCGGACACGTTCATCGTCCGCCTCTTTCTGGTGCGCGGCCGCATGGTGCCGGCGGGAACCGTGTCGCTCACGACCTATTTCCATGCCGATGCGGCAACGCTCGCCGCACAAGGCGCGAAGCCGCTGATCGGGGTCGCGGATTCCAGCGTCTTCCGTCAGGGGTATTTCGATCAGTCCGCGGAGCTCTGGAGCGCGGAGGGGCAGCTCCTCGCGACGAGCGTGCAGACGGTCTATTTCAAGGAATAGCTAGTCGCGTTCGCCGAAGCCGTCGGCCACGAGGGCGGCGAGGGTTTCGAGGGCAGCTTCGGCGTCCGTGCCCTCGGTTTCGATGCGGATGCAGCAGCCGGGCGCGGCGGCGAGCATCATCAATCCCATGATGGAGGTGCCGGGCACCGTCTGCCCTTCGCGGGAGACGCGGATTTCGGCGTCGAACTTCTCCGCCATCTGAACGAATTTCGCCGACGCGCGGGCATGAAGGCCGCGGCTGTTGACGATTTCCACTTCGCGAACGAAAGAGCCGGGTTTCGCTTCGGCGGAGGACACGGGCGTCAGGCTCCGTCGCCGGCCAGCACGCGGCTCGCAATCGAGATGTATTTGCGGCCCGATTCCTGCGCCTGATCGACCGCATCGCCAAGCGAGGCGGTTTCGCGGACGGACGCGAGCTTGATCAGCATGGGCAGGTTCACGCCGGCGATCACCTCGACCTTCGCCTTGTCCATGACGGAGATGGCGAGGTTGGAGGGCGTGCCGCCGAACATGTCGGTGAGCAGGATGACGCCGTCGCCGCTGTCGGCGGAGGCGACCGCCTTCAGGATGTCCTTGCGGCGCTGCTCCATGTCGTCGTCGGGGCCGATGCTGATGGACGCGACCTGGGTCTGCGGCCCGACGACATGTTCCATCGCCGCGACGAACTGGCTGGCCAGCTGGCCATGCGTTACGAGTACCAAACCAATCATCAACAGCCCTCAATGCCGCATTTCAGGCGGCCCGGCGCGTCCCGCGCCCGCTCGACCGCTCTCGCCCCCGCGAAGGGGCGTATCGTGACCCCAATCGCGCGCCAATGACAAGTGTTGCGATGCAACAATCGGCACTTCCCGGCGGCAAACGCACAAATCGGAGGCAGTTCCGGGTCCGGCGCCTCAGCCCCGCGGGCCGAAACGCCCGTCTTCCTCTGGAAAGCCGCTGTCGGGCAGGGTTTCGAGAGCAAGCCGGAGCTTCAGGGAAGCGGTGCCGTCGAAAGCGTGGAGCGCGAGGACGGGCAAACGGACTTCCAGCAGGGTTTCGTAGCGGGCTTCGGGAAGACGCGGCACGGCGTCGCGCGCGACGAGATCGACGAGCAGGGCCAGCGGCGCCTCGGCCCGCGCGGGGACGGCCACGAGGCCGAGCCCGCGCAATTCGAGAAGACCGGCAAGGGCGGCGGGCGCGCTTGCAACGAGGCCCGGCGGTCCGACATGGAGCGCGACCTGATCGTCGGCGACGAGGCGGGTTTCGCCGCTCGGGTCCTCGCGAACGAGGCGAAAGGCGAGATCCGACTTGCCCGAGCCCGACGGCCCGCGCAGCAGGACCGCCCGCGCGCCGCAGGAAACACAGGTGCCGTGCATGTAGAGAGGCTCCGCCATGACTGCCTCCTATTCCGCTTCCGGCAGTTCGACGATGAAGCGCGCGCCCGCGACCTTGCCGTTCTCCATGCGGTTGTCCGCGCGGATGGTGCCGCCATGCGCCTCGACGATCTGGCGGGAGATGGCAAGACCGAGGCCGGAATGCTCGCCGAAGCTGTCCGGCCGGTCGGTGTGGAAGCGGTCGAAGATGCGTTCGAAATTTTCCGGCGCGATGCCGGGGCCCTCGTCCTCGACGCGGATCACGATGAGGCCGGGTTCGCGGCTGCCGGCGACACGCACGGTGCCGCCCTCGGGGCTGAAGGACAATGCGTTGTCGATCAGGTTGCGGACCACCTGACCGAGACGCGTATCGAAGCCCTTCACCACCATGCCGTCGCGACCTGGCGCGCCGGGGTCCACCTCGAGCTTCACGCGGGCGCTGCCCGCGGCGCCGGATTCGTTGAAGAGAGCGCAGACGGTTTCGAGAAGGGTCGCGATATTCACCTCCGCACGATCGCCGCGCGACAGCTCGGCATCGAGACGCGACGCGTTCGAGATGTCGGAGATGAGACGGTCGATGCGGCGAACATCCTCCTGGATGATCTCCATCAACCGGTCCTTCTGACTTTCGTCCTTTGCCAGGCGGAAGGTTTCGATGGCACTCCTGAGCGAGGTGAGCGGGTTCTTGATCTCGTGTGCGACATCGGCGGCGAAGCTCTCGATGGCGTCGATGCGGCTGTAGAGCGCGTTCGTCATCTCGCGGAACGCGCCCGACAATTCGCCGATCTCGTCATGGCGTTCGGTGAAGTCGGGTATCTGCGCGCGGGCGTTCTTGCCGCGCCTCACCGTTTCGGCGGCCTGCGCGAGACGGCGCACGGGCTCCGCGATGGTGCCCGCCAGCAGAACGGAAAGCAGGATCGTCACGCCGAGCGCGACGAGAAAGACCTGAAGGATGGCGATGCGTTCGGCGCGGACGATCCGGTCGATGTCGCCGCCGCGCGTGGACAGCATCAACGCGCCGAGAACCGCGCGGTAGCGCTGGATCGGCACGGCGACGGAGACGATGAGTTCGCCTCGTTCGTTGATGCGCTCCATGCTGGACGCTTCGCCGCCGAGCGCGCGGGTTACTTCCTCGTACATGGTGCCGTTCTGGCTGCCAGCCTCGCGGAAGCGTTCGAGGTTGCGGCCGGGCAGGAGATTGAGCGCCCATTGCGCCACGCGATCGACGAAGCTGCCCTCGTCCGCGCCTTCGGGGGGCGGAAGTTCGAAGGCAACGACCTGGCCCGAAGCGCTCAACTGGCGCGAGTCGAGGACGAGCCAGCCTTCCTTGCCATAGAGCCGCGCGCGGGTGCGCGTCGGCAATACGAGACGGCGCAGAATCGGCGCGGCGGTTTCGGGATCGATCGGCAGGGTTTCGTCGATCCCCGACGACGCCGTGTCGTCCGGCGGCGGCGCGATGATGGCGCCGGCGGCCAGCGGGTCGATCAGGGGCGCGTCCGGCGAGGTGGTCGCGCCTTCCTCGATGGCACCGGCGATGATCTCGGCCTGTGTGAGCAGGCTCTGACGGCGGGCGTCGATCAGGCCTTCGCGAAACTGATTGAGATAGAGAATGCCCGAGACCAGGACGAAGAGCGCCGCCACATTGAAGACGACGATGCGGCGCGTGAGGCTGGAAAAGCGGCCGCGAACGAGGAAGCCGCGAAAGGCGGTGAGCAGGCGGCCCGTCGCGGCGGCCATGCGCGAGACGAAGCCGGGGCCTGCGGCGGGGCCGCGAGGCCGCGATGCGGGGTCTTCGTCCGCCTCGGCCCTCGCTTCCTCCTCGGTCAGGCTCGCCATGCGTTTTTCACCGGCTCGTGCCAGGACTTCCCCTCTGTTTCACCCTCCGCTTCCCGGAGGCGGGCATCAGGCTTCGCGGTAGCGGTAGCCGACGCCGTACAGCGTTTCGATGGCGTCGAAGGCGTCGTCGACTTCCTTGAACTTCTTGCGCAGCCGCTTGATGTGGCTGTCGATGGTGCGGTCGTCGACATAGACCTGATCGTCATAGGCGGCATCCATCAGCGAGTCGCGGCTCTTCACATAGCCCGGACGCTGCGCGAGCGCCTGAAGGATCAGGAACTCGGTGACGGTGAGGACGACCTGCTTGCTGTCCCAGGTGCAGGTATGGCGCTCGGGATCGAGCAGGAGCTTGCCGCGCTCCATGACCTGGTTGGCGGCGCCTTCGGCGGGCGCGCCCTCGGTCTTCGGCGCGGCGCGGCGGAGAACCGCCTTCACGCGCTCGACGAGGAGGCGCTGCGAGAAAGGCTTACGGATGTAGTCGTCCGCGCCCATCTTGAGGCCGAAGAGCTCGTCGATCTCGTCGTCCTTGGAGGTGAGGAAGATGACCGGCAGGTCGGACTTCTGGCGGAGACGCCGCAGCAGTTCCATGCCGTCCATGCGCGGCATCTTGATGTCGAAGACGGCGACGTCCGGCGGATTGGCGGCAAGGCCCGCAAGGGCGGCGGCGCCGTCCGTGTAGGTCTGCACATGATAGCCCTCGGATTCGAGCGCTATGCTCACCGAAGTGAGGATATTCCGGTCGTCGTCGACCAGCGCAATGGTCGGCATTGGGCCCCGTTCCTTTTCATCAGCCTGACCCCGTTGGCCGGTCTGGCCCTTCTGATCCTGATCGTTCCGGACCTCTTGCATGACATACCCCGCTCACAGAACGCCGCCCAGCGCGGCTTCGAGGCTTAGGGTCGCTTTTGGCCCAAAATGTGGCGGCAGTATAAGGGCTTGGACAAGGCGACGCCACGGCCCGGCACCATAATATTGACGACGGGCACGGCGCCTCGTTTGACAGACATGGCCGGTGCGGCCATGACAGGACGCAAAGGCCGCCCGCGACGGTGGCGGCCGAACCGGAAATAATGACGGGGCGGGGGACAAATCCATGCTGAAGCGCATTCTGATCGGGGCGGGCGCCCTATTCGTGCTGCTCATCGCGGTTGTCGTGGGGCGGACGCTGATGGTGCCGGCGGCGGAACTCGCCAATATCGGCCAGGCGGAGAGCATCGACGCGGAAGGCGCGGCGCAGCACCTTGCCGAGGCCGTGCGGTTCCGCACGATCTCGCACCAGGCCGGCGCGGACGAGGCGGAGGTCGCGCGCTCGGCAGAGGCTTTCGAAGGTTTCCGCAACTGGATGGACGCGACCTACCCCGCCTTCACCGCGGCGACGAAGCGCGAGATCGTGGGCGGAGCGACGCTCTTTTACACCTGGGAAGGCACGGACACGTCGCTCGATCCCGTGCTGCTGATGTCGCATATCGACGTCGTGCCGATCGCGCCGGGGACGGAAGACAAGTGGGAGCACCCGCCCTTCGCGGGTACGATCGCGGACGGGTATGTCTGGGGCCGCGGAACGATCGACAACAAGGGCTCGCTGATCGCGATGGTGGAAGCGGCAGAACGGCTTGCCGCGCAGGGCTTCCAGCCGACACGTACGATACTCTTCGCCTTCGGGCATGACGAGGAAATCGGCGGCGGCGAAGGCAACAAGGCGCTTGCGGGGATGCTGCAGGAGCGCGGCGTCAACCTCGCCTGGGTGAAGGACGAAGGCGGCGTGATCGGCCACGGGCTCCTGCCCGG
This sequence comes from uncultured Rhodobiaceae bacterium, assembly GCA_913057645.1. Lineage (GTDB taxonomy): Bacteria > Pseudomonadota > Alphaproteobacteria > Parvibaculales > Parvibaculaceae > Parvibaculum. The sequence continues at coordinate 2,753 of CAJXOU010000065.1, read as the reverse complement.
CGTCAACGCGCCCGTCGCGATGATCGGCGTCGCGGAAAAGGGTTCGATCTCGCTCGGCGTCGTCGCCTATTCGAAGGGCGGACATTCCTCGATGCCCTCGCCCGCCGCGCAGACCGCCATCGGCCGGCTCGCCCGGGCGCTGGAGCGGATCGGCGGCGATCCGTTCGAGAGCAAGGTGGACGGCGCGACGCGCGGCATGATCGAGAGCCTCGCGCCCGCCGTGCCTTTCACGCAGCGGATGGTCTACGCCAATCTCTGGCTCTTCGAGCCTCTCGTGCGCGGCGTGATGGAGGAAAGCCCGACAAGCGCGGCGCAGCTTCACACGACAATCGCGCCCACCATCGTGGAGGGCGGCGTGAAGGAAAACGTGCTGCCGCCGGAAGCGCGCGCGGTCGTCAATTTCCGCATCCATCCGCGCGATACGGCGGACGGCATCATCGAGCATGTGCGCGCGGCGGTGGACGATCCCGACGTCGAGATCGAGCCGCTGCCGGGCATCCGCGAGGCGTCGAAAGTGTCGAACATCGAGGGAGACGGCTACCAGCTCATCACGCGGGTGATCGGCGAGAGCTTTCCGGGCGTCATTGCCGCGCCCTATCTCGTCGTCGGCGGCACGGATTCGCGCCACTACCTGCCGATCACCGACAATGTGTTCCGGTTCATTCCCATCCGCATGGCACCGGAGGACATGGCGCGGTTCCACGGCACCAATGAACGGGTCTCGGTCGAAAACATGGGCGAGGCGGTCGCCTTTTATGTGCGGCTGTTCGAAACGCTGAAGGAAAGCGACGCCGCGAACTGACCCAGCGGCGGCGGGCAAAAGCGGAACTGCCGCTTTTTGCGGCAATGCCCGCCTTGCATTAACCAAGGCGGCTTTCGCTCGCTGCGGCGCAGCAGCGGAACGAAGGCGGCGCGCGGCGGTTTATTTCAAGAGACCGCACCGGCGAAAGGGTGTTTTGCGGCGCCGAAGGCCCGCCGGCCGGGGACATGCAGGCGCCGGGGGACGCATCGCCGCACCCATTGCAAGCCGCTCGCAAAGCGGTTGCGCCGCACGAGACCGGGAACTATGTTGGCGCCGATTTTCCGGGGACCGCGGGCCCGCCTGCCAGAGGCGATGGCCCCGCTATTGCTTCGATGGGGCGGAAACCCGCCCCAGCCGAGACGCAATTCTGCCGGACGGACACGACCGTGATAGACTTCGGCCCCTGCCGCGGCGAGCGCGGGAAGCGGGCACAACAAACAGGGATTTGAGGCCCGACGGGCCGAAGAGGACCACGAGGAGAGAAGCGTGAAACAGACCGGGCCCTACATCAGCAAACATGGCGCCGAGAAAAGCGGCTTCAAGAATCTCGCCGCGACGCACTGGAACTACCGTCCCGCCGCGCTCTACGAAGAAGCGCTCGCAAGGGGCGAAGGCCATGTCGCCGCGAACGGGCCCTTCGTCGTCAAGACCGGCGTTCACACCGGCCGCTCCGCGAAAGACAAGTTCATCGTCCGCGACGCCTCCACCGAAAAGACCGTTTGGTGGGACAACAACAAGTCGATGACGAGCGAAGCCTTCGATCTTCTCCATGCCGACATGCTGAAACACGCCGAAGGCAAGGAACTCTTCATTCAGGATCTCTTCGGCGGCGCCGACCAGACCCATCGCCTCGCGACCCGCATCTACACGGAATACGCCTGGCACTCTCTCTTCATCCAGAACCTCCTCATCGAGCCGAAGCCGGAAGAACTCGGCGACTTCGATCCGCAGTTCACGATCATCGACCTGCCGAGCTTCGAAGCGGACCCCGAGAAGTACGGCGTGCGCACGGGCACCGTGATTGCCTGCAACTTCGCCAAGCGCATCGTGCTGATCGCCGGTACTTCCTATGCGGGCGAAATCAAGAAGTCCGTCTTCTCGATGCTGAATTACGAACTGCCGCCGAAGCGCGTCATGCCGATGCATTGCTCGGCGAATGTCGGCGAGGAAGGCGACACGGCGATCTTCTTCGGCCTGTCGGGCACCGGCAAGACGACGCTGTCGGCCGTTGCGACGCGTACGCTGATCGGCGACGACGAACATGGCTGGTCGGAAAACGGCGTCTTCAATTTCGAAGGCGGCTGCTATGCGAAGATGATCAAGCTGTCGGCGGAAGCCGAGCCGGAAATCTATGCGACGACGCGCCGCTTCGGCACCGTGCTCGAAAACGTGGTGATGGACGAGAAGACGCGCGAACTCGATCTCGACAGCGCGGCGCTCGCGGAAAACTCGCGCGGCGCCTATCCGCTCTCTTTCATTCCGAATGCAAGCCCGACGGGCCGCGCGCCGCACCCGAAGAACATCATCATGCTGACGGCGGACGCCTTCTCGGTCCTGCCGCCGGTCGCGCGGCTCACGCCGAGCCAGGCGATGTATCACTTCCTCTCCGGCTACACGGCGAAGGTCGCCGGCACGGAAAAGGGCGTGACGGAACCGGAAGCGACCTTCTCGACCTGCTTCGGCGCCCCCTTCATGTCGCGCCACCCGACCGAATACGGCAACCTGCTGCGCGACCTCATCGCGGAGCACAAGGTGTCGTGCTGGCTCGTCAACACGGGCTGGACCGGCGGCGTCTACGGCACGGGCAGCCGCATGCCGATCAAGGCGACGCGCGCGCTGCTCGCCGCCGCGCTCGACGGCTCGCTCAACAATGTGTGCCTCGTATACACATCTCCGAGCACACGCGCCAGGCAGAAACCCAGGAGACCGGCTTACGGCTGGAAAACAACAA
>CAJXOU010000064.1 GCA_913057645.1 uncultured Rhodobiaceae bacterium | reverse complement strand
GGGACTGACCGATCCTCCCGCCGGGCTCGGTTATCAGCCAGGCATGCATCATCCCGACCCTTTCGAGGGTGAGGCGCCGCTCTTCACCATCACGCCTGCCAATATGGCGGACCATGCCGACAAGATGACCGGCACCACCAAGGCGCTGATGCAGCGCTACAAGGACACCTATTTCATGAAGGTCTATCCGACGCACCGCACCTGCGCCGGACCGGAGTCAGCTTATGCCGCCATCAAGCAAAATGCCCTTACGGGCGAACTGGCGGAGGGCGGGAACGGCATAAACCAACGCGATCCACAGCAAGCCCTTTCCCATTCCCAACAATGCGCTCGAGATCATCTGGAATCACATGATGCCGCTGTCGATCTTCAAGGCGACACGGCAGTTTGCGGCAGCCGTTCCGACCAGTAGCGGCAATTATGTGCATTTCACCGTGCAGGACGAAGCGATCGTTGCCTGGAACGATCCGAAGATAACGAAAGTCGAACAGCTCGAGAATGTCTGGGCGAAGTATATTGCGCATACGCTTGCGCCTGCGCGAAGTGCGGGCAACGTGGTGCTTGTTCACGAAACAATCAACATGGCGAAGCAAGCACGCCTTGCCTGGTTCTACAGTCCCGGCACACGTCGCGTGAGACGGGCGCCGGACATTGCCTATGACAATCCCGGCACCAACACCGACGGCATGGCGACGGTGGACAGCCTTGGAGGATTCAACGGTTCGCCCGACCGCTACGACTGGACCTTCATCGGCAAGAAGGAGCTTTACATTCCCTACAACAACTACCGGCTCGGCTCCGACAAGGTGAAGTATGACGACTACATCCAGCCCTATCACATCAATCAGGAGTATCCGCGCTACGAACTGCACCGTGTGTGGGTGATCGAGGCGAATCTGAAGCCGGGTACGCGGCACGTGTATCAGCGCCGCCGTTTCTATATCGACGAAGACAGCTGGGGGATCGTCGCCACGGAGCTCTACGATACAAGAGGCGAGCTCTGGCGCGTCCAGGAGAACTTTCCGATGACGGCCTATGAAGTGCCCACCTGTTCGGGCATCGGCGGCACATCCTACGACCTGATGGGGGAACGCTATCTCATCGGCGGGCTCATCAACGAAGAACCGCCAATCAACTACTTCGCCGACGAGTTGAACGAAGACCGTTACACGCCGGCCTCCATCAGCAAACTGAGCGGCAGATAAACCCCTTACGGCAAAGAAAAGGCGGCTCGCGCGAGCCGCCTTTTCGCCTTGAGGCAGTCCCGACCTACTTCTTGATCATGCTCGCAAGCGTCTTGCGCGTCTTCGCGCCGTAGGGCGGACGGAACATCTCGGCGACCATCTTTGCCTTCGACTGCGTATAGACCGCCTTGGCGTGGCTGAAGGTCCGGAAACCATCGATGCCGTGATAGGCACCCATGCCGGAGGGACCGACGCCGCCGAAAGGCAGGTCTTCCATCGAGACGTGCATGATGACGTCGTTGACGGTTACGCCGCCCGAGGTCGTGCGGTCGAGCACGGTCCGCTCTTCCTTCTCATCGTCACCGAAGTAGTAGAGGCCGAGCGGGCGGGCATGGCCGTTCACATAGCCGAGAACCTCGTCCACTTCCTTGTAGGTCTTCACCGGAAGGAGCGGGCCGAAGATTTCGTCCTGCATGATCTTCATGTCCTCGGACGGGTTCAGCACGAGCGTCGGCGGAATCTTGTGCGCCTGCTGCTGGCTGAAGTCTTCGTTCGCCGGATTGATCTCGACGATCTTCGCGCCCTTATTCCTCGCGTCCTCGACATAGGAGTTGAGGCGGTCGTAATGACGCTGGTTGATGATCGAGGTGTAGTCCGGATTATCCTTCATGGTCGGCAGCATTTTCGTCACCGACTTCGTGGCTTCGCTCACGAACTCGTCGACCTTGCCTTCCGGCACGAACACATAGTCCGGCGCGAGACAGATCTGACCGGCATTCAACACCTTGCCGTTCATGATCCGGGCGGCCGCATCGTCGATCTTCGCCGTCTTCGAGACGATCACGGGGGACTTGCCGCCAAGCTCCAGGGTCAGCGGTACGAGGTTTTCCGCCGCCGCACGCATCACGTGGTACGCGATCGAGGTCGCGCCGGTGAAGAGGAGGTGATCGAAGGGCTGGCGCGAGAATGCCTCGCCCACCGCCGGACCGCCGGTCACGACCGCGACTTCCGTCTCGTCATAAGCCTGGCGCAGCAGGCGCGCCATCAGCTCCGACGTGGCGGGGGTGAATTCCGACGGCTTGATCATCGCGCGGTCACCCGCGGCGAAGACGCCTGCGAGCGGCGTCCAGGTGAGGTTCACCGGGAAATTCCACGGACTGATGATGCCGACCGTGCCGAGCGGCTGATATTCGATGCGTGCCTTGGCGCCGAGCAGGTTCAGCGGGAACTGAACCTTGCGCTTTTCCGGCTTCATCCACTGGCGCACATGTTTCTTTGCATGCTTGAGCGGACCGATGGAGCCCATCACATCCGTCAGCAAGGTCTGTTCATGGCTGCGGTGCCCGAAATCGGAGGCCAGCGCCTCCACGATTTCCTTCTGATTGTCGACCAGAAGCGCAATGGCCCGGTCCATCCAGTCGATGCGCCGTTCGGCGCTAACCGGACCTTCCTTGATGTGAGCCGCCTTCTGGCGGTCGAGAATGGCCCTGATCGAGGCCGAAATGGTTGCCGAATCCGCTTCGTGGGATGTCTGCTCCGCCAAGCTCATTTGAATCCTCCTGATGTGCGGTTCTGGGGATGTCCGCATCGTGTCTGACGTGACTGCTGCCTCTGTCGCGGCAACCTTGTTTCCATCGGCTTCGAACCGGCCAAGTCCGGAACCTGTTGTTTTCAAGAAATATACATAAGAACAGCCCCTTTGAGAGCCCCCGGAGGGTCGTCTCCGGCGAATTGCATCATTTCCGCCGCAAGGGGCCCGGCGGGGGGCGAGAAACCGCCATTTTCCGCCTGATTTACCACGAGGTAACCGAATGATCCTAGTTTTGCCCTGTCGATATCAGACGGTGCCACAAGGCACCGAGCGGGGGTTGTTTTCGTGATGCAGGCCGAAGACGTTGAATTTGCAGCAGAATGGAGCGACCGGGCTCTCAAGTTGATGGCGGAGCATGGCGTTCCCCCCTACCCTGACAACTACTCCGTCTGGTTTCGCTATGCCTCGGGCCGCCTGCCGGAACTCAACAAGGAAATCGACGAGCGGATCGAGAACAACGAGCCCGTCGATCTCGATACAACGGCCTCCCTGCAGAAGCGCTACTTCGCGGACGACAAGCTTACCGATGTCACGCTGAACACCGGCAACAAGCTCAACACGGAAGTCGACCAGATCCTGAAGATCATCGAGGAAACGGTCGGCAACTCCACCGCCCTCGGAACGACCGTCCGGGAAGCCAGTGAAGGCCTCACCAGCCAGTCCACCCCCACGGATGTCCGCCACGCGGTCGAGGCCATCGTCTCCGCTTCGCGAAAGATGGAAGAGCGCAGCACCGAGCTTGAAGAACATCTGCAGGCAACGAAAAAAGAGCTCAACGAACTGCAGCAGAATCTGGAAAAAGCTCACAGCGAAGCGCGGACGGACGGGCTCACCGGCGTCAACAACCGCAAGGCCTTCGACGAAGCGCTTTCCCGGGAGCTTGCCGAAGCGGAGAAAGGCGGCCAGCCCCTCTGTCTCGTCATCGGCGATATCGACCACTTCAAGAAATTCAACGACACGTTCGGGCATCGCACCGGCGACCAGGTCCTTCGTCTTGTCGCAAGCTGCCTGAAGACCGGCGTTCATGCCGGGCACTTCGTTGCGCGCTATGGCGGCGAGGAGTTCGCCGTCATCATGCCGGCGACCGAGATCGCCTCCGCCGAAACGATCGCCAACAAGATTCGTGAAACCGTCCAGGCCCGTGAGCTCGTCAAGCGGTCTACCGGCGAGTCGCTCGGCCGCGTGACCATGTCGATGGGCATCGCGCTGTTGCAGCCCGGCGAGGCGGGCGCATCGCTCGTCGAACGCGCCGACAGCTGTCTGTACGACGCCAAGCGCGGTGGCCGGAATCGCGTCGTGACCGAGCGTCACGCTGAAGAACAGTTGCAGGCTCAAGCAAGCTGAGCCCCGTACAGAAGCCTTCTTTCGAGCTTTGACGCAACGGAATGCTGGTCTGGCCTCCAGCACCTCTTCGCGACCTTTCGCGATCCCCGGCTGGTGACTATGCTCTGCCAAAACGCAGCAGCATCGGATATACCCGGCCATGGAAACGCTCACACTTTCGACCAATGACGGTATCGCGCTTCTCACGCTGAACCGCCCCGACGTTTTCAACAGCATCAACACACAATTGATCGCGGACATGCGGGACGCCGTGGCCGCCGTATCGAAGGACCCTGCGGCGCGCGTTCTCCTTATCACCGGGGCCGGACGAGGCTTCTGCGCGGGTGCCGACCTCGCTGCCTAGGGACAGCGGCAGGAGGGCATGACGATCGGCCAGGGTGTCGCTCACGGCATGACCGTCGGCTTCAACCCGATGATGCGCGAGCTATATGAACTTCAGAAACCGATCGTTGCAGCCGTGAACGGCGTTGCGGCAGGCGGCGGCGTAGGCCTTGCACTCGCGGCCGACATCGTGATCGCGGCAAAGAGCGCCAATTTCATACAGGTCTTCGGACCGAAGCTCGGGCTCATCCCCGACCTTGGCTGCACCTGGCATCTGCCCCGGCTCGTCGGCCGTGCGCGGGCACTCGGCCTCGCCATGCTGGGCGACAAGCTGCCGGCGGAAACGGCGGCTGAATGGGGTCTCATCTGGAAATGCGTCGACGACGCGGCGCTGATGGACGAAGCGCGCGGCCTGGCCGCAAAGCTTGCCAAGGGACCGACCGGCACCTTCGGTCAGATCCGCAAGGCAATCGACTCCGCAGGGAACAACGACTATGCCGCACAGCTCGACTATGAACGCGACGTGCAGGGCATGCTGGGCGACCACCCGAATTTCGCCGCAGGCGTGAAGGCGTTTCTCACCAAGAAGGAACCGGAATTCACCGCCTGAGCCAACGCAATCAGCACCGAACATACATACAGGGAGAAAAAGATGGAATTCGAACGTGTGAAACTGGACATAGACGGCAGCGTGGGCACGTTGACGCTCAATCATCCGGAGGTGATGAACGCCGTTTCACCGGAAATGCTCGGCGGTCTGATGCAGGCGATGGATGCAGTCGAGGATCCGAAGAATGGCGTCCGTTGCTTGATGATGACGGGTGAAGGACGAGGCTTCTGTACCGGTGCGAACCTGCAGGGGCGCGGCGACAATTCCGGCGCAAGGCCAGATGCTGGCTCGGCACTCGAGACCATGTACCACCCGTTCCTGCGCCGCCTGCGCAATCTGCAGATGCCTTTCGTCACGGCCGTAAACGGCCCGGCGGCCGGCGTCGGCATGAGCTTCGCCCTGATGGGTGACCTCGTGCTCTGCGCAAAGTCGTCTTATTTCCTGCAGGCGTTCCGCCGCATCGGCCTCGTCCCGGATGGCGGTTCCACCTGGATTTTGCCGCGGCTCGTCGGCAAGGCGCGTGCGATGGAGCTTTCACTCCTCGGCGAGAAACTCCCCGCGGAGACGGCGTTGCAATGGGGCCTCATCAACCGCGTCTATGACGACGAGAAACTGATGGGCGAAGCGAAGACACTTGCCGCCGACCTCGCCAGCGGGCCGACGAAGACGCTTGGCATGATCCGCCAGCTCTATTGGGAAAGCACCGACAATACCTACGAAGAGCAGCTCAACATGGAGCGGCAGCTCCAGCGGACCGCGGGCTATGGCGAGGACTTCAAGGAAGGCGTTCGCGCTTTCCTCGAAAAGCGCCCCGCCCAGTTCAAGGGAAACTGATCTTCAGCCGACGATGCAGCTCGCAAGAAGCGCGAGAAACATCACGGCGATGAAAAGTAGAACGTAAGGCATGACCGCGCGTCTCAGGTTTGGGGGCGCGCGGTTTTCTTTCGCGCCGATTTCTTTCTGAGTGGCTTTGCCGCCTTGGCGGCAAGTGTCGCATCCAGCGCCTTGCGAGCCCATTCCACAAGCTCGTCGGGGTCGTCATAGAGGCGCTCGGGCACTTCGTAGTAGGAGAAGGAGCCGGTGCCGCCACGCGTCAGCTGAACCGTGAAAGGCCCGAGCCCTTCGCTCTCGTAATCCACGCGATTGCGGTCATCGACCTTGAAGTAGAGCGTTTCATTCGCGATCAGACCGAACATCAGTCCGTCGAGATAGACGCCCGCGCCACCGAACATGTTGCGCGTGGTGACGGGTCCCAGCGGCTCCAGCTGTTCGGCCACGAAGGCCTTGTACTCGCTGCTGACGGCCATCCGGCGCCTAGGCCGTGGCCGGCGTGATCGTCACGCTCTCGCCGCAGCCGCAGGCATCCGTCTGGTTGGGATTGTTGAAACGGAAGCCGGAGGAAAACTTCTCCGTGGTGTAATCCATCTCGGTGCCGAGCAGGAAAAGGATTGCCTTCGGGTCGATCAGTATCTTCACGCCCCGGTCTTCCACCACCTCATCGAGAGGCTGCTGCTCCTCGGCATAATCCATCGTGTATTCCATGCCGGCGCAGCCGCCGTTCTTCACGCCGATGCGCACGCCGATATATCTGCCTTCGGAGGCCGCCATGATTTCCTTCATGCGGTCTGCCGCAGCTTCCGTGAGTGTGATCGCCTTCGGCATGGGTCTCGCCATGGTCGTCACCTTCAATACATGTTGAGCGCAACGCGCGCTTCATCGGACATCCGGCTCGGGTCCCAGGGGGGATCGAAGGTCATATTGACGCGTACATCACCGATACCCTCAACGGTACGGACCGCATCCTCAACCATGATCGGCATGGTGCCCGCAACGGGGCAACCCGGCGCTGTCAGTGTCATGTCGACGACAACGTCCCGGTCGTCCGAGATATCCACTTTATAGATGAGGCCGAGCTCGTAGATATCAACCGGGATTTCCGGATCGTAAACCGTCTTCATCGCCGCGATGATATCGTCGGTGAGCTGGTCGAGCTCTTCCTGCGGAATGGCGGAGGGCTGCGCCGCCGCTTCGCCGGCGGGCGCTTCCTTTTCCGTCTCGATCCTGTTTGCGTCTTCCGACATCTCGATCCTCAGCCAAAGAACTTCTTGCTGTCGATGAGCGCCTCGGCAAGGCGGTCCACTTCCTCAAGCGTATTATACATACCGAAGGAGGCCCGCGTCGTCGCCCCGACACCGAAACGCTCCATGACGGGTTGGGCGCAGTGATGCCCCGCGCGGACAGCCACACCGGCCCTGTCGATCACCGTCGCTATGTCGTGCGGATGCGCGTTCTCCATCACGAAGGAGACGATGCTGCCCTTCGACTTCGTGGTGCCGATAATGCGGAGACTGTTGATCTCCGAGAGGCGGCGTGTCGCGTAATCGCGCAGCGCCATCTCGTGTCCCAGAATTCGCTCCCGGCCCACGGACTCGATATAGGAAAGCGCAGCGCCAAGACCAATGGCCTGCACGATGGCGGGCGTTCCCGCCTCGAAACGATGGGGCGGCGCGGCATAGGTGACGTTGTCGAGGCCGACCTCGCGGATCATCTCGCCCCCGCCGCGATATGGCCGCATGGACTTCAGGTGTTCGGCCTTGCCGTAAAGCAGGCCGATGCCGGTCGGCCCGTAGAGCTTGTGGCCCGAACAGACGAGGAAGTCGCAATCCATGTCCTGCACGTCGGTGGGCATGTGGACGACGCCCTGGCAGGCATCGACGAGAACCGGCACGCCACGCTCATGCGCAATCCGGATCATCTCCCTGATCGGCGTGATGGTGCCGAGTGCGTTCGACATGCTCGTCAGCGCGACCATCTTCGTGCGCGGCGTGAAGAGGTTCTGGTAGGCCTCGACATCGAGGTCGCCCTCGTCCGTCACGGGTACGTATTTCAGCACCGCGCCGTTGCGCTCGCGCAGGAAATGCCAGGGAACAATGTTCGAGTGATGCTCCAGAACCGAGAGGATAATCTCGTCGCCGGGCTCGATCATCGGCTCGGCGAAGGAAGAAGCGACGAGGTTGATCGCATCTGTCGCGCCGGAGGCGAAAACAATCTCGTCCGTCGAGGCGGCGTTCAGGAAGGCGCGCGCCGTCTCCCGCGCAGCCTCGAACTTCTCGGTCGCCGCGTTGGAGAGGTAGTGCATGCCGCGATGGACGTTCGAATATTCGTTGCGGTATGCCTCGCCCACCGCATCGATGACGGCCTGCGGCTTCTGCGCGGAGGCGGCGTTGTCGAGATAGACGAGCGGCTTGCCATAGACCTCGCGGGCGAGGATCGGGAAATCCGCCCTGATCTTCTCGACGTCGTAGGGCTCGGTCCTGAGAACGGGCTTGTTCATATCGACGCCTCCTCGAACCAGCCGGAGACGAGACCGCGCAGGATTTCCCTCGCCTCTTCATGCGGCGCAAGGGCGATCACATCGTCGAGGAAGGCAAGCACGAGGAGCCGCCGGGCCTCGGCTTCCGGGATGCCGCGCGAGCGCAAATAAAAGAGTGCGTCTTTGGACAGCTCACCAACCGTCGAGCCATGCGCGCATTGAACGTCATCGGCATAGATTTCGAGTTCGGGCTTTGCATTCATCGCCGCATCGCGCGACAGAAGCAGCGCCTGCGTCATCTGGCGTCCATCCGTCTTCTGCGCATCCGGCCGCACGATCACCTTGCCTTGGAAAACGCCTTCCGACTGGCCGTCCAGCACGCCCTTGAACACAGTGTTGCTGGCGCAGCGAGGCACGGCGTGATCGACAACACAGAACTGGTCCGCATGCTGTGTCGCGCGGAGCGCATAGGCGCCGTTCACCTGGGCTTCCGCGCCCTCACCTGCAAACCGAATGAAGCTCTGCCCGCGCGAGACGCCGCAACCGAGCGTCAGCGTGAAGCTCGAGAGGCGCGCCTCGGCGCCGACTTCGCCCCGCAGCGTCGCGAGATGAACCGCATTGGCGGATTCGTCCTGAAGCTTCACATGATCGAGCCGCGCGCCATTGCCGAGCACGACATCGGTCACGATGTCCGCGAAAGACGCTGCCTCGCCGACATGGCTTTCGAGGATCGTCCCTTCCGCCCCCTCCTCGAGGAGGACGAGATTGCGCGTATGCGATGCGCCGTCATCGGCGGCGAAAAAGAGGAGGTGAACCGGCTTGTCGAGCTTCACACCCTTTCGGATACGCAGGCACATGCCATCGCTCATCAGCGCCGTATTGAGATCGACGACCTGCTCGGCCTGCCGCGCTTCATCGAAGCGCCGCTCGAGGAGATCCTTCGCCCACTGCTCCGTGAGTACATCGGCAAGCCCGCGCAGTTCGACGCCCTTGGGCAGACGCGCGGCCTTCGACAGATCGGCGCGGTAGCGGCCATTCACGAAGACGAGCACGTGGCGGTCGAGCGCGGAGAAGGCGGAGGCCGAGGCCGTTTCCGGCAGCACGACGGCACCCTTGTGCTCCGGCGCAGGCGCGAAGCCGGCCTTGTCGAGCGTCTGGCGGAGGTCGGTATATTTCCATTCCTCGAGGCGGCGATGCGGCAGGCCCGCTCCCGCGAAGGCTTCGATCGCCGCCGCGCGGCGACGGGCAAGCCAGCCATCCGCACCGGGCAGCACGGTCCGCGCCGACTCATAGGCATCGATGAAGTTCTGTGCCGCTTTTTCCGTCATGACTTCGTTCATGCCGCGTCCGCGCCATAGGCCGCGTAACCCGACTTCTCCAGTTCGAGCGCCAGTTCCTTGCCGCCCGTCTTCACGATGCGTCCTCCCGACAGCACGTGCACGACATCCGGCACTATATAGTCGAGGAGCCGCTGATAATGCGTGATCACGATCATCGAGCGCTCCGGCGAGCGCATCGCATTGACGCCTTCGGCGACCGTTTTCAGCGCGTCGATATCGAGGCCGGAGTCCGTCTCGTCGAGTACCGCAAGCGAAGGCTCCAGCAGCGACATCTGCAACACTTCCGCGCGCTTCTTCTCGCCGCCCGAATAGCCGACATTGAGCGCGCGCTTCAACATCTCGTCGTTGACGTTCAAGGGCTTCGCCTTCTCGCGCACGAGCTTGAGAAAACGCACCGCATCGAGCTCCTCCTCGCCGCGCGCCTTGCGCTGCGCGTTGAGCGCCGTCTTGAGGAAGGTCATGGTGGTGACGCCCGGAATTTCGAGCGGATACTGGAAGGCCAAGAAGATGCCCGCGGCGGCGCGCTCGTCCACGCCCATTTCCCTGAGATCCTGTCCATTGAAGAGGATGGAGCCCTCCGTCACCTCATAGCCTTCGCGTCCTGCAAGCACATAGGAGAGCGTCGACTTGCCGGAGCCATTCGGCCCCATGATGGCGTGCACCTCTCCCGCAGCGACATCGAGGTCGATCCCTTTGAGGATTTCCTTGCCGTCTACCGTCACATGCAGGTTTCTGATCTCGAGCATACTCACGATTCTTTCTCTTTCAGCGTCAGCCGACGCTGCCTTCCAGACTGATGCCGACGAGCTTCTGCGCCTCGACGGCGAATTCCATGGGCAGTTGCTGCAGCACGTCGCGGCAGAATCCGTTGACGATAAGCGCCACCGCCTCTTCTTCCCCGATGCCGCGCTGCATGCAGTAGAATAGCTGGTCGTCGCTGATCTTCGAGGTCGTCGCCTCGTGCTCCAGAACCGCTGTCGGGTTCTTGGTCTCGACATAGGGGACCGTATGCGCCGAGCATTTGCTGCCGATCAGCAGGCTGTCGCATTGCGTGAAGTTACGCACGTTCTCCGCCTTGCGATGAACGCTCACGAGCCCGCGATAGGTGTTTGACGACTTGCCCGCCGAAATCCCCTTCGAGATGATGCGGCTCGTCGTGTTGCGGCCGAGATGGATCATCTTGGTGCCGCTGTCGACCTGCTGATGGCCATTCGAAATCGCGATCGAGTAGAACTCGCCGCGCGAATTGTCTCCGCGCAGGATGCAGCTCGGATACTTCCAGGTGATCGCCGAACCGGTCTCGACCTGCGTCCAGGAAATCTTCGAGTTGGCGCCGCGGCAGTCGCCACGCTTCGTGACGAAGTTGTAGACGCCGCCCTTGCCTTCCTCATCGCCCGGGAACCAGTTCTGCACCGTCGAATACTTGATTTCCGCGTCGTCGAGCGCCACGAGTTCGACCACCGCCGCGTGGAGCTGGTTCTCGTCGCGCTGCGGCGCAGTGCACCCCTCGAGGTAGCTCACACAGGAGCCCTTCTCGGCGATGATGAGCGTGCGCTCGAACTGACCCGTCTGCTTCTCGTTGATACGGAAATAGGTCGAGAGCTCCATCGGGCAGCGCACACCTTCGGGGATGTAGACGAAGGAGCCTTCCGAGAAGACCGCTGAATTCAGCGTCGCGTAGAAATTGTCCGAGGTCGGCACGACCGAACCAAGATATTTCTTCACGAGCTCCGGATGCTTCGCAACCGCCTCGGACATCGGGCAGAAGATCACCCCCGCTTCCGCGAGCTTTTCCTTGAACGTCGTGACGACCGAAACGCTGTCGAACACGGCGTCGACCGCAACGCCCGCCAGCATCTTCTGTTCGGTCAGCGGAATACCGAGCTTTTCGTAGGTTTCGAGAAGCTTAGGGTCGACCTGGTCGAGGCTGTCGAGCTTCGCCTGCTGCTTCGGCGCCGAATAATAGTAAGCGTCCTGGAAGTCGATCGGCGGATAAGTCACTTTCGCCCAGGTCGGCTCCGTCATGGTCAACCAGCGGCGGAAGGCCGCAAGGCGCCATTCGAGCAGCCATGCAGGCTCGTTCTTCTTCGCCGAAATGAAACGAACCGTATCCTCCGTCAGGCCGAGCGGGGCCTTCTCGGATTCGATGTCGGTGGAGAAACCGTATTTGTACTTCTCCACTTCACCAACGGTTTCGACGGTTTCCCGTACGGCTGCCATATCAACTCTCCACTGCCGCGAGCGGCGTTTCCGTTGCCACGCTCGCGGTTACACTTGCATTCACTTTGGCACGCGTGCGCTCATAGACGCGGGACCAGCTTCTCACGAAGCGGTCGATGTCCTCCGCACCGCTGGACCAGCCGAGGCTCACGCGAACCGCACCGCGCGACAGATCCCCGGACACGCCCATGGCATCGAGCACGCGTGGACGGCCGATCTTGCCCGACGAACACGCGGCGCCCGCGCTTACCGCAATACCGTCGAGATCGAGCGCCATAAGAAGCGTTTCCGCATCGAGGCCCGGCGCCGAAAGATAACTCGTATTCGAAAGGCGCTCGGCGCCCTTGCCGAAAAAGACGGCGTCGGGCGCAATGCGCGCGACCTCGTTTTCCAGCGTATCCCGCAGATGGCCCAGCGCGGCGAAGGCTTCAAGCCCTTCCCTTGCCGCCCGCGCCGCAGCGCCAAAACCTGCGATGCCGGGGACGTTCTCGCTGCCCGCACGGCGGCGCGTTTCCTGTCCACCGCCGACGGCGAGCGCGGCGAAGGGGAGTCCTTCGCGGATGATGAGCGCACCGATGCCCATCGGCGCGCCGATCTTGTGGCCGCCGAGCATCAACATGTCTGCCCCGAGGGCGGCGAAATCGAGGGGCATCTTGCCGGCTGCCTGTACAGCATCGCAGAGAAGGAGCGCACCCGCGTCATGCGCGATCGCGGTTGCTTCCGCCACCGGCTGGACGACGCCCGTTTCGTTGTTCGCCAGCATCAGCGCCACGAGCGCCCGCTCGTCCGACGCTGCAAGCCGCGCCTCAAGTGCAGCAAGGTCCGCCCTGCCCTCGTCATCCACCGGCAGGATTTCGACCGGCAGGCCCGACGCCTCGGCAGAGGCCAGCACCGCGTCATGCTCGACAGCGGACACGATCAGTCTCTGTACACCTTGCGCTGTTCTTCCAGCATGGAACGCCATCCTCGCCGCCTCTGTCCCGCCGCTCGTGAAGACGAGTTCCGCTGGCTTCGCACGGGCAAGGGCCGCAATTTCGTCGCGTGCGCGTTCGACAATTGCACGCGCCGCCCTTCCCTCGGCATGTACCGAGGATGGATTCCCGAGGACTTCCATTGCATGCAACGCCGCCGCCCGTGCTTCGGGGCGGAGATCCGTCGTCGCGTTGTGGTCCATATAGGCGCGTTTCGCCGTCATTACTTCTATTGCCCGTCTTGCCGGCTCTTGTTCAGTCGGCCGCGTTGAGTGCGGGCTGCCGTCCGAAACTCTGCTGCTCGGCAATGCGACCGTGTATGACATCACCGAGAGAAACCGAGCCCAGGTAGAGCTGAATCTGATGGCTCAACCCTTCCCAGAGATCGTGGGTGATGCAGCGGCCCGACGAGGGCAGGCAGCCCTTCGGCGAGCCCAATTCGCAGCGCGTCGCCTTGATCGGCTCGTCGACCGCCAGAATGACGTCGGAGATGCGGATGTCGTCCGCTCCGCGCGACAGCAGATAACCGCCGCCGGGCCCGCGCACGCTTTTCACCAGATCGCCCCTGCGAAGCTTTGCAAAGAGCTGTTCCAGATAGGACAGGGAAATCTCCTGCCGGTCCGCGATTTCGGCGAGCGCCACAGGACTGCCGCTCGAATGGCGGGCGAGGTCGGCCATCGCCATAACGGCGTAACGCCCCTTCGTGGTGAGCTTCACGAGCCTGCTCCTTCGTGACAAGGGCGCGGCGGTCAAAAGGTTGCACAACCTGCCGTCGCCTGTGTTAAGAACGTGCGCCCATCGCCATCCCTGCCCCGTTTTCTGCGGTTTTGCGCCGAAACGGTCAGGCGGCCCAAGGCGTCCGACGCAAGGCGATAGAATTTCCTAGCGTCGTAGTCAACTACTTAACACTTCGCGACGGATTTTCCAGAGGAATTGGCGGTTTTCGGCAGACAATTTAACCCACATTTTCAGTGGGAAATAACCTGCTGCCCTTCCATCCTCATAGCTCAAGACTGACCCAGACATGCCTGAAGTGATTTTCAATGGTCCGGCTGGCCGCATCGAAGGCCGCTACCATCACAGCAAGAAAGCCAATTCCCCGGTCGCGCTGGTTCTGCATCCACATCCGCAGTTCGGCGGGACCATGAACAATCCCGTCACCTACGCGCTGTTCCAGGCCTTCGTAAACAGAGGTTTCTCGGTGCTCCGGTTCAATTTCCGTGGCGTCGGGCGCAGCCAGGGCTCGTTCGACTCAGGCATAGGCGAATTGTCCGATGCCGCCGCCGCGCTGGACTGGCTCCAGTCGCAGAATTCCGACGCCTCGCAATGCTGGATCGGCGGCTTCTCCTTCGGCGCCTGGATCGCGATGCAGGTCCTGATGCGCCGGCCCGAAATCGAGGGCTTCATCTCGGTCGCCCCGCCCGCCAATATGTACGACTTCTCGTTCCTGGCGCCGTGCCCGTCCTCGGGCATCATCGTCAATGGCGGGATCGATCAGGTGGCGCCTCAGGCCGACGTGCTCAAACTCGTCGAGCGCCTCAAGACCCAGAAGGGCATCACCATCGAACATGCGACGGTCGATGGCGCGAACCATTTCTTCGAGTCGAAGCTGGAACCGCTCGCCGCGACGGTCGGCGCCTATCTCGACAAGCGCCTCTCCGAAGGCCCGGAAAAGGGCTGACCCTCTAGTCCGTGAGAACCTTGCCTGCCCGGTGGAGCCGTCCGCCGGGCATCGGCTCCGGCACACCCGTCGTTCCAGGCAGGCTCAGTGGCATGCCCCGGAGCGAGCGGACGGCAAGATAGGCGAAGGCTTCCGCCTCGATATCGTCGCCGCGCCAGCCGAGGTCTTCCGCCGGCAGCACGCCACCCTGCAGGCGCTTGTTCAGCATCGACATCAGCACCGGATTGTGGCGTCCGCCGCCGCAGACGACGAAGCGCGACGGCACACCGGGCACATGGGCAAGGCCGCGCGCGATCGCTTCCACCGTGAAGGCCGTCAGCGTCGCCGCGCCGTCCGGCGCCGAAAGATGTTTCACCATCTCGGGCGAGAAGGAAAAGCGGTCGAGCGATTTCGGCGGCGGCGCTTCGAAGAAGGGGTGATCCATCAACCGTTCGAGGACATCCATGTCCACTTCCCCGCCGCCCGCGAGCGCGCCGTCACGGTCCACAGGCTCACCGGTCTTTTCCATCGCCCAGTCGTCGATCAACGCGTTGCCCGGTCCCGTGTCGAAAGCGATGAGCGAACCATCCGTTCCCACATAGGTGACATTGCCGACACCGCCGATGTTGACGATGGCAACGGATTCCGTGAGCCCGGCGCTCTTTGCCAGCGCCTGATGGTATAGCGGCACCAGCGGTGCTCCCTGCCCGCCTGCGGCGACATCCGCACTGCGGAAATCGTTGACGACGTCGATGCCGGTGAGCCGCGCCAGAACGTCGCCGAGCCCGATCTGCACCGTGCGGCGGCGTTCCGGCTGGTGCAGCACGGTCTGGCCATGAAAACCGACGATGGAAATGTCGCCCGGCTTCAGTTCCGCTTCGGCAAGGAGCTGACGGACGGCCAGTGCGTTGGCCAGCGTGAAATGGCGCTCGGCCTCGGCTATCTCCTCGGGCATCGGCTCGTCGGGTTCCCAGACCTTCGCCGCTTCAAGCGCGAGACTCAGAAGCTTCCGCTCCTCGGGCTTGTAGGCAACGAAAGTGGACGGGCCCGGCCTCACCGCGCCTTCGCCATCCGTCTCGATGATGGCGGCGTCGATGCCGTCAAGCGAGGTACCGCTCATGAGCCCGAGGGCGCGAATCATGGGTCTTTATCCGTTTTGCCCCTGCCGAAAGCGTGATACACCAGCCGCGCTTTCAAGCCTACCGAAACCCCGAGCCATCGAGATGTCCAGCTACAAATCCGATTTCCTGCGCGAACTCGAAACGCGCGGCTTCATCCACCAGCTTTCCGATGCCGAGGGCATCGATGAGGCCGCCGTGGAGAAGATCGTCACCGGATATATCGGCTTCGATGCGACGGCGCCCAGCCTCCACGCCGGCAGCCTCGTCCAGATCATGCTGCTGCGCTGGCTTCAGAAGGCGGGGCACAGGCCGATTGCGCTGATGGGTGGCGGCACCACCCGGATCGGCGATCCGAGCTTCCGCGACGACGCGCGGCCTCTTCTCGACGACGAGAAGATCGACGAGAACCTGACCGGCATCAAGGCGGTGTTCGCAAAGTTCCTGAACTTCGGCAACGGCAAGACCGACGCCGTCATGGTCAACAATCGCGACTGGCTGGACGATCTCCACTACATCGACTTTCTGCGCGATTACGGGCGGCACTTTTCCGTCAACCGCATGCTCTCCTTCGACAGCGTGAAAATCCGTCTCGAGCGGGAACAGAATCTCTCGTTCCTCGAATTCAACTACATGATCCTGCAGGCCTACGACTTCGTGGAACTGAACCGGAAGTATGGCTGCACGCTTCAGATGGGCGGCTCCGACCAGTGGGGCAACATCGTCAACGGCATCGAGCTCGGGCGCCGCGTCGATGGCTCGTCGCTGTTCGGGCTGACGAGCCCGCTGCTCACCACCTCGTCCGGCGCGAAGATGGGGAAGACCGCGTCGGGCGCCGTCTGGCTCAACGCGGACATGCTCTCGCCCTACGACTACTGGCAGTACTGGCGCAATGCCGAGGATGCCGATGTCGGCCGCTTCCTGAAACTCTTCACCGAACTTCCCCTGGACGAGATCGCACGTCTCGAAAGGCTCGAGGGTTCGGAAGTGAACGAGGCGAAGAAGGTTCTCGCCACCGAGGCGACCGCGATGGCGCATGGCCGCGCAGAGGCGGAGAAGGCGGCGAACGCCGCGCGCACCGCCTTCGAGGAAGGCGCGATCAGCGCTGACATGCCGACCGTGGAGATCGATGCCCTCGAAACGGGGCTCGGACTTCTCACCGCACTGGTACAGGCCGGGCTCTGTTCGTCCACCAGTGATGCACGCCGGCAAATCAAGGGCGGCGCGGTGCGCGTCAATGACGCTCAGGTGGCTGACGAGAAGATGGTTCTCGCACGGGACGACCTGACGGGCGAAGACGTCATCAAGCTTTCGCTCGGCAAGAAGAAGCACGTGCTGCTGAAGCCGAAGGGCTGAAAAAACGCTGGCCCTCCCCGTTTCCGGGTGAGGGCCAGTTCCTGAACGCTCCCTTATTCTTCTCTTTCTTCTTCTTGCTTTGGCGTTCTCGCGGCTATTCGCTGCCGCTTTTCCTGTGTTATTCCGCCGCCGTCGCGCCGAGGGCGAAGATCGCCGCATCGCCGCCCGCCCCGTTCAACTGCTGCAGATACTTGATGCCTTCCTCGGCAATGTCGTCGCCGACCATGCGGTCGCCTTCGCCATAGAGCTCGGCCATGTCCACATAGGCGGCGTACATCGGCGCCGTGCGGCTGGTGACGATGCCGGCCTTCACCAGCGTCTTGATGAGAACACGGAAGACGTTGGTCGACTCCTGCAGTTCCCTGCGCATGTTCCTGTCGGTCAGGGCTTCCGCGAGCGCGCCCTGCACCCAGCGCCAATCGAGGCCTATGCGCTCGTAGATTTCCTTCTTCTGTTCGGGACCGGTCGAATTGCGCATCAGCGTCATGAAGACCTCGAGCGCCCAGTCCTCGATCAGGTCGCGTTCCGCCTCCGGCAGGTTCGGCACGGTGCGATCCGCCCATATCTTCCCGAACTTGTGGTGGAAGGCCTCGTCCGTCATCACGAGCTGCATGAGACGGCGCATCAGCGGATCGTTCGTCTTCGCGTAGAAGGTCGCGAAGGTGCCCATGGCGAGCCCTTCCACGATCATCTGCATGCCGACCAGCTTCTTCCAGACAAGCGGCGTGGCGACGATTTCGCAAAGCAGCTTTTCCAGCACCACACCGCAGGGCTTGGGCTTTCCCCACCGCGCCTGCACATAGCGGGCAAAGCCGGTGACGTGGCGCGCTTCCTCACGCGTCTGGTTCGCGGCATATTCCTGCGCGCCCGGGTCCTTCAGGATGTGGCAGAGGCTTGCCGACAGCGCCAGCGCGCCCTGCTCGCCATGCAGGATGGACGACATGGTCCAGCGAACGCTTTCATTCACCAGATAAATCTTCTGCTTTTCGTCGAGTTTGTCCGAGACGGCCGTCTTCAATTCCATGTTGAAGTCGGCGGGCATCAGGAGATCGTTTTCCAGATCCCAGGGCTGAGAAAAGTCGACATACTTGTCGTCCAGCGGATCCCAGAAATGGTCGTGGGTCGCGGAGATGATCTTGTCGAAGGCGGTGGAACGCGCACCGTAACGGTCGACATCCATCATCGCCGGAAAGTCGTCCGGCGCTACCGCCTCATAGGCGGCATCCATCGTCATCTTCTGATTGGTGGACATGGCTCCTCCCTTCCATCCCCGGTCAATAGCGATGGCGGGATCATAGCATGTGCGGAGTGGCGCTCCGCAATCCAAAAACATGCGTGGAGGTCAGTTTTGCACTGCGGGAGAGCCCGCTGGCGCCTCTTCCGTCGCCGGTTCGATCTTCGGCTCAAGGAGGCCATTCTCCCCTTCGGCAGGCAACGTGGCATCGCCTTGCGCGGGCGCTGGCTGCGTTTCGCCCGACTCCCGCTGCCTTGCCGGGCTTTCGGTTGCCGGCGGCGCATCCCTCTTCGCCTCGGGAGGCAGCGTGTTGCCGAACTCGAAGACGCGCCGCAGAAAACCCGGCGCAATAGCCGAAAGCGGGTTCACGACCACCGTGGGGTCGTCCGCCTTGCCGCGCACACTGTAGGTGATCGCGAAAATGCCCTCGCCCTCGCGGCCGACGATGATCGGCCCCAGAACCGGCACCTGCCCCAGGAAGGAGTTGATCGTGTAGGCGGGAACAAGTGTGCCCTCCATGTCGATCAGGTCGCCCGCACGGTCGACCTGCCCCTCCATCGTGAGGCCGATGGCGGGCCCTGACATCCGCGCATCCGTCACATTGATGCGGCTCTCGGTAAAGGCGAACGGCAGTTCGAGGCGGTCGAAGAAGATACCCTCGCCCCGCATCGTATCGCTGATACCCGTCAGCGAGCCGAGTGTGAGGATGTTTGCCAGCACGGGCGCGTTCACTATCCGGAATTTGTCGATGCTCAGCATGCCCGACAGAGGTGAGCCGGGTTTCGTGTCGTCGTACTTTCCGGCCGCCTCGAGCGTGCCGCCCCTGATGCTGCGCGTGAAATCGAGCGCGCGGAAAATCGTCCCGGCATCGTTCGAGGAAACAGCAAGTGTGCGCACGCCGTTGCCATCCGGTCCGATGCTTACCGTGACCGGCGTACCGTCTCCGTCCGCGGCGGATACATCCATCGACCAGGTGCGTCCATCGACCTGCACCAGTTGCACCGCGACGCCCTTGAAAGACGTATCGTGATGCCCGGTCGCTTGCGCGATATCCGCCGTCAGTGTGGTTCGCCGAAGCGGGTCGTCCGCCATGTCTTCCGTAAGAAGATCGGGAACCGTCAGCGTCTCGCCGTCCGGAGCCGTTCCTTCCTCCCCGCCGCCGGAAAGGAAATCGCTGAGCACGCCACGGGCATCGAAACGCCGTCCGGTGACCTTCATCGCCAGCACGGCGTTCTCGGACGGTCCTGCCTCGAAACTGAAATCGTTGTGCTCTCCGAGCTTCACGACCGGGAAGTCGGCGGCGATCAGCCGGCCGCCATCGGCCAGCGTCAGTGTGCCTCGCGTGTCTATTCCCTCTCCGAGGAGAACGAAGTCGGAAATTCTGTAACCGCCTTGCTCGAGCATGGCGAGATCGAACGTCGTGGTGGCGGGCACACCTGCGGGCTTCGACCACCCTGCGTCGGCGAACTTCGCAACGGCGCCCGCGAGATCCGCCCGGATGGAACCCCGGTTCACGCTGCGCCCGTCGCCCATCAGCGTAGCGTCGACCACCGTGACGCCTTCGACATAGTCATCGAGTTTGAGACCCAGCGCCTCCCGGCCCGCCTCGTCCAGCGGCCCCTTCAGCCGATAGATGGACCTCGGCGAAACGCCCCGGCTGAAGCGTTCCTCCCATTCGAGATCGAGTTCGGCGGCATTGTTGAGGACGATCGGCCCGCTGGCCTTTAGACGGGCCCTCGTCACGTCGATATCGAGCGAACCGGAGGTAACGGACAGGTTTTCCTGAATGCGGGGAATGGCGACACCTTCCGCGTGCCCCGTGCCCGAGAGCTCCACATCGTCCATCTTGACGCCCTTGATCAGCGGCAAGGACAGCGCGCCGGTCAGGCGGCCCGATCCGGCAACCGTCTGCGGATCGAGACCGAACTGGCTCATCAGCCTGAGCGGTTCCCGGTCCAGAACGGTGAGAATGTCGGCCGTGGCTCCCGCCACCGTGAAGCGGATATGACCCGGGCCGCCCTTGGTCGCGAGCTGGTCGGCATAGAAATGCCCTTCGCTGACGGCGATATCGCCATGTCCTTCCTGCCTGATGACGGCCGAGGATATCCAGGCATCGAAGCGGTTGCCTTCGATCAGCCCGCGCGCGTCGAGATTTTCCATCGGCGGCAGTTCGCCGAGATATTTCATCGTCTGGCCGTTCGCGAAGAATTCGAAGTGGAGCCGTTCCTTCGGGATCGGGATATGGTCCGCCGCGTCGGCGATCATGCCGCCGGCGAGATCGATGTCGAAGGCGCCGCCCGCGAGTGTGCCGCCCGCAAGGTTCTTGCTTACCCATTCGCGAGCGCCCTTCGCCAGCGGCAGCGGCCAGATCGCGGTGAATGCGTCGAACGGCAGCGGCGCGATGGCACCGGACACCTCGACGGCCGGCCGGCGGT
>CAJXOU010000063.1 GCA_913057645.1 uncultured Rhodobiaceae bacterium | reverse complement strand
GAACTGGCGCACCGAAACGCCCTGCGCCAACACCCGCAATCTCCTTTTCTACTACCGGCTTCTTCCGGATCGCCGTTTTCTCTTCGGCGCGCGCGGCGACCTCACAGGCCGCCCGAAGGACGGCCTGCGCATGCGCCGGTTCATGGAGCGGCGTCTTGGCGAGGTTTTTCCCGGCTGGGCCCATGTCGAGACCACGCATTCCTGGCGCGGTTTCGTCTGCATGGCGGCGCGCCTCACCCCCTCGATTGGCGCGCTGCCGGACGACGGGAGCGTCTTTTTTGCCCTCGGCTATCATGGAAACGGCGTCGCGGCGGCCCCCTGGGCGGGCCGCCTTCTGGCCCAACTCATTGGCGGAAAAGCCGAATTTTCGGATATTCCGGCGCTTGTGCGGGGGCCACCGGCGCGCATACCCTTTCCCGCACTGCGGCGCTGGTATCTTCGGGGGGCTCTCGGCTACTATCGGCTCATGGACATATAAAGCGCATTCCGGGCGCTGCGGAGGGGGCTTCGCGGCGGGGAAACGCGGTTTGAAATGCAGGACATCATGAGCGATCGCGAAAGACCGGGCCCGGCGGGCTGGGCGACACTGGGCGAATTCAATGCCTTCCTCGCCGAGCATGGCGACATCGACTATCTCGATGCCGTCTTCGTCGACATGTGCGGTACGGTGCGCGGCAAGCGCTTCCCCTCCGAAGAGGCCGACAAGGTCTTCACGTCCGGCGTGCAGATGCCGCAGTCGATCTATTTCTTCGACGTGACGGGCGTCAACGAGGACATCCTCGGCATGGGCTTCTCGGACGGCGACCCCGACGCGCAGGCCCATCCCGTCTCGGGCTCCATCGTGCCTGTTCCCTGGGCTTCCATGAAGCAGGCCCAGGTCCTGATGACGATGGTGGACGGCGACGGCAGCCCGCTCATGCTCGAGCCGCGCAACGTGCTTGCCCATGTCGTGAAGAAGCTCGACGAGCTCGGCCTCAAGGCAACCGTCGCCTGCGAGTTCGAGTTCTACCTGCTCGACAAGGACATGGACCGCAAGGGACGCCCTCAGCCGCCGATCAATCCCGCCACGGGCGCGCGCGAAACCGCGCATGAGGTCTATGGCATCACCGAACTCGACGGCTTCATGGGCCTCCTGAAGGAGATCGACGAAGCCGCTGCCGAGCAGGGCGTGCCCGCCTCCGGCGCGACGGCCGAATTCGCACCCGGCCAGTACGAGATCAACCTGAAGCATGAGGACGACGTCATCCGCGCGGGCGACCACGCCGTCATGCTGCGCCATCTGATCGGCACCGTTTCCCGCAAGCACAACTTCCTCGCGAGTTTCATGGCGAAGCCTTTCGTCGAGCAGACGGGCAATGGCATGCATGTCCACTGTTCCGTGCTGGACGAAAAGGGCAACAACATCTTCAACGACGGCACCGACGAAGGCTCGCCAAGGCTCCGCCATGCGATCGGCGGCCTGCAGGCGACGCTTCCCGAAGCGATGGCGATCTTTGCGCCGAACCTGAATTCCTATCGCCGCTTCGGGCCCAACCTGTTCGTGCCGGTCAACGGAAGCTGGGGCTACAACAACCGCTCGGTCGCCTTCCGCGTGCCGAACGGCTCGCCGGATTCCCGCCGCATCGAACATCGCGTGACGGGCGCCGACGCCAATCCCTACCTGGTTCTGGCCGCGATCCTCGCCGGTATCCACTACGGCATCGTCAACGAAATCGACCCGGGCGATCCCGCCGAGGGCAACGCCTGCGAGATCGTCGACGAAGGGTTGCCGCTATACCTGCCGAGCGCGCTGAAACGCTTCCGCAATTCGCAGATCATGCGCCAGTACCTCACCGACCGTTATGTCGACGTCTACGCGGAAACCAAGATCCTCGAATTCGAGAAATTCCAGGAAGCCATCTCGCCGCTCGAATACGACTGGTACCTCTGAGCGCGGTACGTCACGGACTTGACCGAAATTCGTCATGGCCCGATTTATTCGGGCCATCCACGTCTTTCGTCAGTTTGGCTACGCTGTGGCTGTTGGAATTTCGTTAGGCATCGAAATGGTGAATGAACTTGTAGATTTTTGGGCGCGTAGCGACTTGTCGGGACCGCAGTTCGTGCATCCCGATGATCAATCTGCTCTCGGTGCATACGGCGGCCGGTATCTCCACAACGTAACGGCTGATTTTGAATCCTACATTCGGAGCGAACATTTCGGAAAGCGTGACTCGCGCTTTCACACATCGCTACTTCCTGTCCCCTACGGCGGAGATTTGTCTCGCGCCGACATTTTTATTCTGCTTCTGAATCCTGGATTCTCTCATGCCGATTATTTTGGCGAGTTGCATATGCCAGCGTTCAGGAAACGCTTGGAAAAAAATCTCACACAAAATTTCGAGAACGAGGAGTTCCCATTCCTCTCGCTAGATCCCAAATTCAGTTGGCACGGCGGCTTCCTCTGGTGGGAAAGGAAACTCCGCGATGTGATCGCTCAGGTAGCTAAAGATAGCTTCGATGGGCGATACCTAGACTCGCTGCGCCATATTTCGACACGGTTGGCGCACATCCAATTGGTGCCATATCACTCGTCTCACTTCGGAGATTACAAGTTGATCGGACAGCTCAAGTCTTCCGAAATCGCGAAGCGATATGTATCCGAAGTACTGATGCCCGACGTGCGAAGAGGTGCAAAAACAATAGTTGTTACTCGCCAAGCGGCATCATGGGATTTGGGAAAGGAGGGCGGCAATTGTGTGATCTACGGGGGCCATCAGGCCCGTGGAGCAAGCTTGGGACCGAACACTTCCGGCGGCAAAGCTATTCTGAGTCAGCTTAGACGTCCGCCAGTGGCAGCCTGAAGCTGACCCTGGTGCCCCGCATTCAGCGCCTGGAAAGAGCACCGCGAAAAGCACTCGTATCGTCTCTTTCAAATGCACCGAAAATCGCACGATGACTCGGAAGAGTGCCGTTGAGAGTACTCAAACCGTCTCCGGACTTCGCTCACATCCGCAGGTTGCTCGTCCCGGATTTTGGTTGTGACGTTTTCGTGACAGTTCGATGACGGTCGGGGGTATTTGTCCCCGGTTTCACCCGTGAAAGAACTTATCCTCGTTCTGGCGCAGGCCGGATAATCCGCCTGCGGCCGTTTCAGCGATGAGGGAACCGGGTAGCAAAAGGCAAATGAGAGGGCTGCCGTCAGGCGTCCTGCGCCACCGGCAGTGTGAAGCTCACCGTCGTACCGACGCCTTCGGTGCTCTCGATGGTGAGCGCGCCGCCGTGAAGCTCCACGAGCGAGCGCGACAGCGCGAGGCCGAGCCCCGTGCCCTTGTGCTTCTTCGAATGCTGGCTTTCCACCTGTTCGAACGGACGGCCGATCTTCGGCAGCGCGCTTGCGGGGATGCCGATGCCGGTATCTTCCACCGCGATGGTGACGAAGCCTTCTTTCACCGCGCCCTTGAGATGGATCGTGCCACCCGCGGGCGTGAACTTCACCGCGTTCGAGAGAAGGTTCAGAAGCACCTGCTTCACCGCGCGCTTGTCTGCGTTCACGGTTGGAAGCGCCGGCAATTCGTTCTCGACGGTGACGCTCGCCATTTCCGCGCGGCCCGAAACGAGGCGGAGCGATTCCTCCGCCACCTCGGAAATTTCCAGCGGCTGTGTTTCGAGCGTCATGCGCCCGGCCTCGATCTTCGACATGTCCAGAATGTCGTTGATGAGTTCGAGGAGATGCGTGCCGCTCGCATGGATGTCGGTCGCATATTCCTTGTATTTCGGCGAGCCGAGTTCGCCGAATAGCCCGGAGCCCATGATCTCCGAAAAACCGATGATGGCGTTGAGCGGTGTCCTGAGCTCGTGACTCATGTTGGCGAGGAACTCGGACTTCGAGCGGTTCGCCGTTTCCGCGCGCGTCTTCTCGGAGGCGTATTTCTCCGCGAGGTCGACGAGCTGGCGCGCCTGCTCCTGCAGCTTCCGCCGCGAGGCTTCGAGGTCGTGCACCGTCTTTTCCAGCGCGACCTTGTTGTCGGTCAGCGCCGCTTCCTGTTCCTTGATGGCGGTGATGTCGGTGCCGACATTCACATGGCCGCCGCTCTTGGTGCGCCGCTCGCTGATCTGCAGCCAGCGTCCGCCCGGCAGGTGGATCTCGCTCACCGCGGCGTCGCTCTCGCTTTCGCCCGCGACCGGCCAGGCATCGCCGATCCCGGCCCGCGCCATGATGTCGTTGCGCGCTGCGCCCTCGTCGGCGGCCGCGATGTTCAGGAACTCGGCGAACTTGCTGTTTGCGGTGACGAGCCTGCCTTCTGCGTCCCAGAGCACGAAGGCCTCGCCGACGCTCTCGATGGCGTCGCGCAGCCGTTCGTTCGCTTCCGACACGCGTTCTTCGGCGAGCTTCTGTTCGGTGATGTCGATGGTGATGCCGACGAGCCGGTCGCCTGCGCGGCCGCCGCTCCACACCTGGCCCTTCGCATGCATCCACACCCAGCTTCCGTCCGCGTGGCGCAGCCGGAACGTCGTGTCGTAGGAACGCGAGGCACGGTTCGCCGCCTTCGCGATCTCGTCGATCGCCGCCGCGTCCTCGGGATGCGCCATCGCCTTGATCTCGGAGGGCAGGAGCCGTTTCGACGGCTGCTTCAGCCCCACCATGTCGAACATGGCGGACGACCAGTAGACGCGGTTCTCGCTCACGTCCCAGTCCCAGATGCCGCAGCGCGCGCCCGCAAAGGCCATGTCGAAGCGATGCTGGTTCTCGACCAGCGCCGCTTCCGCGTCGATCTTGCTCTCGCGCAGACGCACCAGCATGTAGGCAATCACGAGATACCCGCCGGAAAGCAGGCTCGAAAAGACCAGCGCGCGCGAAGCGCCATCCTCGACATAGAGAAGGACGTTGAGCGCTGCGAGGGCCGCGCCCGACAGGCCGAGCGCAAGGCGTGGCAGCAGGCCCGCCGGCAGGCTGCGGCGCTTGCGCGTCCCCGCTTCCTCCTGCCACCTGATCGCGTCCTGGCGTGTCGTTGTCGCGTCGCTCATCCGCTCTTCCGTCAGCTTCCGGCCGCTCATCGTGAGCAAGGCTCGCAACCATGCGAATCATCTGCCTTGAAGTGATGATTCGGCCTGCGAGTCCGGCTGTCCATAGCTGTCGTTAACTTTTTGTTAATAGATGCAATTGGGACTCACTCCGCGTGACTCAGCGTGCGTGAAACGCGTGGAAGACGCAAAAAAAGGCCCTTGAACCGACTCCTGACGAATCACTCTTAATTCCGCGTTAAGCGGTTTGGTTAACGTGTGCCGCCGTGAGACGATTCGCCCGGATGTGAAACGGTTTGCGCTCAGGCGAGCGTCTTCGTCGCGATTTCGTAGACGTCGCGCGACAGGCCCTCGGTGCCCGCGATCCGCTTCAGTTCCTTCTGCATCAGCTTCCGCCGCTTCGGCTCCATCTGCCGCCAGCTCTTGAAGGCGCCGAGCATTCTGGCGCCCACCTGCGGGTTCAGCTTGTCGAGTTCCAGCACCTTGTCGGCGATGAAGCGATAGCCCGCGCCGTCTTTCGCGTGGAAGTGAAGCTGGTTGACCGCCGCGAAACTCGTGATCAGCGCACGCACCTTGTTCGGGTTCTTCATCGTGAAGGCAGGGTGGCCTGTCAGCCGCTTTACCTCGTCCAGCGTTCCCGGCAGCGACGACATCGCCTGGATCGAGAACCACTTGTCCATCGCGAGGTGATCGTCCTTCCAGCGTTCGTGGAAGGCGTCGAGCGCTTCACGCCGTTCCGGGCAGTCGATATTCGACAACACGGACAGCGCCGCAATCGAATCCGTCATGTTGTCCGCCATGCGGAACTGTTCGGCGGCAAGCGCAATGCCTTCCTCGCCGGGCGCTGCCGAGAGGTAGCCGAGGCAGACGTTTCTAAGTGCGCGCCGCCCCGCATGGTCCGCATCCGGACGATAGGGTCCCGTCACTTCCATCCGGTCATAGGCGGCGAGAAGCGCATCTTTCGTTTGCGTGGCGATCGAAGCGCGCAGTCTTTCGCGCGCGGCGTGGATCGCTTCCACGTCCACTTCATGCCCGATGATCTGCGCCAGCGTCTGCTCGCTCGGCAGCAGGATGATCTGCGCCACGAAATCGGGGTCGATCTTCTTCGCGGTCAGAAGGTCGCGCACCATCTCGGCAAAGGCGCCGCCCTTGCGGGCTGGCGCTCCCGTCTTCTCCGCCTCCACCATGGCAACGAGAAGGCCGGTCGCGTAGCGCTGTGCCGCTTCCCACCGATTGAAGCTGTCGCTGTCGTGCCGCATCAGGAACACGAGATCGCGCTCCTTGAGGTTCGCGCTCAGCTTCACCGGCGCCGTGAAACCGCGCAGCAGCGACGGCACCGGCTTCGCATTCACGTTGCGGAAGCGCCATGTCGCCTCGCGTTCCGTGAGGTTCAGCACGCGCGTCTTCGCGCCCGGCTTCTCCTCGCCGTCAAGCATCAGCGCCATGTCCTTGCCGCCCGGGCCGACAAGCCCGACCGCCACCGGAATGTGATAGGGCTCCTTGTGCGGCTGGCCGGGCGTTGCCTGGCACACCTGGCTCATCTTCAGCGTGTAGGTCTTGCGCGCCGCGTCGTAGCGCCCGGAAGCGAGCACTTCCGGCGTGCCGGACTGCCGGTACCAGCGCTTGAACTGCGTGAGATCAAGCTTCGCGCCGTCGCTGAGCGCATCGAGGAAATTCTCGACCGTCGCCGCCTCGCCGTCATGCCGCTCGAAATAGAGATCCATGCCTTTGCGGAAGCGCTTCGGCCCCGCCATCGTGTGGATCATGCGGCAGAGCTCGGCGCCCTTCTCGTAGACGGTTGCCGTGTAGAAATTGTTGATCTCGATATAGCTCTCCGGCCGAACCGGGTGGGCGAGGGGCCCGCCATCTTCGGGAAACTGGTGCGCGCGCAACAGCCGCACATCGGAAATCCGCTTCACCGGTCGCGAGCGCATGTCGCTCGTGAATTCCTGGTCGCGGAAGACGGTCAGCCCTTCCTTCAGGCAGAGCTGGAACCAGTCGCGGCAGGTGATCCGGTTGCCTGTCCAGTTGTGGAAATATTCATGCGCGATGATCGCCTCGATCGCCGCATAGTCGGCATCCGTCGCCGTGTCCGGCCGGGCCAGTATGTACTTGTCGTTGAAGACGTTGAGGCCCTTGTTCTCCATCGCCCCCATGTTGAAGGCGCTCACCGCCACGATCATGAAGATGTCGAGGTCGTATTCGCGCCCGAAGCGCTCCTCGTCCCATCTCATCGCGCGCTTCAGCGCTTCCATGGCATAGGCGCAGCGGTCCTCGTTGCCCTTTTCCACGAAGATGCGCAGCGTCACTTCGCGGCCCGACATGGTGACGAAGGTGTCTTCCACATGGGCAAGGTCGCCCGCCACCAGAGCGAAGAGATAGGCCGGCTTCGGGAACGGGTCGTGCCACTCGACGAAATGCCGTCCGTCCTTGGTCTTGCCGCTCTTCACCGGATTGCCGTTCGACAGCAGCACCGGCGTCTTCTTGCCGTCGCCCGTGATGCGCGTGCGGAACACGGCCATCGCGTCCGGCCGGTCGAGGTAATAGGTGATGCGGCGGAAACCTTCCGCCTCGCATTGTGTGCAGTAGATATCGTCGGAAAGGTAGAGCCCCGTCAGTGCCGTGTTCTCTTCCGGTGCGCAGGTCGTCACCGTTTCGAGCGTGAACGCACCCTCTGGCGCCTCATGGATCGTGAGGTGTTCGCCGTCCACGGCGTAGCGGTTCGGCCCCAGCAGTTCGCCGTCGAGCCGGACTTCGAGGAGCTTCAGCTTCTCGCCGTCGAGCACCAGCGGCCCGGCCTTGTCCTTGCTCGCCGGATTGCGCCGCATCTTCAGCGTCGAGTGAACGCGGGTGCGCGCCGGGTCGAGCTCGATGTCGAGCATCACCTCGTCGATCGTGAAGGCGGGCGGGGTGTAGTCCTTGAGCCGGATCGGCCGGGGGTCTTCTGTGCGCATGGAATGGGGGCTCGAAACTCGTAAAACAGGGGCGATTGCCCCTCAATATAACGAGTCTTCAGCCTCGGCGAGCGGAATGGCGGAAATAGGGCGGTGGAGGGCGGCCGCGGGGCTTACTCCGCCGGTCCCATGATGCTCGAGACGATGCCGTCCGCGTCGCCGGCCAGCGTCATAATGTCGTCCGGCAGGTTTTCCGGGTTGTGGCGGGCATAGTCCGCGAGCCGGTTCAGAAGGACCATCATTTTCGGGGCCGCCGCGATCACCTTCGCCTGCAACTCCACGCGGTCCGGCGTCATGTCGTATTCGATGCCCGGTACACGCCAGCCGCCGCCGTCATGGCTTCCCGTCACCACGACGGGATGCGTCCCCGGCACGGGATGGTTCGGGCATTCCTCAGCCGAGCGCCACTTGTTTGCGACGCGCACCACATGCCATTCCTCCATCTCGGGATCGAGATGGGAAAGGGTGGCCACTTCTTCCGTTTCAAGTTCCTTCGCCGCGAATTCCCGGCCGAGACCGACGTCGTAGTGGATGCGCAACGGCTCGTCCATGTCCTTGACCCATTGCGGTACGATCCGCTCGATCGTCGCCCAGGTGCCGACCGGCCTGACATAGACCCGCTGGTTTTTGTGGAACTGCGCTTTCGCCATGTGACGAGAACCTCCGCCCGGAAAGTCTGAAATTCGGGCTTCAGTATTGGCGGCAAGCGGTTAGCGTTCGCTTAAGGAAATGAGCGGGTTTGTCGGGAATGCC
Source organism: uncultured Rhodobiaceae bacterium (assembly GCA_913057645.1). Lineage (GTDB taxonomy): Bacteria > Pseudomonadota > Alphaproteobacteria > Parvibaculales > Parvibaculaceae > Parvibaculum. Next base: position 12,322 of record CAJXOU010000063.1, on the reverse strand, counting down.
GCGTTTCGGGCGTGAACGGCGGGCTTTCCTGCCGGAATTCAGGGCAGGGCGGTGCCGTAGCCGAAGGTTTCGAAGTCGGCGGCATAGATATGCCGGACCTTCTCGGCGATTTCCGGAGTATAGAATTCTCCGGTCCGCGACACGGAGCCGGCATGGTGCGAGCTGAAGCGCGTGAAATAGGGTTTGAGATCGTGCCCCGCCAGGTCGCTCAGCCGCCCGCGACCCTCATCGAAGTTTTCAAGCTGTCCGACGAAGGTGTAGTCGATGTCGCCCCAGAGCAGTTGCTCCGTCTGCGGCCGCCAGTGGCCGTTCATCTCGTATGTGCTCTGCCGGCCGACGGCGTCGACGAATTCCTCGAATGTCGGAACCCTGTCGGCGTCGCCCATAAGCTGCTCGCGCCGTTTCCGGAATCCTTCCGGTATGCCCTCCAGGCCGCTTGTATCGAACTGGTTGATGTAGCACGACAGCGTCCGGGCATAAGGGTTCCGCACGAAGGCTACGGCTTTCAGGTCTCCCCGTGAAATCCGGTTCAGCATGTCTGCGACACCGCGATCCTTCACATGCTCCCAGGGTTGGTTGTCGACATTGTGTATGTGCTTGAGCCGTTTCGACTCGGCGCTTCCATGATAGCGAAGGAACGCGGCCTTGAGCATCGAGCAGCCGACCTTCGGTATCGCCGCATAGACGATCCCGAGCTTCGGCATGATGTGGAAATTGTGATTGATCGCGTCGAGCGGCATCCGTTTCAGGACGCGCGCCTCCGGAGACGGACGGAAGAACTGTCCGGCGATTCTGGTGAAAAACATCATCGGCAAATCCCGAAGGCGAGAGGTTTCGGAACCTAGCACGTCGCGCGACGCCCGGTCGATCAGGCGGGTCTACTCGGCCGGCGCTCCCGGCGGCTTGCCGCTGCCGATCCCGGCCTTCGCGCTCATGCGCCGGAAGAAGACGCCGATCCCGGTCATCTTCGCCCGCGCATCCTCCATCAGCGTATAGGCAACCGGCACCACGATCAGAGTCAGCGCCGTCGAGGAGATCAGTCCGCCGATCACGAGAATGCCCATCGCATTGCGGAACTCTGCGCCCTGGCTGTCCGATATCGCGACCGGGATCAGCCCGAACACCGTCGCGATCTGCGTCATCAGCACCGGGCGCAGCCTCACCGGCCCGGCCTTGAGCGCTGCCTCGCGCGGGCCCATTCCCGTTTCGCGTAACTGGTTCGTGTAGTCGACCAGCAGGATGCCGTTCTTCATGACGAGCCCCATCAGCGCCAGCAGCGCGATCTGGCTGAACATCGTCATCTCCTGCCCGGAGACTTTCAGCGCCACGAAGGCCCCTGCGAAGGAGAGCGGCGCCGACAGCATGATGATCGCGGGCTGCGCGAAGCTGTTGAACTGGCTTGCCAGGATCATGTAGAGCGCGATCAGCGCCAGCATGAAGGCGAAGCCGATGGCGGCTCCCGTCTCCTTCATGCGCTTCGAGCGGCCCTCCGCCTCCCACGAATAGCCCGCTGGCAGGTCGAGATCGTTGAGATAGGATTCGAGCTCGGCGGAGGCGGGTCCCAGCGCCGCGCCTTCCGGGTTGTTTGCGAGGATCGCGACGCGGCGGGCGCGGTTCTGCCGTTCGATCTGCGCCGGACCGGCGGCGACGTCGAAGCGCGCGACGTTCGAAATGTCGATCAGGCTCCCGTTCGCTGCCTTCACCTGAATGAGCGAGAGTTTCGAAATATCGTCGCGCTGCGTTTCTTCCAGCCGCACGCGCACATCGTAGCGTTGCCCGAATTCCTCGAACGATCCCGCCTTCACGCCGCCGACCATCGCCCGCATCGTCTCCGCGAGCGAGCGCACCGGCACGCCCAGGTCCGCCGCGCGCCTGCGGTCCACAAGCACCTGCACTTCCGGCTTGCCGGAATCGTAGCTTGTCTTCGCGTCGGCAAAGAGCGGGCTCTGCCGCATCCGCGCCACGACCTCGTTCGCCTTCTCCTCCATCACCGCCAGATCAGGCCCCTGGATCACGTACATCATCGCGAATTCCGAGAAGCCGCCGCCCGAGATCCACGGCACGTCGGAGAGCGAAATATGTTTCGCTTCCGGCGCGGCTTTCTGCATCGCCACGCGCGCCGCATCCATGATCGGAATGAAAGTCTCGTCCCGCGCGTCCTTCGGCGTCATGCCGACATAGAAGAAGGCCTTGTGGACGCTCTTCTGCGCGTCCGACGCGATGGTGTAGAACACGGTTTCGATTTCGCGCACGCCCGATATCGCATTCGCGACGCGCGAGGCGACGATCCGCGTTTCCTCGAGGCCGGAGCCCAGAGGCAGCTCGACCGTGCCGAGAAATTCCGCCCGATCCGCGCGCGAGTCGAAGGCCATCGGGATTGTCCGCACGACGAAGAAGGCGAACACGATGGTGAGCAGGGCGCCCAGCATCACCATCCAGCGCGCACCCACCGCCCAGTGGAGAAGCCGCCCGTAAAAGGCGTCGAGCTTGTTGTAGCCGTCGTCGAAGAAGCGCGCGAGGCGGCCGTAATTCTCCGGGTCCGTCTCGCCGGGCTTCAGCACGCGCGACGAAAGCATCGGCGTCAGCGTCAGCGACACGAGAAGCGACACCAGCACCGAGAAGGTGATCGCCAGTCCATACTGGAAGAAGAAACGCCCGACCACGCCGTCCATGAAGGCGATGGGCACGAACACCGCGCAGATCGAGAAGGTGGCGGCCAGCACCGCAAGCCCGACTTCCTTCGTGCCTTGCGCGGCCGCCTGCATCGGCGGCAGCCCTTCCTCGAGCTTCCGGTAGATGCTTTCCAGCACCACGATGGCGTCGTCGACGAGCAGGCCCACCGCGAGCGACATCGCCATCAGCGTCATCATGTTGATGGTGAAGTCCATGATGTAGAAGGCAAAGAAGGTCGCGATCAGCGATGTCGGCATGGCGATGGCGACGATCAGCGTCGCGCGGACGGAAAGCAGGAAGGCGAGCGTCACGAGCACCACCAGCACGATGCCGAGCTGGATGTCGAAGAACACGTCCTCCGCCGATCCCTCGATGAAGACCGCCGTGTCGCGCGCCGTCTGGATCGCGATGCCCGTCGGCGCGATCTTCCTGATGTTGTCGAGTTCCGCGCGCACCGCCTGCGCGACTTCCACCGTGTTGCGGCCCGACTGCTTGCGCAGTTCGAGCGAGACGCCGCGCTTGCCGTTCAGTTCCGCATAGGAGCGCTCGTCCTCCATTCCGTCTTCCACGCGCGCGACGTCGCCGATGGTCGTCGGTGCGCCGTCCTGCCGGAAGGCGACGAGAACGTTGCGGAAACCCTCGACGGACGAGACCTCGCCCTTCGTCTTCATCGAGAATTCCGACATGCCGCCCGGCGTTTCGAGCCGCCCGCCGGGAATTTCCGCATGCTCGCGCCGGATCGCGGAGGTCACGTCTTCCGCGGTCACGCCATAGGCGCGCATCTTCACCGCGTCGAGCCAGATGCGCACCTCGCGGTCGCGCCCGCCCACGAGGTCGATGGAGCCGACGCCCGAAATCCGCTGCAGCCGTTCTTTCACCGTCTTGTCGGCGAACTGCGTGAGGTCGCGGATCGGCAGGTCGCCGGCGATCATGATCGACATGATCGCCTGCGCGTCCGGGTCCACCTTCTGCACGATGGATTGTTCGGCATCCTGCGGAATGTCCGCGCGCGCGAGCGAAACCTTGTCGCGCACGTCCTGCGCCTTCACGTCCACGTCTTCGTCGAGTTCGTACTGGATGACGACCTGGGAAAGCCCTTCGGCGCTTGTCGAGGAAAGCGTCTCGATGCCCGACGTCGTGTTGACCTGTTCCTCGATCGGGTCCGACACGTCGCTTTCGACCGCTTCAGGAGACGCGCCCTCGAGCGTCGTCGTCACCGAGACGACGGGAAACTCCACTTTCGGAAACAGATCGACGCCGATGCGCCCGAGTGAAATCCAGCCGAGCACGACAAGCGCCGCGATCACCATCACGGCAAAGACGGGCCGGCGGATAGATACGTCGGAAATCCACATGGGTTTCTCCTTCCGCCGCCGTCAGGGCGCGGCTGTCTTGCTCGCGCCGGGTTTCCCCGCCATCGTCTGCTTCGCCGCCGCGCTCGGATCTTTCTCAAGCGCCACCGGCGTCCCTTCGACGAGCAGCGCCGCGTTCGGTCCCGTCAGCGCCGCGTCGCCTTCCTTGAGGCCGCTCAGCACCTCGACACGCGTCGCGTCGATCTGGCGCACCGTCACCGGCACCCGCTTCGCCTTGCCGTCTTCGGCCACATAGACATAGCGCGCCGCCTCCGTGCCCAGCAGCGCGGCGCGGGGCAGCGCCAGCACCTTGCGGGGCTCGGGATAGATTTCCGCCCGCGCGAACAGGCCCGGCTTCACCGCGTAGTCCTCGTTCGCGATCGGAAGCCGCACTTCCACCGACCGCGTCACGGGGTCGATCCGGTCGTTGATGATGACGACATAGGAGTCGTAGCTCTTGTCGATGCCGTCGAGGAAGATTGTCCCCTTCGTGCCGACCTCGAACTTCGAGAGATAGATTTCCGGCACGTTCACGATCGCCGCCACGATGTCGATCTTCATGATCTGCAGCACGCCGCCGCTATCGCCGCCCATGCCGCCCATGCGGGTCGCCATGAACTTGCCTTCGTCGACGTCGCGCCTGGTGATCACGCCGTCGAAGGGCGCCTTCACCACGCAATCGTCCAGCATCTGCTGCGCGGTCGCATATTGCGCCTTGGCGACGCCGAGCTTTGCGTTCGCCGCATCGCGCGCCGCGCGCGCATCGTCGAGCTTGCCGTTCGACGCGAAACCCTTCTCGTGCAGTTCCGCCGTTCGCTGGAACGTCTTCTGCATGTTGTGCGCTTCGGCGGTCGCGAGCTTCACCTGGCTGTCGAGTTCGCTGACCTTGAGTTTCCATTCCGCGTCGCGCGTCCGGAACAGCGGATCGCCTTCCTTCACGCGGTCGCCGACGCGAACGAAGATCTCCTCGATGATGCCGTCGACGCGGGGGCCCATCTGCGTCGTCTTGTGCGCCGCGATGGTGCCCGTGCCGGTCACGGGTTCGCTGAGTTCGGCATGCGTCACCGGCGCCGCGAAAACGCTCACCGCCTCCTGCGCCGCTTCGCCCTGGGCCTCCTGCGCGTCGTCGCCACAGGCCGCCAGCGTCAGCGCCGCCGCCAGCACGAGGCCCGCCGCGCGGACAGAAGAGAACCGCATAATCCGGAAATACATAATCTTGCCCCACGTGATCCCGCCCGCCGTAGTGGCGGGAAGCCGCCCGCCATGCAAGCGGGAAAGAAGGTGTAGCCTGTTATAGTATCCTTGGTTACGATATAGAAGACAGGATTTCGGGAGGCGCTGCGGCAAATGCGGCCGGACGACAGCCCAAAAGACGCAAAGGCCCTGCCGGATCAGGAATTCGGCTGGCTTCACCGCGATGTTTTCAGGCTCTTCCAGAAGGCCTGGGACAAGCATTTGCGCGCGTCGGGCACCGGCATCACGGTGCCCCAGTCCCGCGTCTTCGCCGAACTCCGGCAGCGCGACGGCCTCACCCAGACCGAGCTGGCCGATCTCGTCATGATGGAAAAGGCGCCGCTCGGCCGCCTTCTGGACCGGATGGAAGAGCTCTCCCTCGTCGAGCGCCGCCCCGACCCCTCGGACCGCCGCGTTCGCCGCGTCTATCTCACGGGCAGGATCGACGAATTCTATGATGAGCTCTGGGGCGCGGCCTTCGCCATGTTCGGCACGGCGCTCGAAGGCTTCACGGCCGCCGAATACCAAACCTTCCTCGGCATGCTCCGCCGCATCAAGGCGAACCTCGAAGCGGCCGAGGCGGAGACGGGCGAAGCGGACACCCGGCAGGACGGGCATCGGCCTCCCGCTGAAACTTGAGTGCAGAGCGCCGGACGCGCATAACATCCATCCATGCGCATTTTGTCCCTTCTCACGCTCGCCTCCCTGCTGTCCATGGCGCTCTGGGCTGCCCTCGTCATCATCGGCGCGCGCGACGGCTGGTTGCGCGCCGATCCGGGCCCGCGCACGGATGTCGCCTCTTTCTTTTCCAGATCGGTTGCGGGGATCGACGCGCAGGGGCAGGGCGCCGTCGCCTTCGTCCTGATCGAAAAGGGCAAGGTCTTTGGCGAGCACTATGTTTCCGCCGGCGCCCCCGTCGCCCGCGACACGCTTTTCCAGCTCGCCTCGCTCAGCAAATGGGCGACGGCGGTCGGTGTGCTGAAGCTCGCCGCGGAGGGAAAGCTCGATCTCGATGCGCCCGTGTCGGGGTATCTCACCCGCTGGCAGCTTCCCGAAAGTGAGTTCGGCGCGGACGGGGTCACCGCGCGCCGCCTCCTCTCACACACGGCAGGTCTGACGGATGGCCTCGGCTATGGGGGCTTCGAGCCGGGCACGCCCGTCCAGACGCTCGAGGCCTCGCTGACGGCAGCGGCGGACCCCATGCCCGGCGCCGATGGGCGGACCCGGGTCGGCCGCGCGCCCGGCGCGTGGCAATATTCGGGTGGCGGCTATGCGCTGCTTCAGCTTCTGATCGAGGAAGTCTCGGGCGAGCCCTTCGGCGAATACATGAAGCGCGCGGTCCTCGACCCCCTCGGCATGCCGCAAGCGACGTTCGACCTCGCGGTCGCGAAGGAAGCGGGCCTCGCCCCCTGTTTCGATGCGGCGGGCGCAGCTTGCGCCTATCGCAGCTTCGCCGCGCCTGCCGCCGCCTCGCTCCATGCCAGCGCGGCCGACCTCACCCGCTTCCTCGAAGCGCAAATGGAAGGCGCGCGCGATCCCGCTCTGCCGCGGGACATCATGACCGCGATGCGCACGCCTCATGCCTCGCAATTCGGCCTCCCGATCTGGGGCCTCGGCGTCATGCTCTATTCCGAAGCACCGGGCGGCGGCTTCATCATCGGCCATGAGGGCATGAACTTCCCGGCGATAGAAACCACGGCCCGTATCGACCCGGCGACCGGCGACGGCATCCTTGTGCTCACGACCGGCGCGCCGGGGCTTGCCGCGAAGCTCGGCGGCGACTGGGTCTATTGGCATGCCGGGCGCGTGGATGTGCGCGAGCTTGATGGCATGATCCGCGGCATGGCGCTGACGCTGCTTGCGGGCTGGGCCGTCATCCTCTCCCTGGCCGGTCTCCTCCTCTGGCGGCTCTGGCGCACCTGACGCCGGGGCCCCGCAATTCCCGCCTCGCGGCGCGGATTCGCCGCCCCCGCGCGCACCGCATGCCAAGCGGACGCGGCGTCAAATGCACGGGGCTTTTCATGTGCCCCCAATGCGGTGAGAATGCGCGCCAACAGCTGCGTCCCCCACCTTCAAAGTGAAGCCCTGAAGGCGCGGGAAGACGCCGTAAAATTCCGATAACGAAAGCCTCCGAAGGGGCATCAAGGGAGACATCATGAATCTCGATTTTTCCGACGACCAGAAGATGCTGAAGGAGCAGGTCCGCAAGTTCCTTGCCGACAAATGCCCGATGAGCGTCACGCGCCGCGTCCTCGACGGCGATGAGCCCTATGCGAAGGAAGTCTGGAAGGGCCTCGTCGACATGGGCCTCACCGGCACCGCGATCCCCGAGGAATTCGGCGGCCTCGGCCTCGGCGCGCTTGAGCTCTGCGTCATCGCGGAAGAACTCGGCCGCGCCGCCGCGCCGGTTCCCTTCTCGTCGTCGATCTATCTCGCCGCCGAGGCGATCAAGCTCTTCGGCACGCAGAAGCAGAAGGAAACCTGGCTGCCGAAACTCGCCTCCGGCGAAATGATCGGCACGGTCGCGATTTCCGAAGGCACGCACGCCGCCCATCCGCGCAACATCGAAACCGCCTTCTCGGGCGGCAAGGTCAACGGCGTGAAGCAGCCCGTCGCCGATGGCGGCGAGGCGGGCGTCGTCGTCGTCGCGGTCAACACCGGCGGGTCCGGTGAGCAGGCGGTCTCGCTCGCGATCGTCGACACGAAGGCCGGCGGTGTTTCCTCCGAGGCGGTCCGCACCCTCGACCCCTCGCGCGAAAACGTGACCATGACCTTCAAGGATGCCCCCGCCGAAATTCTGGGCGACAAGCAGGGCGAGGGCTGGTCGCAGCTTTCCCGCATCCTCGACGGCGCGGCCGTGCTCTTCGCCTTCGAACAGGTCGGCGGCACCGAGGCCGCGCTCGAAATGGCGCGCGAATATGCGCTCGAGCGCTACGCCTTCGGCCGCCAGATCGGCTCCTACCAGGCGATCAAGCACAAGCTCGCCGACATCTATGTGAAGAAGGAACTTGCGAAGTCGAACGCCTATTTCGGCGCCATGATGCTGAACGACGAGGGCGCCGAGCTTCCCGAAGCCGCCGCCGCCTCGCGCATCGCCGGCTCCGACGCCTATGTCTTCGCCGCGCAGGAAAACGTCCAGACGCATGGCGGCATCGGCTACACATGGGAGTCCGACTGCCAGTTCCACTATCGCCGCGCGAAACTGCTCGCGCTCACCATCGGCGCGCCGATCCAGTGGAAAGAAAAACTCGTCTCGCGCCTCGAAGCGAAGAACGCGGCCTGACAAACGAAAACCGGGAGAACTCAGAATGGATTTCAACGACACACCGGAAGAAGCCGCATACCGCAAGCAGGTGCGCGCGTGGCTCGACAAGAACGCAACCCGCAAGGCCGACGCGAAGGGCATGGAACTGCCGCGCGACCTCGACGCGCTGATCGCGGAGTCGAAGGCCTGGCAGAAAAAGAAGGCCGATGCCGGCTATGCCTGCATCACCTGGCCGAAGGAATGGGGCGGCGGTGGCGGCACCACCATCGACAACGTGATCTACAGCCAGGAAGAAGCGAACTATCTCGTCCCCGGCGGCATCTTCGCCATCGGTCTCGGCATGTGCATCCCGACCGTCATGACCTGGGGACCGGAAGAGGCGAAGGAACGCTTCGTGCGCCCCGCCGTCCGCGGCGAGGAAATCTGGTGCCAGCTCTTCTCCGAGCCCGCCGGCGGTTCCGACGTGGCGGGGCTGCGCACCAGGGCCGAGAAGGATGGCGACGAATGGGTCATCAACGGCCAGAAGGTCTGGACGTCCGGCGCCCATTTCTGCGACTACGGCATCCTGCTGACGCGTACCGATCCGAACGTGCCCAAGCACAAGGGCCTCACCATGTTCTGGATCGACATGAAGGACCCCGCCGTCGAGGTGCGCCCGATCAAGCAGATGTCGGGCGGTTCGGAATTCAACGAGGTCTTCTTCACCAATCTCCGCGTGAAGGACAGCCAGCGTCTCGGCAAGCCCGGCGACGGCTGGAAGGTCGCGCTGACGACGCTGATGAACGAGCGCCTCGCCGTCGGCGGTTCGCAGGGTAATGCCGACACGGACGACCTGATCGAACTCGCGCGCGACACGACCATCGCGGGCGAACCGGCGATCCGTCACGGCGGCGTCCGCGAGCGCATCGCCGACTGGTATGTGCAGGCGCAGGGGCTGAAGTTCACGCGCTTCCGCACGCTGACCGCGCTCTCGAAGGGCGAGACGCCGGGACCTGAGTCCTCGATCTCCAAGATCGTGGCCGCCAAGAAGATGCAGGACCTCGGCTCCTTCGGCATGGACCTGCAGGACATGGGCGGCGTCATCCGCGACCGGAAGCTCTCGCCGGCCGACGGTGCGTATACGGAGCAGTGGATCGGCGCGGCCGGCTACCGCATCGCGGGCGGCACGGATGAAATCCTCCGCAACATCGTCGCCGAACGCGTGCTCGGCCTCCCCGGCGAAATCCGCGTCGACAAGGACCTCCCCTTCAACCAGGCCCCGAAGGGAAAGTAAGCGGCTTAAAATCGCTAGAAACACGAAAGGCCGGATCTCGCGATCCGGCCTTTTCAGTTTCTGCGCCGCCAAAAATAAAAATGTCACCCCGGCGAAAGCCGGGGTCCATCTGACTCTCCGCTTGTGGCCGCCGCCCATGGATCCCGCCTGCGCGGACGAAGCCGCTTCGGCGTGGCGAAGGCCCGGCTTTCGCCGGGATGACATGGATGGGTGGGTTACCGCCTCACTCCGCCGCTTCGGCCTTCGTCGCTTCCGCATAAAGCGCCATGTGGTCGGCAAGCGCCTTTTTGAATGCCGGCCGCGCCTCGGCCCGCTTCACATATTGATCGAGCACCGGAAGCCCGGCCACGAAATCCCGGTGGCGCAAATCGCGCAGCACCGTCACCATCATCAGGTCGCCCGCGGTGAAGCGGTCTTCCAGCCACTTGCGGCCTTCGAGCCGGCCCGAAAGCTGCCCGAGCCGCCGCTGCAGGAATTCCTCCGCGCCCGGCCGGCGCATCTTCGCCCATTCCTCCTCTGGATAGAAGAAGTCGAGCGCCGCCACTTCGGCGACCGCCGGCTGAACCGATGTCAGTGCGGCAAACACCCACTGCATCGTCCGTGCCCGTCCCTTTTCGTCGGCGGGCATCAGCGCGTCCGATTTCTCCGCGATCCGCAGCATGATCGCGCCGCTCTCGAACATCGCGAACCCGTCTTCCTCCAGGACAGGTACCTGCCCGAAGGGCTGCACCGCGCGATAGGCCGCCGCATCCTGGTCCTCCGGCGCGAGCACGCGCTCCTCGTAAGCGAGCCCCGCTTCCTCGAGCGCCCAGCGCACCCGGAACTCCTTCACCGAGCCGCGCGCGAACGGCGGCACCCATTTCAACACGCTGAGGCGGATCATGACGCTCTCCCTTTACCCGATTGCCAAATAGTTTGATATCAATACAATGTCGTTCCTTTGATATCAACCGGAAATCCCTGTACGCAGGCGTCATGACGAAACAGTTCGACGACATCTACGCCGCCACCGCCCATATCCGCGACAACTGCCTCTGCCTGCACGCGCAGCGCGCCGCCCGCGCGCTCGCCCGCCGTTTCGACGAGGCGCTCCGTCCGCACGGCATCACCAGCGGCCAGTTCTCGCTTCTCAATGTGCTGAACCGGCCGGAGCCGCATTCCATGGGTCCGGTCGCGAAGTTCCTGGCGATGGACCGCTCGACATTGACCGCGAACCTGAAGCCGCTCGAACGCGACGGCCTCGTCTCCGTCGCCATCGACCCGCAGGACAGGCGCGGCCGCAAGCTCGCCTTGACCGCGAAGGGCCGCAAGACGCTCCGCGCCGCCATGAAGGTCTGGCAGAGCGAACACGCCGCGCTCGAACGCGAGATGGGCGTCGATCCCGAACCCGTCCGCGCCGGGCTCCGCGCCATCGCCTGACCTTGAGCCGGAGTTTCCCGCATGCAACCCCTTCGCTATTCGATCAACGTGACGCTCGACGGATGCTGCGATCATGAAGCCGGCATCCCGAGCGAGGCGCTGCATGCCCACGCCGCCGAGGGCATCGCCGCGGCCGATGCGCTCCTCTTCGGCCGCGTCATCTACGAAATGATGGAGGAGGCGTGGCGGCCCGTCGCCGAGACGGGCGAGCGGCCGGACTGGATGCCCGAATGGATGGTCCCCTTCGCCCGCACGATCCACGCCGCGAAGAAATATGTCGTCTCCGACACGCTGAAAACGGTCGGCTGGAACGCGGAGCTCGTGCGCGGGCCCGATCTGGAAGCGACCGTCCGCCGCCTGAAGCAGCAGCCGGGCAGGGGGCTCGCCACCGGCGGCGTGACGCTGCCGCTCGCGCTCGCGGAACGCGGCCTGATCGACGAATACGAATTCATCGTCCATCCGCGGATCGCGGGCCACGGGCCCTCGCCCTTCGCCGGGCTCTCGACATATCTCGATCTGAAGCTCACCGGCCGGAAGGAACTCGCCGGCGGCGCGGTCGCGCTGCGTTACACGGCGTAATCCCGCGCCGGGCTCACCCGCCGCCCTGGCTTCGCTCGAACACCGCCCGTTGCGCCTCGAAGGCGCGCTTGTAGGCGGGGCGCGCCTCGCCGCGCGCGATATAGGCGGTGAGGGTGGGGTAGGGCGCGAGCAGGCCCGATCCCTCGAGCTGCCGCAGCACCGTCACCATCATCAGATCGCCCGCGCTGAACGCGCCGTCGAGCCAGTCCGCTTGCCCGAGCCGCCTCGATAGCTGCCCGAGCCGCGTATCGACGCGCGCATCGAGCAGGGCGAGCCGCTCGCCATACCATTCCCGGTCGCGCTCGGCATAGCCGGCCGCCTCGCGCTCGACGATGACGGGCTCGACCGTGTTGAGCGCCGCGAACAGCCAGTTGATCGCGCGCGCCCTGGGCCCCGCGGCCTCCGGCAGCAGCCCGCCATGCCGGTCCCTTATACACCTCTGCCGCTGCCGACGACCCTACCCGTTGTGAGCCCGCGCGCTCCCGCAGCACTCAATCTAGCACCACGACGTCTCACACACCACACGAA
>CAJXOU010000062.1 GCA_913057645.1 uncultured Rhodobiaceae bacterium | reverse complement strand
TGAGCGAGAGCTGCACGGCGAGGACAATGGCATCCGGCACGGTAAAACGGTGGCAGAAGCCGCCGATGTGGCCCATGCCGTAGAGCTGCCCCGCCTTCTCCTCGAAGCGGCGGATCAGCAGCATGTCGCGATAGGCTTTCAGTTCATCGTCCTTGGACAGCGGCGCCGGCCCGCCATCGGACTTCTTTGCCTGTTTCTTCTGGGCAGGTTTACCGGCGGTCTTGGCCGCCGGTTTGGAAGTGGATCTGGACGCCATTCTCTGGGCCTCGAAGCCGGTCGTTGCGGTGACGCGGAAAAGCATGGCGGCGCGGCATTGCACCGTCGCCACACTTTAGAAGTGGAACATAAAGGTTTGGTTTCAATGAAAAAATGTCAAATTAACCGGATACCGGTTAAGTGACGTTGGGGCCGCTATCGGACCGTCATCCTGATTGATCAGCGCGGCGCGCGCGGACTGCCCGCCGGAGGGTCGAGAAAGATCACGACCTCGTTCGGATTCGCATATCCGAGGGCCGCGCGGGCGCGTTCATCCAGCAGATCGGGGTCAAGGCTTTCAGGCCGGAGCAGCGCCACCTGCCGGTCGAGTTGTTCGCGCTTCCCCTCCACCTCGGCAAGCTGGTGCTCCAGCATGTCGATGCGGTTCTGGATATCGAGATAGGAGATGAAGCCGTGACGGCCATAAACGGCATGATAGGCGAAGTAGCCGAGCACGACGATGCAGACGAACGGGATCAACGCCTGCCGGAGGCGGAGCGGTTCGGAACTGCGAATCACGGCGTAACTGTCCATAGGCAGGAGGGAATCATATAGCGATTCCAACGGTCAAGCGGATTTACGCTGCGGAGCCGTTGTTTGCCCGATTATCCCTTCAGGATTGAACGTCCGGCATATTCCGCCGTCGGCCCGAGTGCTTCCTCAATGCGGATGAGCTGGTTGTATTTCGCGAGCCGGTCGGAGCGCGCAAGCGAGCCCGTCTTGATCTGTCCGCAATTCGTGGCAACCGCCAGGTCGGCGATGGTCGCATCTTCCGTTTCGCCCGAACGATGCGACATCACGGCGGTGTAGCTCGCCTTGTGCGCCATCTCGACGCTCTCGAGCGTTTCCGTAAGCGAGCCGATCTGGTTCACCTTCACGAGGATCGAATTCGCAACGCCCTTCGCGATGCCATCGCTGAGCCGGCGCTTGTTCGTCACGAAAAGATCGTCGCCAACGAGTTGAACCTTGCCGCCAATACGGTCGGTCAGCGCCTTCCAGCCCTCCCAGTCGTCCTCGGCCATGCCATCCTCGATGGAGATGATCGGAAACTTGCCGACCAGATCCGCCCAGTAGTCGACCATGCCGCCGGCATCAAGTTTCCTGCCCTCACCCTTGAGGTCGTAGACGCCGTCCTTGAAGAACTCCGTCGAGGCCGCGTCGAGAGCGAGATAGATGTCCTCGCCCGGCTTGTAACCGGCCTTCTCGATCGCCTTCATGATGAAGCCGATGGCTTCTTCCGTCGAAGCAAGGTTCGGCGCGAAGCCGCCTTCGTCGCCGACATTGGTGTTGTGACCGGCTGCCTTCAATTCGGCTTTCAGCGTATGGAAGACTTCGGAGCCCATGCGCACGGCATCCGCAAGCGAGCCGGCCGCCACCGGCATGATCATGAATTCCTGAATGTCGATCGGATTGTCGGCGTGCTCGCCGCCATTCACGATGTTCATCATCGGAACAGGCAGCACGCGCGCGGCGGGGCCGCCGACATAACGGAACAGCGGCTGTCCGAGCGAGGCGGCCTCCGCCTTCGCAATGGCGAGCGACACGCCGAGGATCGCGTTCGCGCCGAGGCGGGATTTGTTGTCCGTACCGTCGAGTTCGATCATCGCGCGGTCGATCTGGATCTGCTCCGACGCATCCATGCCGCCGATGGCGTCGAAGATTTCGCCGTTGACCGCACCAATGGCCTTCTGGACGCCCTTACCCTTGTAGCGGGCACCACCATCGCGAAGCTCAACCGCCTCATGCGCCCCCGTCGAGGCGCCCGAAGGCACCCCCGCCCGGCCGAGCGATCCGTCCTCCAGCAGCACGTCCACCTCGACCGTCGGATTGCCCCGGCTGTCCAGAATTTCGCGACCGATGATGTCGATGATGGCGGCCATGTCGTCCCGTCTCTTGTTTCGATGGATAAGGCGAACCGGGCCTCCCGCCCGGTGGCGGTTACATAGCGGACGGGGGCTCCGGACGAAAGGCCCTATTCGCGGAATCGGCCGTCAGGAACGGCCCTTTTCCAGAGGCCCCGCCGCTTCCTGCCGTTCGGCCGCCTTGCACCACCAGCTATCTCCACCTGTACCGTTGCCGGGCAATCCCTCCGGTCGCTCGAAGCGATCCCAATAGGCGACGCGGCCCATGGCATTCGGGTCGTGAAAGGAGGGAATCACATAGAAGCCCCATTGCAGCGCCCGGTCGAGCAGCTTTGCATAAAGCTTCTTGTCCTCCAGCGTCCGGGCCTCCTTGAGCTTCGTCGCGAAGGCATCGACCATCGTGTCTTCAAGACCGCTCAGATTGTCCTCCGTATTCCGCATCGCCGCCGCCGCTTCGGGCGACCCCCACATGCGCAGTTGCTCGTCACCCGGAATCGCGGGCGGAATATAGAAGCGGTAGGCAATGTCGAAACGCCGTTCCTTGAGCCGTGCTTCATAAGCGGCGTTGTCGATTACCTCGAACCCGGCATCGATACCCGCGCGCCGCGCATTGTTGAAGAACGGATTGAGCACCACTTCCTGCGACTGGCTGTTCGCGAGAATGCGGAAGGAGAAAACCTCTCCCTCCTCGTTCCGCAGGTTCCCGTCGCGGTAATGCCAGCCGGCCTCGGCGAAGAGGTCGAGCGCCTTGCGGAAATTGTCCCGGTCGCGGCCAGAGCCATCCGTTTCCGGCGGCGACCAGGCTTCCTCGAAGGCCTCGCCGGGCAGCCGCTCTCGCCACGGCTGCATCAGCGCCTTCTCCTTTTCCGTCGGCGGCTCGTTCGCCACGAATTCCGAGTTCTGGAAGTAGCTCGTGGTCCGGCGATAGGCGCCATGGAAGACGTTTTCATTCGGCCATTCGAAATCGAACAGCATCGCAAGCGCCTTGCGGACGCGAACATCGGCGAAGCGCGGATCGCGCAGGTTGAAGAAGAAGCCGTTCATGCCAAGCGGCCACCACGAATCCACGAGGTAGCGCTTGATGCGTCCTTCGCGCACAGCCTCCGTGTCATACATCGTCGTCCAGCGGCGTGCATTGCTGTCCACGAACATGTCGATATCGCCCGCCAGGAAAGCCTGGAAGGCGCCGATCTCGTCGAAGAAATATTCGTAGGCCAGTTCATCGAAATTGAAGCGGCCCTTGTTCACGGGCAATTCCTTCGCCCAGTAGTCCTCGACACGTGCGAGCACGACACGCCGCCCCGCATCCACCTTGCCGATGCGATAAGGCCCGCTGCCGGGAAACGGCTCCAGCGTCGTCGCGCCGAAATCTCGCGACGTCCAGTAATGCTCCGGCAACACGGGCAGAGTCGCGAACTCGAGGATCACTGTCGGGTCCATGCCCTGCGGGATACGCAGCTCGACGCGGTCGTCGTCGAGCGCCTCTATTTCCAGTCCCTTCAACATGATCTGAAAGAACGGCCCGCCGCTCTCTTTCAACGTCTCCGCGGAGAAGACGACATCCTGTGCCGTGATCGGATGCCCGTCATGGAACTGGGCGCGCGGATCGATATGAAAGACCGTGCGCCGCCCCTCCTCGAACGACTCGATCCTGTTCGCGATCAGCCCATAGGCGACCATGTCCTCATCGGGCGATTCCACCATCAGGCTGTCATGGACGAGACCATGGATCGGCGTCGGCGAGCGTCCTTTCACGATCCAGGTGTTGAGGCTGTCGAAGGAGCCGCGCGCCGATTCCGTCAGCCTGCACCCTTTCGGGGCTTCGGGATTGACCCACGGGAAGTGTTCGAACCCCTCGCCATAGATCGGTGAACGCCCGATCGACAGCGACGGATAGGCCGGTTCAGTGGATGTCTCGACATGGAAGAGGTCTTCCGCATCGGCAGTCTGCGGACCGAAAAGAACCAGCATTGCCGTCAGCATTGCCGCGCGCGGCCTGATCCTGCCCTTCGTCATCACGAATCCGCCTCTCCGTCGTTTGTCCGCCGGACGGGGCGGCGCAACACGCCATGACTCATTGCGATGGATTCTCAATTTATAATTGCGAAGGACTTTTATTTGCAATACGCGCGTTCCGCGTTCGCGGGCCATGCCGAACCGCGTACCCGGTCGCCCGCCTTGCTCTCCGGCGGCATTTCTTCACGACCGAATGCGGACAGAGTTGTTGGCGCTGGTGCCTTGCCTCTCGGTCTGGTCCTCGGTCTGACGACACAGAAGCGGAACTGGGCCTCGGCTTCGAACGCGCCTCGACTTTCCAGAAGGCGACTACGCACGTCACGTCCCCCTCACAGGGACCGCGCGGGCCATATGTGGCCGCTCCGTGAAGGGCGGTCTCGAACTGACCTTCTGACGGGGGACTGTTGTCTCACGTCGACTGAGCGCCCGGGCCGTACCAGCCCGGGCGTTCTTTTTTGTGCAACGAAGAACACGCTTCAGGCGTGCGTCAGCACCGCGACATCCTCCGGGCAACTCTTCAGCAGCGATGCCCCGTGATTGAGGATGTAGTCGCGCTGCGCCTCCATCATGGCGCGGCCGAAGCCGATACAGAACTTCTGTCCCTCCTGCAGGGCCTCCTCCGCCTCACGGCGGTCGAGGTCCTTCAGCGTCTCGTTCGTGCCGGCAAGCCGCTGGTCCAGCAGTTCCTTCACCCGCCATCGCGGCAGGAAAGGCGCATAGGCCAGGATGAAGATGAACTCCGAGCGCAGGCGATGACGTGCATTGCCGGACATGAGCGCATTGAGGCAGGCTCCTCTTCCCGCCTCCGTCAGCTCATAGATCTTCTTGTTCGGCCGGTTGTCCTGCTCGACTTTCCGGTAGGTAACGAGCCCTTCGGATGCCAGCTCGTTCAGGGCCGGATAGAGGTTCGAAAGACTCACATCGAGCAGCGTCGAAACCTCGTTTTCCATCGTCTTTTTGATGTCGTACCCCGTGGCCGGCCCGGACATGAGGACACTCAGCAACAGTTCCTTTGTATTCAATCCGCTTCCTCCCCCGTCAGCAGACCGGCACTTGTCTGGTGTGCCGTTTTAGTATAGTCCCCTTACTACTAGGTGTTTTTCACCTAACGTTATTGAACTCATAACAGATTGACCTAAAGCGAATATCCCTCCTCGATCGTCGCAAAGGTCAGCATCCCTCACCAACTCGTGGCCGGTTCCGGCGGAGCCGGTCACCACTTCTCAATCCGCCGCTTGTCTCGGGGCAGAACCAAGAATCCATCCAGTCGGGAGGAACCTTAAAAATGATAGTATCGGCAGGATTTACCCCTGTCACGAACGAACCGGCACTGCGTCGCACGTGCCGGCTGGGGGCAGCATCGCTTGCCGCAGCGTTCGCGTCGGCTTTTCTCTTCACCTCGCCCGCTTCGGCGGAAAGTTTCGTCTTCGGCGACCTCAACGTCTCCGTCGACACGACCGTTTCGGCCGGCATCACCATGCGCGCGAGCGATCGTGATTGCACGAAGTACAACACAGTAAATGGCGGCTGCCTCAACGGCGACGGGCGCGGCACGAGCATCAATTCCGACAACGGCAACCTGAACTACGACCAGTGGGACTTCGTCAACCAGACGCTGAAGGCCACGATGGACATTCAGGGCACCTGGGAGAACTACGGCTTCTTCGTCCGGCCGACGGCTTTCTACGACTTCGTCTATGCCGAGAACGACCTCGAATTCCGCAACCTGAATCCCAACGCCAAGGACCAGCTCGACTATGACGTCGACGTGCTGGACGCTTTCGTCTACGGCAACTGGGATATCGACGGCCACTACACGACCGTCCGCTTCGGCAAGCAGGTGCTCAACTGGGGTGAGAGCCTCTTCATTCAGGGCGGCATCAACGCCTTCCAGGCGATCGACGTTACCCGCATTCGCACGCCCGGCGCGGAGCTCAAGGACGCGCTGACGCCGATGCCGATGCTCTTTGCCTCGACGACGATCACGCCGAACTTCTCGGTCGAAGCCTTCTGGCAGTTCGCCTACGAATACACCGAGCTCGATCCGGCCGGCTCCTTCTTCTCAACCGACGACATCGTCGGCCGCGGCTCGCTGCCGGGCCTCCTCAATGCGATGGTCGACAATCCCGACCTCGCCTTCCCGCCCGGCACCTTCCCGCCGAACCCGCTGGTCCCGATCGCCTTGCAGCGTTCGTCCGACCGCATCGAAAGCGAAACCGACCAGTTCGGCGTCGCGCTTCGCTACTACGCGGAAGAACTCGGCAATGGCGTCGACTTCGGCTTCTACGGCGTGCGTTACACGAGCCGTCTGCCCTATCTCGGCTTCACCACCGGTCCGGACGATCTCGACAGCGCTTGCGCCCAGATCACCGGTACCGGCGCCGTTCCGGGCGTTTGCGGCACGGCTCCGACGGACCCGTTCAACCAGGCGGCGTTCGCCTATGCCGCCGGTCAGCTGAAATATTTCTACAGCTTCCCGACCATCGAGACCCTGGGTGCAAGCTTCGCCACCACCGTCAGCGGCACGGCTGTTTCCGGCGAACTCTCCTTCTCGCCCGACATGCCCTTCGGCGTCTCGGATCTCGAGCAGAACGCCTCGCAGCTCGACGGCACCGGCGCCTCCGGCCCGCTCACGGGTTCGCCTGGCCCGGTCAGCCAGCTTCCGGCAGCCGGCCCGAACCAGGACACGGTCCACATGATCGAGCTCGATGCGCTGCAGGGCCAGATCGGTACCGTCAAGCTCTGGGGAACGAGCGATCCGGTTTCCGCCTTCCTGCGTTCCGACACGACGGTCTTCGTTTTCAACGCCGGCTTCGTCTATGTGCCGGATGCGGGCGACTATCCGCTCAACCGTGTCGGCCCGGAAGGCGGCGTCCGCAATCCGTTTGGTGCCGCGGTCCTCTCGCCGACCTTCAACAACCCGCAATACGCGACGAGCTTCTCGAGCGGCTATCGCATGGTGTTCGCGCCGACCTACAACAATGCTTTCGGCACGGCGTTCACGCTGACGCCGAACATCTCCTGGCGGCACGACGTTTCGGGGTATTCGCCCGGACCGAACACGGCGAACTATCTGAAGGGCATGAAGCAGATCTCGATCGGCATCGACGCCGACTATCAGAGCACCTACCGGGCAAGCCTGAGCTACACCAACATCTTCGGTGCAGGCATGGACAACCCGACCTTCGACCGCGACTTCGTCATGGCGAGCGTTTCCTACTCGTTCTGATCCGAAGTTAAGAGTGACGAACAAGGCCCCGGAAAGGCACGCTTTTCCGGGGCCTTTCTTTGCCCGCTTGACGGCGGGGAACGGCTCCTGTTCAACACCCCCGAACGGAGCGACAGGCAATGGCTGAATCGGCGAACACGCGGGCACTCGTGCTCTTCTCCGGCGGACAGGACTCGACGGTCTGTCTCGCCTGGGCGCTCGCGCGCTATGACGAGGTCGAGACCGTCGGCTTCGACTACGGCCAGGCCCATGCCGTCGAACTCGATTGCCGCAAGGCGATCCGCGCGGGTCTCGCCGCTTTCCCCGAATGGGCACCGAAGCTCGGTCCCGATCACACCATCTCGCTCGCCGAACTCGGCCGCATCAGCGAGACCGCGCTTACCCGGGACGTCGAGATCGAAATGGGCGAAAACGGCCTGCCGACGACCTTCGTCCCGGGCCGCAATCTCCTCTTCTTCACCTATGCCGCGGCACTCGGCTACCGGCGCGGCGCGACGGCCCTTGTCGGCGGCATGTGCGAGACGGACTACTCCGGCTATCCCGACTGCCGCTCGGAGACGATCGCCGCGCTCGAAAAGGCGATCTCTCTCGGCATGGACAAACCCTTCACGCTCGAAACGCCGCTCATGTGGATCGACAAGGCCGCCACCTGGGCGCTGGCGCGGGAACTCGGCGGCAGCCGGCTCGTCGATCTCATCGTCGAGGAAAGCCACACCTGCTACCGCGGCGACCGCGAACACCGTCACGACTGGGGCTACGGCTGCGGCGCCTGCCCGGCCTGCGAGCTCCGCGCACGCGGCCATGCCGCCTTCATCGCGGCGGGAGCCTGACGCCCATGTACTCGGTGAAGGAAATCTTCTACACGCTGCAGGGCGAAGGGGCGAACGCAGGCCGGCCGGCCGTTTTCTGCCGTTTCGCGGGCTGCAACCTCTGGTCCGGGCGCGAAGAAGACCGGGCTGATGCCGTCTGCACCTTCTGCGACACGGATTTCGTCGGCACCGACGGCATGGGCGGCGGCAAGTTCCGTGACGCCGCCGCGCTAGCCGATGCGGTGGAGCGGACATGGGAGACGGGCACCGGAGAAAACCGCTTCGTCGTCTGCACCGGCGGCGAGCCTCTCCTCCAGCTCGATGCGCCGCTCATCGCCGCACTGCACGAGCGCGGCTTCGAGATTGCCATCGAAACCAACGGAACGCTCGCGGCGCCCGAAGGCATAGACTGGATCTGCGTCAGCCCCAAGGCCGGTGCGGAGCTGAAGCAGATGACGGGTCATGAGTTGAAACTCGTCTATCCGCAAGCAAGGGCGATGCCGGAACGGTTCGAGGAGCTCGACTTCCGGTATTTCTTTCTGCAGCCGATGGACGGTGCAGACCGGGAGGAAAACACACGCGCGGCGACGGCCTATTGTCTCGCGCATCCGAAATGGCGGCTCAGCCTCCAGACTCACAAGCTGATCGGTATTCCGTGATGAAGATCTACAAGGAATTCTTTTTCGACGCGGCGCATTTCCTGCCCTATGCGGAGGAAGGTCATCCGAACCGGCGAATGCATGGCCACTCCTTCCGCGTCGTCGTCTGGCTCGCGGGCAAACCTTCGCCCGAGACCGGTCTCGTTCGTCATTTCGAGGATCTCGAACGGCATGTCATGGCGGTGCGCGAACAACTCGATCACCATCTCCTCAATGAGATCGAGGGTCTGGAATTCCCGACGCTGGAGCGCATCGCCGCCTGGATATGGAACGCGCTCGCGACGCCACTGCCGGAAATATCGCGTGTCGAGGTGCACCGCGCCTCCTGCCGCGAGGGCTGCATCTACGACGGACCGGGAGAAGAATGATGGCGAAGAAACCCGGCAAGTCCCTCACCCAGCTCGGGCAGACTGCATCCATCCCCTCCTCGCCCGAAGAGGCCGTGCTGGAGCGCGTCGCCAATCCGCATTCCGATACGAATTACGTCGCCCGCTTCACGGCGCCGGAGTTCACCTCGATCTGCCCGGTGACGGGCCAGCCGGATTTTGCTCACCTCGTCATCGACTATGTGCCGGGCAAATGGCTCGTCGAATCGAAATCGCTGAAGCTCTATCTCCAGTCCTTTCGCAACCACGGCGCCTTCCACGAGGACTGCACTGTCGCCATCGGCAAGCGTCTCGCCGAAACCCTCGTCCCGAAATGGATCAGGATCGGCGGCTACTGGTATCCACGCGGCGGCATTCCGATCGACGTTTTCTGGCAGAAAGGCAAGCTTCCTGCGGGTGTCTGGGTCCCCGATCAGGGCGTCGCGCCCTATCGCGGACGGGGTTAATCGACGAACCAACCGTTCAACTTTCGATTAAGTTTTATTTTACGCCCGCCTTCTAGTCTGCCGATTGGGGGATAAGCGTGGAAGGCATTGGGCTTTTCGCGCGCGTGGAGTGCCCTTAAGTGCCGCAGAAAAACCGGATGGCGGAATATCCGGAAGCAGATCGCATCAGACTTGAACTGAATGCGACGTTCCACGACTCGCTCTTCCCCGTCTCAATGTGTGTAGCGGTTCTGTTCCTGATCTTTGCCGTGGCGCACGCAGTCGTTCTACCGCCCGCACTGCGTTTGGAAATGATCGCAATTGCGCTTGTCAGTGCGGCGGTATCCGCGGCAATAGGTCTTGGAGTCAAATTCGAATTCCTCGAAAATCGATTCTCTCATGCTGCCGGGTTTACTCTTGTCGGGCTTTGCGTCTTGAACTCAGCCGTCCAGATGTATCTGACGGACGACGTGTATCAATCGACTAATTTCGGGCTTCTGGTCGTTGCCATGGGGCTCTTCTTTCTTTCCCGCATTCATCTTGTTGTTTCTTTCCTCTTTATCCTGTCTATCTGGTTTGCTGTGGTGCGCTCGACCGTCGGGTTCGCGGACGAGAGTGTTCATTTCAGCTTCATGATGTTCATGGCAATGGTTATGGCCGCGCTTGCACAGGAAATCCGACTGCGCGCCTACCATCGTCTTATTGCCATGCGAGCCGATGCCGATGTACGTGAGAAAAAACTGGCCACGGCTTTGGCGAAAGCACAGCTCTACGCATCTGTAGAACGTGAAAACAAGGCGAAGACCGAATTCCTTGCCAACATGAGCCACGAACTCCGCACACCGCTCAATGCGATCCTCGGTTTCTCCGAGGCCATGCAGCAGGAAATCTTCGGTCCGCTCGGCAGCCCGCGCTACAGGGGCTACTCCCATGACATTCACAACGCGGGCACTCATCTGCTCTCGCTCGTGAACGATATTCTCGACCTCTCGCGCATCGAACTCGACGGTCTCGCCATCACGTCTCAGAAGATCGATTTCGCGCGCGTCTGCAACAACTGCCTGTCTATCGTTCGCGGCCGGGCCGAACGCGGCGGCGTGCAACTGATCTTCGACGCAACGCCGCCCTTCCCCGCAATCGAGACGGACGAGCGCCGGTTGAAGCAGGTTCTGATCAACCTGCTGAACAACGCGGTAAAGTTCACTCCCGCTGGAGGTTCGGTGACGCTGCAGCTTTGTGGCGATTCAAACGGCGGCGCTATCGTCCGCGTCCGGGATACCGGCATCGGCATGTCGAAAGAGGAAGTCGAACAGGCTCTCACGCCGTTCTGGCAGGCGGATGCCGGTCTCGACCGCGCCTTCGAGGGTGCAGGCCTCGGACTCGCCCTCGTCACCGAACTGCTTCACGTCATGCAGGGCCGTTTCGCGCTCGAGAGCGAGCCGGGCGTCGGCACGGTCGTGACGGTCACACTGCCGCGCATGGTGAACACCCAGCCCGAGAGCGCGGTGGCGTGATCGCCCTCTTCCTCATGCCGCCTTTGCGTGAGCAGTCCGGATCGTATCGTCGGAATATTTCGACGCGTCGGTCGTATACTCCGCATGACCATACTCGACGAGGAGCTTGTCGATCTTCCTGATGAGCCGCCGGTCGGTCGCGTCGCGAAGCCCCGGTATGCGAAGCGCCAGCGCATAGAGTTTCTCGCGCCCGAAGACGAAAAGCCCCAGCGCGATGAACAGCGGCATGTCGTAGGGCCTGAGCTCCACGCCCATCTTCTTCGCCTTGCCTGTCTTGTCGCCGCGCAGGAAGGCGCGATTGAAATAGACGCGCGCAAAGGCCCGTTCAAGCGCGTTGAAGATGCGGCTCTTGAGCGACTTGTCCGAGGGGAAATAGGCCGCCATGGTCGCGCGCACCAGCGCGCCACAGGTCTCGTCGTCATAGCCGTCCCGGAGCGTGCCGGAATAGACGACCATCGCATCGTAGATGCCTTGCGGCGTTGTCGGCAGCAGTTCTTCCGGCAGGCCGAGAAGCCAGCAGCGATAGCGGTTGAACTCGACAAAGGCGCGTTCGGCCGGCGTGAATTCCGTCCGCCCTTCGCGCATCAGCTTGAACGCGAGCAGGAACACCGCGATCGTGCCCGCCGGCATCTGATCCACCTGCGGCACCGGAATGCCGAACGTGTTCACGTCCCATGACCGCCCGCTTCTCAGGATGTTGAAACGCACCATGGAATGCATGAGGCGCACCATCGCCGCCGCCTTGAAGCCCGTGCCGTATCGAGTAAGCGCGCCGGGAAGCGAGGTCGTTGTGAAGAAGCTGGCCGTCTCCTTGATGCGGCGCACCGCCGTTTCATGCGACAGCGTGCCCGTCAGCGCCATCGGCAGCGCGGAATACTTGTTCAGGAATGTGGCGACGAAAGCGCCGCGCACCACGAAGGGCGCGAGATTGGCAGTCGGGTTCCGGCTTACCCGCGCTCCCTCCTCGATCAGGCTCATGTCGATCCAGGCGGGGGTCGCTTCCATCTCGCGGATGAAGGCGACGAGTTCCGGCGGCGCATCGGGCACATTCTCCACGCCCTTGTCGCATGCTTCGGTCAGCATCGAGACAAGTGGCCGGAAGCCGTATTGCGGCATGAGCGCTGCATAGGCATCCGCCGTCGCATCGCCCAGCATCGTGTAGGCGCGCGCGCGTGCGACGGTCTCCGGGTCCGAGAGCAGCCGCTGCCGCGCCGCCCGGTCGCCCTCGTTGAGCTGCATGCTCGTATCGTCAAGGTCGCCCGCAAAGCGCTCCGGCGTAATCGAGAAGTCCACGTTGCCGTACATGTCGGGCAGCTTGTCCCGCTGTGCCACGACCCTTGCCTGCAAGGCCTCCAGACTTTCCATCGCTTCCCTCCGGAAAACTTACAATTCATAAGTTACAATTTGTAAGTTACAGTCGGCGCAGGATGACAGCAAGCATGAATCGCAAGACCACAGCAGAAAAGGCAGCGCCCCGGCGCCGCATGAGCGTCGAGAAGCGCCGCGGGCAGATCATGGACGTCGCCCGCGATCTGGCGGACAGCGAAGGCTTCCACGCTGTCACGCTCGACCGGGTGGCCGAAACCTGCGGCATCAGCCGCACCGTCATCTACCAGCAGTTCGGCAATCTCTCCGGACTCCTTCTTGCCATGGTCGACCGGGAATACAGGAGCGCCGCCGAGGCCTTTCTCAAGGCCGGACAGCGTGAACCTGCGAGGGGTCAGTCCCGCTACGCGGCGGGCGTCGCCGGTGTTCTCGAAGCCGTGGACGCCTCTCCGGCCACATGGCGCATGCTGCTGATGCCGAGCCAGGGCGGCCCGCCCGAACTCTACGAACGGCTCGGAGAGGCCCGCGAAATGACACAGGCCCATTTTGCGGCCGGGCTGAAGGCGGAAGGCATCGACGGGCCGGACCTCGCAAATCCCGACCCCGAGCTCGCCGTCCGGATGCTCCTCGCCATTTCGGAGCAGCTCGTCCATCTGCGGCTCACCGACCCGAAGAACTATACGACCGAGCGGCTCGTCGCTCAGGCCGAGTGGCTCTTCAACGCCATGTTCCCGCATTGAAGGCGGGCATCCTCCTTAGTGGGACTTGCCGGCCCAGTCGCGCTTGATCTTCTTGGCGAGCGACCACTTGTGGACTTCCGTCGGACCGTCATAGATGCGGAAGGCGCGGATTTCGCGGAAGATCTTTTCGACGATCGTGTCGCCCGACACGCCCATCCCGCCCATCACCTGCACGCAGCGGTCGGCAATCCGCATCAGCGCTTCGGAGACGGCAACCTTCGCCATCGAGCTTTCCGCCGTACCGAGCGAGCCCGTATCGAGGACCCGCGCGCACCAGTCGATCATCAACTCCGCCTGCTTCAGATCGATCAGGTTCTCGGCAAGCATGAAGCCGACGCCCTCATGGTCGATCAGCGCCTTGCCGAAAGCCTGGCGGCGATTGGCGTAGTCCGTCGCGATTTCGTTCGCCCTGATGCAGGCGCCGAGCCAGCGCATGCAATGCGACAGCCGTGCCGGGCTGAGCCGGATCTGTGCATATTTGAAGCCCTCGCCGCTCTCGCCCAGCATCTGGTCCGCGGGCACCCGCAATTCGTCGATGACGACGGTCGCATGGCCGCCCGGCATTGAATTGTCGATCGTATCGAGCACGCGCTCGATGCGGATTGCCGGATGCGGCAGGTCGACGAGGAACATGCAGGCGCCGTCGTCGCCCTTCGCCATGACGATGCCGACCTTCGCGCCTTCGGCGCCGGTAATGAAGGTCTTGCGCCCGCTGATCACCCAGTGATTGCCGTCCTTCCGGCAGGTCGTCTTCATCATCGAGGGGTCTGACCCCGCCCCGCCTTCGCTTGCGGGTTCCGTCATGAAGAAGGCTGAACGTGCGTCGCCCGAGACAAGCTGCTTCAGGAACCGCTCACGGATTTCGGAGCTGCCGATCTTGCCCAGGAGATACATGTTGCCCTCGTCCGGCGCGCCGGTGTTGCAGGCGACGGGTCCGAGTGGCGAAAGTCCGGTCATGCGGAGAACGAGCGCCGTTTCGAGCTGCGTCAGATGGCTGCCGTCTCCGAGAATGTGCGGCGTCATCACGCCGGCGGCACGCGCCTTGCCGCGCAGTTCTGCAACGAGTTCTTCCGTCGGACCGTGGGCCGTGCAGCGCGGGTCCTGCTCATAGGGCGCAACGACGTTCCGCACGAAATCCTCGACCCTGGCGGCGATCTCCTCCGCCCTGCCCTCGACTGCCACTGCCTGTCCCATGCTTCTCCGGCTTGCGCCTCTCCCTCGATGAATGCCTTCCGGCCAGCCTATATCACAGCTTCCTGGCGAGGGGACCGTCGGAACGGCGGCTCTCCCGCGCGCTTCGTTCGTGACGCGACGTAAAGCACCGCGTCTTTTTCATGGCCTTGTATTCGCCCGCCGGGCGGTTATGACTCTTGGCAAGAAAACGTGAAAACCAGCAGGGAGAGAGCCATGGAAGAGCGCATCAGGACCACGATCACCGACGGCGTCGCCGATGTCCGCCTCGTCCGCTCCGACAAGATGAACGCGCTCGACGACGCGATGTTCATGGCGCTGCTCGACACCGGTGAGAAACTCAAGGCCGACAAGTCGGTCCGCGCTGTCGTCGTCTCGGGTGAAGGCCGCGCCTTCTGCGCAGGTCTCGACATGGGCAATTTCGGCCGCATGGCAAGCGGCGAGCGCGAAGCGAACAAGTCGGAGGTCACCGGCCGTCTCGAACAACGCACACACGGCATCGCCAATCGCGCGCAATATGCCGCGCTTGTCTGGCGCGACGTGCCCGTCCCGGTCATCGCGGCCGTTCACGGCGTCGCCTTCGGCGGCGGCTTTCAGGTCGCGCTCGGCGCCGACATGCGCTTCGTCGCGCCCGGCACGCGCTTCTCCGTCATGGAGATCAAATGGGGCCTCGTTCCCGACATGGCCGGCATGGCGCTGATGCGCACCCTCGCCCGCGAGGACGTCATCCGCGACCTCACCTATACCGGCCGCATCTTCGAGGCGGAGGAAGCGCTCACACTCGGTTTCGCAACCCGCCTCTGCGACGATCCTTACGCCGACGCGCTCGCCGCGGCGCGCGAGATCGCCGACAAGAGCCCGTCCGCCATCCGCGCCGCGAAACGCATCCTGAACGCGGTGCCGGACAGCGACACAGCCGCGATCCTCATGTCGGAATCCGTCGAGCAGGACAAGCTCATCGGCGGCACGCACCAGAAGGAAGCCATCATGGCCAACCTGGAAAAGCGCCGGCCCAAATTCGCGGATTGAGCGCGGACTTCATTTCGAAGATTGAATGGCGGGCTCATGCGCAGACATGAGCCCGCTTCTTTTCGCGGTCAGACCCGCTCAAGATAGGCAGCGGTTCCCATCCCGCCCGCTGTGCAGACGCCTGCAATGGCCTTGCTCTTGCCGCGCCGGCCAAGCTCCATCAGGACCGAGCCCAGATAGCGGATGCCGGACATGCCATAGGGATGCCCGAGCGCGATCGCCCCGCCATTCACATTGGTGGTTTCCCAGGGCGTGTCGAGTTCCCGCTGGTTGTAGAGCGTCGTCACGGCATAGGCCTCGTGCAGTTCCCACAGGTCGATGTCATCTTTCTTGAGGTCGTGCTTCTTCATCACCGCCCGGATGGCAGGCGTGATCGCGATGCTCATCTCTTCGGGTGCAACGGCGGAAAGCCCCATGCCCCGGAAGAGCCCGAGGATCGGCAGTCCGCGCCTCTGTGCGAGATCGGCATCCATCATGACCATGGCCGCCGCACCATCCGACAGTTGCGAGGCGTTGCCCGCCGTCGTCGTGCCGCCTTCGAGAACAGGTTTCAGCTTCGCGAGCCCTTCGGCATTGGTGTCCGGCCGCGGTCCCTCGTCCTTGTCCAGCAGCACATCCTTCATGCTGCTTTCACCCGTCTCCTTGTCAGTCACCTTCATCACCGTCCTGAAGGGCAATATTTCCTCGGCGTATTTTCCGGCCGCTGCGGCCTCGGCCACGCGGTTCTGGCTTTTCACGACATAGGCGTCGAGCGCCTCCCGGGAGATGTCGTATTTCTCGGCGACGTAGTCCGCCGTCTGGTTCATCGACCACCAGACGGCCGGCATCTTCTGCTGCAGGGGTTCGTAGAAGAAGCCCTTCAGGTTGATGTTCATCTGCACCAGGCTGATGCTCTCGACCCCGCCCGCAATGCCGACATCCATCTCGCCCGCTGCGATACGGTTGGCGACGATCGAAGCGGCCGTCACGCCCGAGCCGCAATAGCGGTTGACCGTGAGGCCCGGTACGCCCGTGCCGAGCCCCGCCCAGAGAGCAGCGTTCCGTGCCACGTTGTGTCCCGTAGCGCCTTCGGGCAGACCGCAGCCGAGAACCACGTCCTCGACCTCGCCGCCTTCGATTCCGGCCCGCTCGACGGCCCCGTTCAGCACATGGGCGGCCATCGGAATGCCATGCGTCTGGTTCAACGCACCTCGCGTCGCCTTGGCAATGGCCGTGCGGCAATAGGAAACAATAGCGACGTCCTTCATCGGTCTTCTCCGTCATCGGGGACAGCCTTTCATGCTGCTGAGCAAAACAGCTTTCCCACAAGACAATTTTCGAAGAAGGCTCCTGTTCCGCCTGACGGTCTTGCCATACCTGTCGGCAGCGTTCCCGCAGATGAAGTCCCGTCTTGCATCTGTTCGGGATTTTTATATAATCACCATTATGCCAAAAAAGATCGACCATGATGCCCGCCGCCGCGACATTGCCAGAGCCGCCATTTCGGTGATCGGCGAGCAGGGCATCGATAACACCCGGCTCATCGACGTCGCCCGCGCCGCGAATGCGACGACCGGCACCATCACCCACTATTTCGAGGACAAGGACGCGGTCCTTCTCGCCGCCCTCGACCATGTCTCGCAGAACATTCTCGCGATGCTGCGCACCCCGGAAAAGCCGGAGGATCTGGTCGAACTCACGAGCCTCATCCTGCCGGTCGACGAAGCGAACATGCGCGACTGGCGCGTCTGGATGAGCTTCTTCAGCCGCGCCATCGGCGACCCCGCCCTCGCCCGCATCAACAAGGCCTATTACGACGAATTCCGCGACGGTCTTGCCGCAATCATTCGCTACCAGCAGCGCGAAGGTCTCCTCGCCGCTCATATCGATCCCGCCGTCACCGGCGACGCGATCATTTCCATCATCGACGGCTTCTGCATCCGCGCGACGCTCGAACGCGAGGAATGGCCGCCTGAACGCCAGCGCGCGCAGCTCGAAGCCATGCTCCGCCCGCTCCTGCCGAAACCAGAGAAGCGCCGCTCCAGAAAGGGAGGATAGAATGCCGAAGCTCGAAACCCTGCCCGCCACAGCCAGCCCCGACGAAATCCTCGCCGTGCTGAAGCGTGACGGCGCGCTCATCCTGAAGGATGTGCTGACGAAAGATCAGATCGCGCAGGTCCTCACCGAAACCATGCCTTATATCGACGCGACCGAGCCCGGCCGCGACGACTTCACCGGCCGCAAGACCACGCGCACCGGCGCCCTCGTCGCCCGCTCCGCCGCCTGCCGCGACATGGTCGCAAACAAGACGATCGTGGCGGCGGCCGAGAGCTTCCTCAAACCTTTCTGCGAACGCATCCAGCTTCACCTGACGCAGGTGATCCGCATCCGCCCGGGCCAGCCGAAACAGCAGATTCATCGCGACCGCTGGGCATGGGGCACATACCTCAAGAACCTAGAGCCGCAGTTCAACACGATCTGGGCGATTACCGACTTCACGAAGGAGAACGGCGCGACGCAGGTCTGCCCCGGCAGTCTCGACTGGGCCGACGACTATCAGCCGACGGACGACCAGATCGGCTATGCCGAGATGAGCGCCGGATCGGTTCTCGTCTATTCCGGCGGCGTCTTCCATGGCGGCGGCGCCAACGTGTCGAACGGTGACCGCATCGGCATCAACATCACCTACACGCTCGGCTGGCTCCGCCAGGAAGAGAACCAGTACCTCTCCTGCCCGCCCGAGATCGCGAAGACGCTCTCGCCCGAGCTTCAGGCCCTGATCGGTTATTCGTTGGGGAGCTATGCACTCGGCTACTACACGCCGCCGCTCGCCGCCGGCGAAGGCCCGGAAGTCGTGCCGCCGGAATTCGCGCTCGGCAAACTGGACGCGGAAGCTGCGCAGTTCGGCAATGCCGAACTTCTCGCGGAAGTTCAGGCTTCTATTCGCGGAGAGAAGCAGACGGCTTGAGCTCAGTAGGCGATACGGAGGCGGGGCCGTGGCGGCTCGCCTCCCGCCGCCTCCTCCACCTCGAGACCGAGACGGCGTGAAAGCCGCTGTCCGTACCGCACAGGCATGTCGCGCCCGCCCATCTCGTAGGTGAGCCGGCAGAGATGCCGTGCGATGGCAGTGCGGTCACCGATGCCGTTGAGCGCGTAGGCCGGGATCGGTTCGCCGATCTTCACCGCCATCGTCTTGCCCATACGGGCATGAACCTCGCGGAAGAGCAGCCCGAGCCGCAGCGTCGCGCTCACATGGCTGACCGCATGGAACGCCCAGCTGTTCTCGCCCTCGAAATAGAAGGGCACGACCGTGGCGCCGCTGCGCTGGATGAGCTGCGCCACGAAAGGTTTCCACGCCGGGTCTCCCGCTGGTTCGCCCGACAGCAGCGAAGCGCGCGTCGACACCGTGCCGCCCGGAAACAGCAGCAGTGCCCCGCCCGCCGCAAGATGCTTCCGCGCTTCCGCCCTGGCACGCAGGTTCGTCTGTAAAGCCTCCGGCGTCTCGCGGAAATCGATCGGCAGGCTGTAGCCCTCCATCTCGGGAGGCTGCGTCAGCACCGCATTGATGAGGATCGTGAAGTCGGACCGCGCGCGTCCCGCCAGCACGCAGGCGATGATCCCGTCCACCACGCCGAACGGGTGGTTCGCGACGAAGATCACCGGTCCCTCCTTCGGCACCGCCTCCAGCCGTTCGCGATCATGGTCGATCCCGAGCGCAAGGAGCCGCAGCGCCGCTTCGAAGAAGGGTTCGCCCGGAACGGGGTCGGCGCGATTGCCGAGATAGAGCGAGACGAATTCCGGCTGGCCGGTGAGTTTCTCGATGAACCTGATCGCACGGCGTTTCAGCAGCCCGTCTTCTGGCGCGGCAAAGCTGAAATGCGGTGTGATCTCTGTCATGCCGCGACTCTACATCACGACATATGACAGTTTGGCGACGTCACCTCAGACGAGCCGGCTTTGCTCCACCGCCGCTTCTACAAAGGAGCGGAACAGCGGATGCGGCTCGAACGGCTTCGACTTCAATTCCGGGTGGTACTGCACGCCGACATACCAGGGATGCTCCGGGATCTCGATGATCTCGGGCAGCAATCCGTCCGGCGACACGCCCGACATGACGAGCCCCGCCTTCTCGATCTGGTCGCGATACGTCATGTTGACTTCGTAGCGATGCCGGTGCCGCTCGCTGATCCGTGTCGAACCGTAGATCTCGGCGACGCGGCTTCCCTCTGCCAGATACGCTTCATAGGCGCCGAGCCGCATCGTGCCGCCGAGGTCGCCGTTCGCCGCGCGCTTCACGAGTTCGTTCTCGCGCATCCACTCGGTCATCAGGCCGACCACGGGCTCGTTCGTCGGCCCGAATTCCGTAGAGCTGGCACCGGAAAGCCCGCCGACATTCCTGAGCGCCTCGATGACGGCCATCTGCATCCCGAAGCAGATGCCGAAATAGGGCACGTTCCGCGTCCGCGCGAACTCCGCCGCCCGGATCTTTCCCTGGCTGCCGCGCTCGCCGAAGCCGCCCGGCACCAGAATGCCGTTCACGTCTTCGAGGTAGTAGGCCGTGTCTTCGGTATCGAAGATCTCGGACTCGACCCATTTCACGTTCACGCGCACCTTGTTCGCGATCCCGCCATGAACGAGCGCTTCCGTCAGCGACTTGTAGGCATCCTTGAGGCCGGTGTACTTGCCGACGATCGCGATGGTCACGTCGCCTTCCGGCTCGCGGATATTGTGGGTGATGGTCTGCCAGCTCGCGAGGTTCGGCTCTTCGGCGTCCTTGAGGCCGAAGACGGCGAGCACTTCGTCGTCCAGGCCCTCCAGGTGATAGGCACTCGGCACGTCGTAGATCGTGTCGACGTCCATCGCCTGGATCACGGCCGTCTCGCGCACGTTGCAGAAGAGCGCGATCTTGCGGCGCTCGTCCTTCGGGATCGGCCGGTCGCAGCGGCACAGCAGCACGTCGGGCTGGATGCCGATGGAGCGCAGTTCCTTCACCGAATGCTGCGTCGGCTTCGTCTTCATCTCGCCCGCGGACGGGATGAAGGGCATCAGCGTCAGGTGGATGTAGCAGGTCTGGCCCCGGTCGAGCTCGTTGCCGAGCTGCCGGATCGCCTCGAAGAACGGCAGCCCCTCGATGTCGCCCACCGTGCCGCCGATCTCGCAGAGCACGAAGTCGACGCCCTGGTTGCCCGAGAGCACGAATTCCTTGATCGCGTCGGTGACGTGGGGGATCACCTGCACCGTGCCGCCGAGATAATCGCCGCGCCGTTCGCGCTGAATGATTTCCTGGTAGATGCGGCCGGTGGTTATGTTGTCGGCGCGGCTCGCGGGCACGCCCGTGAAGCGCTCGTAATGGCCGAGGTCGAGGTCCGTCTCCGCCCCGTCGTCGGTCACGTAGACTTCGCCATGCTGGATCGGGGACATGGTCCCCGGGTCCACATTGAGATAGGGGTCGAGTTTCCGAAGCCGCACGGAATAGCCACGCGCCTGCAGAAGCGCGCCGAGCGCTGCGGATGCGAGACCCTTGCCGAGGGAGGAAACCACGCCGCCGGTGATGAATATGTACCGCGTCATGGGCCCCTAGATTACACCAAGCCAAACGATTCGAAGCGGCAAACGCAGCTCCGCACAAAAATAGTGTCCCTGCGGGGCCGGAGCCCCGCGCCGGGCTTTTCTACGTATTTCGCCTATTCGGCGCGCGGAACGGCCGGTTCTGCGGGTTCGGGCGCCGCTGCCGGGCTTTCGTCCGCGTTGGCGTCCGTCGGCGCCTCGGCCGGGGCCGTCGGCGGGATCGCGTCCCGGTCTTCGGCCGGTGGCACTTC
>CAJXOU010000061.1 GCA_913057645.1 uncultured Rhodobiaceae bacterium | reverse complement strand
CAGCCGGCGCGCCCGCGAGGAGTGCGCCGATGCCGGCGGCAAGCGCGCTCGCGCGCGGGGCGTCGGGCAGGGGGGCGGGATCGGGGTCGCGAGGGGCTGCGCGATGGCTCACACGATGGCTCACGGGGCCGCTCCGGGCTTGTGATTTGTGATATTATAACATCGCGGAACCTAGGCCGCTTTCGCCGGGATGGCAAGCCGGAACGGGCCCTAGCGGCCTTCGCGCCACCAGGCCAGAGCCAGCGCGCCGAGGATCAGGATGAGGGCGACGGGGCCGGTCAGCAGCGGTACCTGATGGACGGCATGGACGAGATACTGCTCGTTGCGGCGGAGCCCGATCCAGTTCGTGCCAGCCGCGTCCTGACCGGCGCGGACGGAGCGGATGCCGGGCGTGTCGGCGGCGTCTTCGCCCGCCCACCAGATGCCGCCGCCGGTCGCGTCCGTCATCGGGCGGAGCGGCTTTTCCGTTGCGCGGACATCGGCGATCTCGCGCGGGTTCAGGGGGCCCGCCGCGGCGACGGCGGACAGCTCCCCCTGCTTCACGCGGTAGAGGCCGAGTTCTGATGCGTCCATCGCCGCTTCGAAGCGGCCCGGCGCGACTTCTTCCATCGCGAGTTCACGGTTCTTGCCGGTGGGCGTCGTGACGGTTGCGGGCGGCGTCGCGTCGCCCATGGTGCGCCGGCGCAGCGTCAGCGTTCCGCCCTGCGCGGAAGCGGCGAGGTTCTCTTCCTCGAGGTCCGGCTCCTTCATCAGCCAGTGTGCGAGACGGCGCAGAAGCTCCGCCTGCGGACCGCCGCCTTCGTAGCCGCGCGACCAGAGCCAGATCTGGTCCGAGAGAAGCTGCGCGACGCGGCCCTCGCGCGCGCGGGAAAGCACCATCAGCGGCTCGCCGTCCGGCGTTTCCATCAGGATGTCGCCGCCATCGACTTCCGTGTCGATGGTGCGGAACCAGCGGCCCCATGAGGGCGGCTCGCTTTCCGCGCCGGGGAGGTCCGCGGTCACGGGGTGGCGGTCGCCGGTATCGGTGATGCCCGGCGTGTAGCCGCCCGTCGTCGTCTCGCCGGTCGGCTGTGCGGGCAGGATCGCGGCAAGCGGCGTGCGGTAGATCGAGAAGGGCGAGGCGAAGGCGGGCCCCGCCGCCGCGAGGAAGGCGCCACCATTCTCGACATAGTCCACGATGTTCAGGAAATAGGCGATGGGCAGCACGCCGCCGCGCCGCTTGTAGCGGTCGAAGATGATGAGATCGAATTCGTCGAGCTTCTCGTCGAAGAGCTCGCGTGTCGGAAAGGCGATGAGCGAGAGTTCGCCGATGGGCGTGCCGTCCTGCTTTTCCGGCGGGCGCAGAATGGTGAAATGGACGAGATCGACGGAGGGGTCGGATTTCAGCAGGTTGCGCCAGGTGCGCTCGCCGGGATGCGGCTCGCCCGAGACGAGCAATACGCGCAGGCGGTCGCGCACCCCGTTCGCGACGACGACGGCGCGGTTGTTCAGCACGGTGAGTTCGTCGGGGCCTTCCTCGACATCGATCTCGATGACGTTCGGCCCGCCATGCTTGAGCGAGAGCGTCACTTCCGTCGTTTCGCCGATGGTGGCCTGGGTCGTCGCGATCTCCTCGCCATCGACGGTGATGGTGACGTTCGCCGTCTCGCCCGCCTGCTGGTCTCCGGCGGAGGTTTCGTCGACGCGGAAGGAAAGATCGACGGGTTCGCCGACGATGCCGAAGCGCGGCGCTTCGGTGACGCGGAGCCGCCGGTCCTTCTCGCCCTTGCGGCCGATGATGAGCCCGTGCACCGGTGCA
The DNA here is from genome assembly GCA_913057645.1 of uncultured Rhodobiaceae bacterium. Classification (GTDB taxonomy): domain Bacteria; phylum Pseudomonadota; class Alphaproteobacteria; order Parvibaculales; family Parvibaculaceae; genus Parvibaculum. The sequence continues at coordinate 19,484 of CAJXOU010000061.1, read as the reverse complement.
TCGAAGCCGAGCGCGTCCGCCGTTTTCGGCACGTCGTGGACCTGCCCGTCGGTGATCAGGATCGCGCCGGCGATGCGCTCGCGCGGGACATCGGCGAGTGCTTCCTCCAGCGCGGAGAAGAGGGCGGTGCCTTTCTCGTCCTCGGGGTTGTTCACGGCGATCACGATGCGCGTCTCGATGCCGTCCTCGCGCGCGAGCCGCTCGGTGATCTTCGTCAGCGCGGCGGAGGTCTCGTCGGGCCGCGCGCCAATCTCCTGACTCTGGCTCCGGTCGACCACGATGGCGGCGACATCGGGCACGGTCTCGCGGTCTTCCTCGCGCACGGTGGGATTGAGCAGCGCGAGCACGAGAACGGCGAGCGCCGCCGTTCGCCAGGGGGCGCCGCGCGCGCGGCGCCATGCCGAATAGGCGAGCGCGGCAATGCCCGGCAGGGCGAGCGCCGCGATCAGCAGCACGGGAAGCAGAGGTTCGAAAACGATATTCCAGGCCATCGCGTTCGCCCTACTGCCCGAGGCGCTCGAGGAGCGCCGGTACGTGAACCTGGTCGGACTTGTAGTTGCCGGTCAGCGCATAGATGACGAGATTGACGCCGAAGCGCTCCGCCATTTCGCGCTGGCGCTCGCCGCCCGGCGTTACCGGATAGAGCGGCCTCCCGTCGGGGTCGCGCGCCCATGCGGCGGCATAGTCGTTGGAGCCGACGACGATGGTCGAGACGCCGTCATTGGCAAGATTGCCGGCCTCGGCCGCCGCCGAGGCTTCCACCCAGACCTGCCCGCCGTCCCAGCGGCCGGGAAAACGGTGCATCAGATAGAAGGACTTCGTGAGCACGTGATCGGGCGGCACGGGTTCGAGTGGCGGCAGGTCGAGACGGCCGAGCAGGCGGCGCAGCGTTTCCGTTCCGGGCGACACGCCGCCGCCGATCTGCTGACCCTGATCGCGCGTGTCGAACAGGATGGTTCCGCCGTTCTTCATGTAGGCGTTGATCCGGCCCAGCGTTTCCGGCGAGAGGTTTTCCTGCCCCGGCGACATCGGCCAGTAGATCAGCGGAAAGAAGGCGAGTTCGTCCGTTGCGATGTTCACGCCCATCGGCTCTGCCGGCTCGAAGGCGGTGCGCGCGCGGATCACGCGGCTCAGCCCGGAGAGCCCTGCTTCGCTCGTCGCGTCGATGGTGTCGTCGCCCGTCACCACATAGGCAAGACGCGTGTCGAGGGAGGCTTCCAGCGCGAAGGCGTCCGCGTCCTGTGCGCGCGCATCGAAAACGGGCAGGACGAGAAGGGCCGCAAGGAAAAGCGGCGCCACGCGAGAGGCGAAGCGCACCTTGCGGATCTTTTCCGTCTCGAAGAGTCCCGTCACCCAGAGGGCGGCGATGGTGTCGAGCACGGCGAGGGCGAGCGCGAGCGCAAACAGAAGCGAGGCGAGGCGGGTTTCCCCCGCGCCTTCGAAGCTGCGCCGCTCGCTGGTGCCCGGCGCCGCGGAAAGGGCCGTGAGTTCGAGTTCGGGGGTTGCGAGATTGAGCGCGCGCGGGGACGCCGCGGTGCCGTAGAGGCCTGGCGGGTGGCGCGGGCTGCGTTCGGCGCTTTCGAACTGCTCGATGGTGATGGCGGTGGCGGTTGCGGGCGGTGTGCCGAGCCGCCCGAAACCGTTCAGGGTTGCGACGGGGTTCAGCAGTTCGCGCTCGCGCGTGCCGCCGGCTTCCGTTCCCTCCTCGCCCGTCGCGGCGGAGGCTTGCGAAAGGGCGACGGTGCGCCTGAGCATTTCGACGAAGAGGCCGGAGATCGGCAGGTTCGACCAGTCGCGATTGGCCGTCACGTGGAACAGGACGACGGTGCCGCTGCCGCGCCTGGCGGCGGTGACGAGCGGCGTGCCGTCGGAGAGCCGCGCCCATGTCCGGCCGGCGAGGTCAGGCGCGGGTTCGGCGAGCACCTGACGGGACACGGTCACGTCGGCGGGAATGTCGAGGCCGAAGAAGGGACTGTCTTCCTCGAAGGGCGCAAGGTTCTGCGGCGTGCTCCACGAAAGCGCGCCGCCCAGCGCGCGGCCGCCGGTGCGGAGCGGCACGGGCACGAGGTCGTCGCTCTTCTCGGCCATGCGCGGGCCCGCGAAGCGGATGAGAAGGCCGCCATCTTCCACCCATGCCGCCACGCGGTCGCGGTCGTCGCCGGTCAGGTTGCCGATATCGGCAAGAACGAGAACCGAGAGCGGTGAGGAAAGAAGGTCGGCAATCGTGTCGCCTGCTTCGCGCGCGGGGGAGGTGTCGCGCAGTTCGACATAGGGGGCGAGGGCGCGGCGAAGGTAGTAGGCATCGGAAAGAAGCGGCTGCGCTTCCTCCGACGATGCGCCCGAAACGATGCCGACATTGCGGCGGCGCCAGCGTTCGTCGGCGAGAACGACGGCGCCCGCCGATGTCTCGCCGGTGATCTCGAGCCGCGCGATGCGGTTGCGGAGTTCGAGCGGCAGGTCGAAGGCGGCCTTTGCCGACCTGTCGCCGTCAGCGAGCGTGAAGCGCGTTTCGCCGAGCACGCTGCCGTCCGCATCGATGGCGCGCACGCCGCCTTCAAGGCTTCCGCGCGCATGCGCGCGAAGCACGGTCGGCGCAATGCCGTCCTCGCCCTCGACCGGCGGCAGCAGCGCCAGCGCGAGGTTTTGCGGCGCCGGTTCGATGAGGGTCAGGCCCGCATTGCCCGCGATTTCCGACAGGCGCTCCGAGAATTGCGCGGCGGCGCCGTAGTCGAGCCCGTCGCCGATCCAGATCGTCTGGATGCCGCCGCCGAGCGTTGCCGCGCCTTCGAGGCGTTCGGCAAGCGCGATGCGGTCGGGCTCGATCGGTTGCGGTTCCATCGCGCGGGCGCGCGCGTCGGCATCGCCCGCCGCCTCGAAGGTGAGTTCGGGCGGGTTTGCCTCCGGTGCGGTGCCGACGACGAGCACAGGGCGGTCGGCGCGGCCTGCTTCGGCAATCAGGCCGTCCATCGCCGCGCCGCGGTCTGTCCAGTGCGATGCTGCCGCCCAGCCATTGTCGGTGACGATGAGAAGGGGGCCGGCGCCTGCGATGCGGGGCGCCGGGTTCCAGAGCGGTTCGGCAAGTGCGAGCACGATCAGCGCCGCGATCGTCATGCGGAGCAGCAGCAGCCAGAGCGGCGTATGGGCGGGCGTCTCTTCCTCGCGGGCAAGGCCGATGAGAAGGCGGATCGCGGGAAAGCGCACGCGCTTCGGCAGCGGCGGGCTGACGCGCAGCAGCCACCAGATCGCGGGCAGCGCGGCGAGGCCGGCGAGCATCCAGGGGGTTGCGAAGGCGAGGGGACCAAGCGTCAGCATGGGTCAGCGGCCCGCCGTCACAGGCCGGCGCGCGGCGATTTGCGCGCGGCGAGGGCCCCGGACAGCGCGCTGTAGAGCGCAAGCAGCGCCGTTTGCGGCCCCCGGTCCGTGCGGTGTGTGGCGAAGGTGAAGTTGACCCGCCGCGCCGTTTCGAGAATGCGGTTGCGGTGGATCTCGAGGCGCTGGTGATAGGCCTCGCGCAGATTCTGCGCGCGGCCGACCATGAGCCGCAACTCTTCCTCGACGCCTTCGAATTCCGTGCGCCCGGAAAAGGGCAGGTCTTCTTCCGCCGGATCGAGCACCTGGATCATGTGACCGCGAATGCCTTCGGCGGCGTAGTCCTTCAGACGCGCGACGATGTCTTCTGCGGGCGAAAGGAAATCGCTGATGAGGACGATTTGCGCGTGGCGCGGCAGATGCCCGGGCGGCGGCAGGCTCGCCGCGCCTGCGTTCTCGTCCGGTTCCGGCGCGTCGATGAGCGCATGGGCCATGCGGCGCAGCGCGGCGCGGCCGGGCGTGGGCGTGAAGCCGTGGCCAAGCGGTGCGATGCTCTCGCCGCCCTGCACGAGCAGTGACGAGAGCGCCAGCGCCAGCACCGTTGCGCGGTCCTTCTTGGTGCAGGGCGCGAAGTCGGAGGCGTAGTCCATCGAGGCCGAGCCGTCGCGCCAGATCCAGATGCTTTCGGCCGCCTCGCGCTCCGTCTCGCGCACGAAGAGATGCGCCGAGCGCGCGGAGTGGCGCCAGTCGACGGAGGCGGCGGTGTCGCCCTCGCGGTAGCGGCGGAATTGCCAGAAGGTTTCGCCCATGCCGGTGCGGCGGCGGCCATGCACGCCCTGCGCGATGGTGGAGGCGACATGCTCGGCCTCGGTCACGAGCGGCGGCATGGCCTCGGCGAGCGACTCGGCCTGCTCGCGCAGGCCGATGGCGCCGGAAGGTGCCGTGTGTGACCGGGTAAGGCTCATCTCTTTCTTTCGTTCAGCCGAGGTTGCGGCAGAGCCTGTCGATAACGCCGCTGACCGTCACGCCTTCGGCGCGCGCCGAGAAGTTGAGCGCCATGCGGTGGCGCAGAACGGGCGCCGCAAGCGACGTCACGTCCTCGATGGAGGGCGAGAAGCGGCCGTCGATCAGCGCGCGGGCGCGGACCGCCAGCATCAGCGCCTGGCTCGCGCGGGGGCCGGGGCCCCAGGCGACATGGCGTTCGACTTCTTCGGAGGCGCCTTCTTCCGGACGCGCGGCGCGGACGAGTTCGAGAATCGCGTTCACGACCTTTTCGCCGACGGGGACGCGCCGGACGAGCCGCTGCGCGGCCATGAGGTCTTCCGCCGTCATCGCGTTGCGGGCTTCCACGACGCTTTCGCCTGTCGTCGAGAGCAGCATCCGCCGCTCGCTCTCAAGGTCGGGATAGTTCACGTCGACCTGCATCAGGAAGCGGTCGAGCTGGGCTTCCGGCAGCGGATAGGTGCCCTCCTGTTCGAGCGGGTTCTGCGTCGCGAGCACATGGAAGGGCCGGGGCAGCTCGTAGCGCACGCCCGCCACCGTCACCTGCTTTTCCTGCATCGCCTGCAGCAGCGCCGACTGGGTGCGGGGCGAGGCGCGGTTGATTTCGTCCGCCATCAGCAACTGGCAGAAGACCGGGCCCTTGATGAAGCGGAAGCTCCGGTGGCCCTTGTCGCTCTCCTCCAGCACTTCGGAGCCCAGAATATCGGCCGGCATCAGGTCCGGCGTGAACTGCACGCGCTTGTCGTCGAGCCCGAGGACCTGGCCCATGGTGTGGACGAGCAGCGTTTTCGCGAGACCCGGCACGCCCACGAGCAGCGCATGACCGCCCGCCAGCACCGTCACCAGCGTCTGGTCGATCACGGCTTCCTGCCCGAAAATCACCTCGCCAATGGCGTCGCGTGCCGCCGCGATTTTGGCGCCTGTCGCCTCGATTTCCTCGACGGCTGAACCGTCGGCTTCACTGAGTGTCTGCATTGACCTACATATTGGGAGTGGCGGATATCGATCCGCCACCGTGCCACATCCCGTATCGTTTCGCGCGCCGCCATTGGCGCGGGCCTTCTTGACGATAATATGGCCGGATTCTGAGGCTTACGGCACGAAATCGCCGATCAAGTTTGCGGGAGGAGAGGAAATATGGCCGCCGTGACCGGAAAGACAGCCGCGAAAGCCGAAAAGCCCGCCTCCGGCAGTGCGCCGGGCGGCCTGAAGGGGCTTGCCGCCGCCGAGGAGGCGGGAAAGAAAGCGAAGGGCCTGCCGCCGGTCCATTTGTGGAATCCCGAATTCTGCGGCGATCTCGACATGCGGATCGCGCGGGACGGCACCTGGTTCTATCTGGGCACGCCGATCGGGCGCGAACGTCTCGTGCGCCTGTTCTCGACCGTGCTGCGCCATGACGAGGACGGAAAATACTATCTCGTGACGCCGGTCGAGAAAGTCGGCATCACGGTCGAAGACGCGCCGTTCGTGGCCGTCGCCATGAAAGTGGAGGGCGAGGGACGCGACCAGGTGCTGACCTTCACCACCAATGTCGGCGACGAGACGGTGGCGGGCGAAGAGCATCCGATGCGCTTCGAGATCGATGAAGGAACGGGGGAGCCCGCGCCCTACGTCCATGTCCGCGCGCGGCTCGACGCGCTCATCAACCGCGCCGTCTTCTACGATCTCGTGGAACTCGGCGTGGAAGAGGAGCATGAGGGCGAGACCTGGTTCGGCATCTGGTCGGGCGGCGTCTTCTTTCCCTTCCAGCGCGCCGGCGAGGTGGCGTCGTAGCCGTCCCCCGCATGAATCCATACCGCAATCTCATCCTTTCCCGTACCGAACGTGAGCCGCCCGCGCTTGAGGCGCTGCTCGCGAGCGAGGGGCTGCCGGGGCTCCGGGGCGACCACGATCTCAATCCGCCGGAAGGCAATGTCTGGGTCGAGCCGGAGGACCGGGGGTCGCTGCGTCCCGCCGCCGTTCTCGTCGGTGTGATCGAGCATGCGCACGGGCCGCATGTGCTGCTGACGCGGCGCGCCGACCATCTCGGCTCCCATTCCGGGCAGGTCGCCTTTCCGGGCGGCAAGATGGACCCCGGCGAGACGCCTGCCGAAGCCGCGATCCGGGAGGCAGAGGAGGAGGTCGGCCTCGACCCTGCCCATGTCGAGGTGGCGGGCTATCTCGACGCCTACGAGACGGGGACGGGCTTCCGCATCATCCCGGTCGTCGGTTTCGTGCGCCCCGGCTTCACGCTCACGATTTCGCCGGACGAGGTGGCCGAGGCGTTCGAGGTGCCGCTCGACTTCCTGATGAACCCGGACAATCACCAGCGCCACAGCGCGGTCTGGCGGGGCAAGCGTCGCGAATATTACGCCATGCCCTATAATGGCCAGTACATCTGGGGCGCGACGGCCGGTATGCTGAAGAACATGTATGACCGGATCTATGGCGCCGAAGCAGCGTGACCGAGCACGGCGACTGAATGCCTCATGGGTGCGCGGCGCCCGGCATCTGTATAGTCTTGCGAATAACTATCAAAAAGTGAGTGAGGAAGCCTCCAATGAGCGCCGAGAAGGAACTGGCCCGCGCCCCGTGGCTCAACGAAGCCGACACGAAGGCCGTCATGGACGCGCTTCAGGCGGGCGGCGGCGCTGCGCGCTTCGTCGGCGGCTCGGTCCGCAACGCGCTGATGGGCGAGCCCGTGAGCGATATCGACATCGCGACGACGGAGACGCCGGAACAGGCGAAGGCGCTGCTGGAAGCGAAGGGCATCAAGGTCGTCCCCACCGGCATCGGCCATGGCACGATCACCGCCGTCACCTCCACGCGCCATTTCGAGATCACGACGCTGCGCGTCGATGTTGCGACGGACGGACGGCGCGCCGATGTCGCCTTCACGGGCGACTGGGTGGAGGACGCGAAGCGGCGCGACTTCACGTTGAACGCGCTTTACTGCGACGCCGACGGCACGGTGCACGATCCGCTGGGCGGGCTCGGCGATCTCAAGGCACGCCGCGTGCGCTTCATCGGCGACGCGCATGAGCGCATCCGCGAGGACTATCTGCGCATCCTGCGCTTCTTCCGCTTCCATGCCTGGTACGGCAAGGGCGAGCCGGACGATGCGGGTCTTCGCGCCTGCGCGGAAGAGAAAGAGGGCCTGCGCCAGCTTTCGGGCGAGCGCGTGCGCGACGAACTCTTCAAGATTGCGAGCGCCGACAATGCGGGCGAGGCCTATCGCCAGATGGCGGCGGCGGGCATCCTCGCCATCGTGCTGCCGGAGGCGAGCCGTCTCGACCGTTTCGAGAAATATGTGGAGATCGAAAGCCAGCAGCTTTTTGCCCCCGCCGATCCGGTGCTTCGTCTCGGCGCGATGCTCGATCTCGACGAAGCGGGCGTCGCCGCGCTCGCGCAGCGGCTGAAGCTCTCCAACAAGGATCGCGACCGGCTCGAGGCGATGCTCACCGACAGGACCAAGATCGTCTGCTACCTCTCGATGCGCGAAGTGCGCCGCGCGCTCTACACGATGGGGCTTCGCCTCTTCAAGGACCGCGTCTCGCTCGGCTGGGCCGACGACAGGCGCGGCCACAACGCCTTCCAGTGGCGCGCCATGCTCGCCATGGCGGACTCATGGGAGAAACCCGAACTGCCGCTCACCGGCGAGATGATCAAGGCCGCCGGCGTGCCGGAAGGGCCGGAGATCGGCCGTGTGCGGAAGGAAGTCGAGGAGTGGTGGATCGACAGCGATTTCATCGACGACGAATTCTCGATCATCGAACGGTTGAAGGCCGTGGTGCAGGCAACCGTCTATTGATCGCCAGAGGGGAGGGGAGACCATGATCCGTTCTGCGTTTCTGTCCTTGGTTGCGTCCCTGTGTCTGATGCTGCCGCTCGGCGCCTGCGGCGATGCCGGGCCGGAGGCCGATGCCTCGCGGGCGGCGGCGGTGTTCTACGACATCGTGCTCAGCGAGCGCAGCGGCGGCGTGCCCGGCGAGGACCTGCGGGCGCGGCTCCGTCCCGTCATCTCGCCCGATCTCGACAGCCTGATCGCGCAGGCCGCCGAGGCCGAACGCCGCCACACCGAGCGCACGGACAATGCCGAGCCGCCCTATCTGCAGGGCGACATCTTCTCCTCGCTGTTCGAGGGGCCGACGGCCTATGAGATCGGCCCCTGCGAGCAGATCGAAGAAGGCGGCGCAACGTTCACGCGTTGCGACGTCATGCTGGTGCATGAGGGCGATGAGCCCGTGCAGTGGAAGGACCGCGTGATCCTTTCCGCCCATGGCGGGGCGGCGGAGCGGCGCTGGCTCGTCGACGATATCCGGTATGGCGGGGACTGGGACTTCGCGATGAAGGGATCGCTGAAGGAGACGCTCCGCGCGGTGATCGCCGAGGAAGAATAGGGCTGCGACAAATTTCCCTGCGACATTTGTGGGAATAGGCGGGGCCCCGCGCCGGGCCTAGCCTTTTGCCATGCGCGAGGACCTGATTGAGCGGTACGACCTGCGCGTGCCGCGTTACACATCCTATCCGACGGCGCCGCATTTCTCCCCTGCGGTGGACGGCGCGGCCTATGCCCGCTGGCTCCGTGCGCTCGACCCGGCCGCGCCTCTCTCGCTTTATCTCCATGTCGCCTATTGCGCCGAGATGTGCTGGTTCTGCGGCTGCCACACCAAGGCGACGCGGAAATATGCGCCGGTCGCCGACTATCTCGATGCGATGCTCGCGGAAGCGAAGCTCGTCGCCCGCGCGCTGCCTGCGCGGATGCGCGTCGATCACATCCATTTCGGCGGCGGCAGTCCGACGCTGCTGACGCCCGCCGATTTCGGCCAGACGCTCGCGACGCTCCGCGAATACTACAATGTGACGCTCGACGCGGAGATCGCCGTCGAGCTCGACCCGCGCACGGCGGACGAGGCCTATGTCGCCGCGATGGCGAAGGCGGGCGTCACACGCGCCTCGATCGGCGTGCAGGATTTCGATGCGAAGGTCCAGCGCGCGATCAACCGCATCCAGCCGCATGACGTGACGGCCCGCGTCACCCGGTGGCTGCGTGCGCATGGCGTTTCCGCCATCAACATGGATTTCTGCTACGGGCTTCCGTATCAGACCGTCGCGAGCCTCATCGACACGGTGGACAAGGCGGCCGCGCTCCGTCCGGCGCGCATCGCGCTGTTCGGCTATGCGCATGTGCCCTGGATGAAGCCGCATCAGAAGCTCATTCCGGAGGAATCCCTGCCCGGTCTTGCCGAACGCTGGGCGCAATACGAGGCGGCGGCGGAGTGCCTCATCGGACATGGGTATGTCTCCGTCGGGCTCGACCATTTCGCGCTGCCGGACGACGCCATGGCGGAGGCGCATGAGAAGGGCGCGCTTCACCGCAACTTCCAGGGCTATACGACCGACAGGGCGCCGGTGCTGATCGGGCTCGGCGCGTCCGCCATCGGCGCGCTGCCGCAAGGCTATGTCGCGAACGAACTCGCGATCGACCGCTACAAGGCGGCGGTGCGCGAGGGGCGGTTGCCGGTCACGCGGGGCATCGCCGTCAACGGCGCGGACAGGCTCCGGCGCGACGTGATCGAGCGGCTGATGTGCGACATGGGCGTCGATCTCGACGAGATCGCGCTGATGCACGACGTCGCCGCCGAGACCTTCGACGAAGAGCTGACGCGGCTTGCCTCGCTCGAAGCGGACGGCATCGTGATGCGCGAGGGCCGCCGCCTCACCGTGACGGAAGAAGGCCGCCCGCTGGTGCGCGCCGTCTGCGCCGTCTTCGACGAATATCTGGGGCAGGGCGCGGCGCGGCATTCGAAGGCGGTCTGACGCCGCTCACGCCCCCTCATGCGAAATCGCCGTAAACATGGCCTCCGCCGCCCGCGCGAGTTCCGCCGGCGCGATCTCGAGCTCCAGCCCATAGGCCCCGCCCGAGACGAACACCGTCTCGAAATTTCGTGCGCTTTCGTCGATGAAGGCAGGCAGCTTCTTCCTCTGGCCGAGCGGGCTGCAGGCGCCCATCGCATAGCCGCTTGTCCTCACCGCCTTGTCCTTCGGCGCGAGGTCGATGCGCTTGGTGCCGAGAAGCCGCGCCAGCGCCTTGCGGTCGAGATCGCGCGAGGCGGGCACGATCGCGCAGGCGAGGCTGCCCTCCGCCGTTTCCACGATCAGCGTCTTGAAGAGCCGCGCCGGGTCGATGCCGCTCGCCTGCGCCATCTCGAGTGCCGAGGTCTTGCGGTCCTTCGGTACATTGTTGTCCCGGAACGTGCCTGCGATCCCGTTCAGCCGCACGAAACGCTCTGCCGCCGTCTCTCCCTTTGCCATCTCACGGCCACTTCACCGTCGGCGGCATGGACGACAGGATCGAGTTCACGTTGCCGCCGGTCTTGAGGCCGAACACGGTGCCGCGGTCGTAGAGCAAATTGAACTCGACATAGCGGCCGCGGCGCACGAGCTGTTCCTCGCGCTCCGCGTCCGTCCAGGCCTCGTTCATGTGGCGGCGGACGAGCTCGGGATAGATGGCGAGAAAGGCCCGGCCCACGTCTTGCGTGAAGGCGAAGTCCTTGTCCCAGTCGCCGCTGTTCAGGTGGTCGTAGAAGATGCCGCCCGTGCCGCGCGCTTCGTTCCGGTGGGGCAGGAAGAAATACTCGTCGCACCACTTCTTGAACTTCGGATAATAGTCCGCGTCATGTGCGTCGCAGGCGCGCTTCATGGCGGCGTGGAAATCGACCGTATCGGGATGATCGTCGCGGCGCTGCAGGTCGAGCACGGGCGTCAGGTCGCCGCCGCCGCCGAACCAGCTCTTCGTCGTATAGACATGCCGCGTGTTCATGTGGACGGCCGGCACGCGCGGGTTCTGCATATGCGCGATCAGCGAAATGCCGCTCGCCCAGAAGCGCGGGTCTTCTTCCGCGCCCTGCATCAGCTTGCGGAACTCCTCCGAGAATTCGCCATGCACGGTCGAGATGTGGACGCCGACCTTCTCAAAGACGCGGCCATGCATGACCGACATCTCGCCGCCGCCTTCGTCTTTGGCGCCATCGCCGCGCTTCCAGGGCGTGCGCTCGAAGCGCCCGGCCGGGCGGTCGGCGAAGGTGCCGGCCAGTTCGTCTTCGAGTCGTTCGAACTCGGCGCAGATCAGGTCGCGCAGGTCGCGGAACCAGCCTTGCGCCCGTTCCTTCCGTTCGGCGGTGGTTGTGTCGTCGGACATGTGTCTCTTCTTCCCGGTGTCGCCCTGTTGCCCTTACTTACCCGCCGGGAAACCGTTTGTCTGCCGAAGCGCCTCGGAGAGCACCATCGCGCCCGCGACCGCCATGTTGAGGGAGCGGGCCGGGGGCTTCATGGGCACCGTCACCCGCGCATCCGCGGCCTCATGCACCTCATCGGGCACGCCCGCGCTCTCCCGGCCGAGCAGGAGAATGTCCGACGGCCGGAAGGCGAAACCGGTGAAGCTCTGCGGCGCCTTCGTCGTCAGCAGCACGATCCGCCCGCCGCCCGGCCGGCTTGTTGAGAATGATTCCCAACAGCTGTGCCGCGTCACCTGCGCCATCGCGCCATAGTCCATGGCCGCGCGCTTCAGGTCGCGGTCGTCCCAGGGGAAGCCGCAGGGTTCGATCACGTCGAGCGCCACATCGAGACAGGCGCAGAGCCGCATCAGCGTGCCGACGTTGGGTGGAATGTCGGGTTCATAAAGCGCAAGACGCATGGGGTGTCCTTGGTTTCTGCCCTCAAACCCACCCGCCCCTGGGGGCGGGTCGAAAAATTCGAGCAAGCGAAGAATTTTTCGGGGCGGGGGAACGGAAGCGCCGCGCCCCCGCCCCGAAATTCGTGCCGCCAATGCGTCCCGAATTTCGACCCTCCCCTCGGGGAGGGTGGGAAAACGAGTGTGCCAGTTTCAATCCAACGAAGATCTCTCGAAGGTGCGGCGATGCGTCATCCTGCCACAGGGGTGGCGGGGCTGGACAACGTGCCGATTGGATGCCACAAAACCACGCAACGCATGGGGCGAAAGCAGGGGATTCGTCGGTCTTTCGTACCATGCAACGGGTATGTCCGACGCCGTGCCTTGCTCTCCGAAAAGGGGGAGACCCCGTCTTGGGGGCGCCGTTTTCTCGAAGCGGTGCATGCGGCGTTCGACCAATTCAACGAGGAGACCTGAACCGTGGCAGAAACCCACGCGGACGAGCCGACCCGGCGCGATTTCCTATATGTGGCAACAGGTTCGCTCGCTGCGGTCGGCGCGGCGGCAGCCATCTGGCCGCTCATCGACCAGATGAATCCCGACGCATCGGTGCTCGCGCTCGCGTCCGCAGAGTTCGACATCGGCGCCATTCCTGTCGGTCAGGAAATCACGGTGAAGTGGCGCGGCAAGCCGATCTTCATCCGCCACCGTTCCGAGGAAGAGATCGCGGAGGCCGAAAGCGTCGACGTCTCGTCTCTGCCCGATCCGCAGCCGGACGATGCGCGCGTGATCGCGGGTCCCGGCGGCGAACTCGAAAAGCAGTGGCTCGTCGTTGTCGGCATCTGCACCCATCTCGGTTGCGTGCCGCTCTCCTATCGCGGCGAATATGACGGCTATTTCTGTCCGTGCCACGGTTCGGTCTACGACACGTCGGGCCGCATTCGCAAAGGTCCGGCGCCGCTCAATCTCGAGGTGCCGCCTTACGAGTTCGTTTCCGACACACGAATCAAGATCGGCTGAGGGGGCTGAGAGATGAGCGGTGAAAGCACCTACACACCCGGAAACGGATTTTCGCGCTGGCTCGACGACCGCCTGCCGGTCATGCGCCTCGTCAACGACAGCTTCGTCGACTATCCGACGCCGAGGAACCTGAACTACTGGTGGACCTTCGGCGGCATTCTCACCTTCTGCCTCGCGGTCCAGATCGTCACCGGCATCGTGCTCGCGATGCACTACATCCCGACGACGGAACTCGCCTTCGCCAGCGTCGAGCACATCATGCGCGACGTGAACTATGGCTGGCTGCTGCGCTACGTTCACGCGAACGGCGCGTCGATGTTCTTCATCGCCGTCTACATCCACATGTTCCGCGGTCTCTATTACGGCTCCTACAAGGCGCCGCGCGAAGTGCTGTGGATTCTCGGCGTGCTCATCTATCTCCTGATGATGGCGACGGCCTTCTTCGGCTACGTGCTTCCCTGGGGCCAGATGAGCTTCTGGGGCGCCACCGTCATCACCAACCTGTTCGGCGCGATCCCGTTCGTCGGCGAAGCGCTGCGCACCTGGCTCTGGGGCGGTTTCGCGGTCGGCGATCCGACGCTCAACCGCTTCTTCTCGCTGCATTACCTCTTCCCCTTCCTCATCGCCGGCGTCGTGATCCTTCACGTCTGGGCGCTGCATGTGTCGGGGCAGGGCAATCCGGCGGGCATCGAGGTCAAGGACCCGAAGAAGGACACGGTTCCCTTCACGCCCTACGCGACCATCAAGGACGCGTTCGGCCTCGTGATCTTCGCGATCCTGTTCGCCTATTTCGTCTTCTACAATCCGAACGGTCTCGGCGAGCCCGACAACTACATCGAGGCGAACCCGCTCTCGACGCCGGCGCATATCGTGCCCGAATGGTACCTGCTGCCGTTCTACGCGATCCTGCGTGCAGTGCCGGACAAGCTTGGCGGCGTGGTGCTCATGTTCGGCGCCATCGCGATCCTGTTCGTGCTGCCCTGGCTCGACACGTCCAAGGTCCGCTCGGCGCGGTTCCGTCCGCTCTACAAGCAGTTCTTCTGGATCTTCGCGGCGGCCTGCATCGGTCTGGGTTATTGCGGCGGCCAGCAGCCCGACAAGATCCTGATTCATGTCGGCGATGGCGGTTTCGACGTGACAGATCTGTCGCGCATCCTGACCGTCTACTACTTCGCGCATTTCCTGATCCTCTTCCCCGTACTGGGGCTGATCGAGAAGCCGAAGCCTCTGCCGGAAAGCATCGCCGCGTCGGTGCTGCCCGGGACGAGGCAGGAAAAAGCGACGAGCTGAGGGGACGGACAAGTGAAAAAGACAATGAAAACCATCTCTCGCGCCGTTTCTCTCGCAGCCGTTGCGGCGGTCGGTTTCACGCTTCTCGCCGGCGCTCCGGCGCAGGCCGCCGTGGGCGAGGTCGAGCCGATCGACCTGCAGTGGTCCTTCGAGGGCGTCTTCGGCACCTATGACCGCGATGCGCTGCGCCGCGGCTACAAGGTCTACAAGGAAGTCTGCTCCGTCTGCCATTCGATGCAGTATGTGCGCTTCCGTAACCTTGCCCAGCCGGGCGGACCGGAATTCTCGGAAGGCCAGGTGAAGACGCTTGCCGCCGAGATCACCGTCGAGGACGGCCCCAACTCCGACGGCGAGATGTTCGAGCGTCCGGGCGAACCGAAGGATGCCTTCCCCTCGCCCTATCCGAATCCGGAAGCTGCCGCCGCCGCGCTCGGCGCCGTAGCGCCGGATCTTTCGCTCATGACGAAGGCCCGGCCCGGCGGAGCAGACTATGTCTATTCGCTGCTCGTCGGCTACGAAGAGGCGCCGGAAGATTTCAATCTCACGACCGGTTCCTACAACAAGTACTTCCCCGGCCACATGATCGCCATGCCGCAGCCGCTCTCGGACGGGCAGGTCGACTATGAAGACGGCACGCCCAACACCGTCGAGCAGATGGCGAAGGACGTCACCCACTTCATGATGTGGACCGCCGAGCCCAAGCTCGAGCAGCGCCACCGCATGGGCTTCCAGGTGCTGATCTATCTGGTCGCGCTTGGCGGCATCCTCTATTTCGCGATGCGCAAGGTCTGGGCCGGCGCCCACTGATCGCATCCCGCGAATGTGACAAGGAAAGGGCCTCTTCGGAGGCCCTTTTTTATGGCGTCCGCATATTGGTCTGTTATATCGGTTTCGGATTCTGGACCCATCCGCGGTCATTGCGAGGAGGCGAAGCCGACGAAGCAATCCAGGGGCGGCAAGCACTGAGCAAGCAGCCCCTGGATTGCTTCGTCCTTTCAGGCCTCGCAACGACGGAAGAGAAGGAGAGGAGAGACCCTTGGCGAAAACGGTTCTCGGCGTCATCGGCGGCAGCGGCGTCTACGAGTTTCCCGGGCTGAAGAACGAGCGCTGGCAGCGCGTCGAAAGCCCGTGGGGCGAGCCCTCCGACGAACTTCATTTCGGGGAGCTGCCGCTCGGCAACGGCAAGTCGCTCGAGATGGTGTTCCTGCCGCGCCATGGCCGCGGCCATCCGCATTCGCCGACGACGATCAACTACCGCGCCAATATCGACGCGATGAAGCGCGCCGGCGTCACCGACATCATCTCCGTTTCCGCCGTCGGCTCGCTCAAGGAAGAGCTGCCGCCGGGCAGCTTCGTCATCGTCGACCAGTTCATCGACCGCACTTTCTCCCGCGAAAAAAGCTTCTTCGGCGAGGGCTTCGTCGCCCATGTCTCGATGGCGAACCCCGTCTGCCCGCGCCTCGGCGACCATCTCGAAGCCGCCTGCAAGGCGAACGATATCAGGCACACGCGCGGCGGCACCTATCTCGTCATGGAAGGCCCGCAATTCTCGACGCTGGCCGAGAGCAATCTCTACCGCTCCTGGGGCTGCTCGGTCATCGGCATGACCAACATGCCGGAGGCGAAGCTCGCCCGCGAAGCGGAGATCTGCTACGCGACCGTGGCCATGGTCACCGACTATGACTGCTGGCATCCGGAGCATGCGCATGTGGAAGTCGCCGATGTCGTGCGCGTGCTGGAGGAAAACGCCGGCCATGCCCGCGCCATGATCCGCGCCGTCGCGGAAAGCTTCGGGCCGGAGCGCGCGCCCTCGCCGCAGGGCCTCGACCGCGTGCTCGACACCGCGCTCATCACCGCGCCTGCAAAGCGCGACCCCGCGCTCGTGAAAAAGCTCGACGCCGTCGCCGGTCGCGTGCTCGGCAACGCTTGAGTGTTGTCTTCGGGTGAGATACCCGGAAAATGACTGCCACCCTCCCTCAAGGGGAGGGTGAAGATTTTGCGGCGGCAACGCCGAAGACAGGGACCCATATGGATATCAAGCACTTCATCCGCACGATCCCGGACTATCCGAAATCGGGCATTCTTTTCCGCGATATCACGACGCTGCTGTCGGACCCCGAAGGCTTCCGCGGCGCGGTCGATGCACTGGTGAAGCTTCATACCGGCGCGAAATTCGACAAGGTGGCGGGGATCGAGGCGCGCGGCTTCATTCTCGGCGGCGCCGTCGCGCATCAGCTCGGCCTCGGCTTCATTCCCGTCCGCAAGAAGGGCAAGCTGCCGCACGAGACGATCGGTCAGGAATACGACCTTGAATACGGCACCGATACGGTCGAAATCCACAAGGATGCGGTCGCGCCCGGCGAGCGCGTGCTGCTGATCGACGATCTGATCGCGACCGGCGGCACGGCGGAAGCCGCCGTGAAGCTCATCGTCAAGGCGGGCGGCTCCGTCGGCGCGGCGAGCTTCGTCATCGAGCTGCCGGAACTCGGCGGCCGCCAGCGTCTCGAGGATCTCGACATCGAGGTGCTTTCGCTCTGCTCCTTCGAGGGGCACTGACCACCGCCACTCCGGCCGAGGAGGCGACATGAAGATCGACGGCACTCACTACCGCACCATCTGGGTCGCCGATGACGGCTGGTCGGTCGAGATCATCGACCAGACGAAGCTGCCGCATGAATTCGCGACCGTCAGCCTGCAATCGGCGGATGACGCGGCGCGCGCGATCCGCGACATGCTCGTGCGCGGCGCGCCGCTGATCGGCGCCACCGCCGCCTACGGGCTCTGCATGGCGCTGCGCGAGGATGCCTCGGACGAAAATCTCGACCGTACCTACGACATGCTGCTCGCGACGCGGCCGACGGCGGTCAACCTCAAATGGTCGCTCGATGCGATGCGCGACGCGGTCCGCAAGGTCGGCCACAATGCGCGCGTCGAGGCGGCCTATGCCGAAGCCGCGCGGCTCTGCGACGAGGATGTCGAGACCTGCCGCCGGATCGGCGAGAACGGACTGCGCATCGTGCGCGGGCTTGCGGAGGCGAAGCCCGGCCAGACCGTCAACATCCTCACTCATTGCAATGCCGGCTGGCTCGCCTGCGTCGACTGGGGCACCGCGCTCGCGCCGATCTACATGGCGCATGATGCCGGGCTCCCGGTCCATGTCTGGGTCGACGAGACGCGGCCGAGGAACCAGGGCGCCTCGCTCACCGCCTTCGAGCTCGGCCGCCACGGCGTGCCCCACACCATCGTGCCGGACAATGCGGGCGGGCATCTGATGCAGCATGGGAAGATCGACATGTGCATCGTCGGCACCGACCGCACGACCTCGACCGGCGATGTCGCGAACAAGATCGGCACCTACCTCAAGGCGCTGGCGGCGGAAGCGAACAACGTGCCCTTCTATGTCGCGCTGCCGCACACGACCATCGACTGGACGATGAAGGACGGCGTCAGGGAAATCGAGATCGAGGAGCGCTCCCCCCGCGAGGTCACGCACATGACGGGCCGCACCGAGAAGGGCGAGGTCGTCACCGTCGAGATTTCAGCCCCCGGCAGCGCCGCCGCCAATTACGGCTTCGACGTCACGCCCGCGCGTTACGTCACCGGCCTCATCACCGAGCGCGGCGTCTGCCCGGCGAGCCGCGAGGGGCTCCTCTCGCTCTACCCCGAGAAGAAGCCGGAAAACGATAATGGCTGACGCGGACGCCTCATGGCTCCGCCAGCGCGTCATCGACGCCGCGCTCGATCTCACGCGCACCGGTCTTTCGCCCAACATGTCGGGCAACGTCTCCGCGCGCGAGGGAAACAGCGTTTTCATCACACCATCGGGCATCGCCTATCCGGACCTGCTGCCGGGCGACATCGTGGAAATCGCGCTCGACGGCCGCGTCCTCTCCGGCGCTGAAGCCCCGTCTTCCGAATGGCAGATGCATTGCGCGATCTATGAGGCTTTCCCGGAAGCGCAAGGCATCGTCCACGCGCATTCGGATTTCGCGACCGCGCTCGCCGTCATGAAACGCGAGATCCCGCCCTTTCACTACATGGTTGCGGTTGCCGGCGGGCGCGACATCCGCTGCGCGCCTTACGCCACCTTCGGCTCGGCGGAGCTTGCGGCCCACGCCGTCGCCGCGCTCGATGGCCGCCGCGCCTCACTCCTCGCCCATCACGGCCAGATCGCCTTCGGGGAGAGCGTCGAAGCGGCCCTCCACCTCGCCCACGAAGTCGAAACCCTCGCCGCCCAATACTGGCGCGCGCTCCAGCTCGGCGAGCCGGAATTGCTGTCGGATGAGGAAATGGCGGTGAACGTCGAGAAGTTCCGGACCTACGGGCGGCGAGGGTAGGGCAGGAGCAGTCCCAAAATAAAAGTGTCATCCCGGCGAAAGCCGGGAACCATGGGCCTCACCGCGAGCAAGTTCGCTAGCCGCATTGCACATGGACCCCGGCTTTCGCCGGGGTGACAGCGTAGGAAAAGCTACTCCCCCAACGCCTTCTTCAGCGCCCGCTCGACCTTCGCAGAGCCCGGCGTGGTCGTGCTGGCGAACCAGTCGACGAGCTTCCCGTCGCGGCCGATCACATATTTGTAGAAGTTCCAGCGCGGGCGCGAGAGGAAGCCGCCTTCCTTGGCGAGCCACTGGAAAAGCGGATGCGCCTCGCTTCCCGTCACATGCACCTTTTCCGTCAGCGGAAAGTCGACGCCGAAATTGATCTC
Source organism: uncultured Rhodobiaceae bacterium (assembly GCA_913057645.1). Classification (GTDB taxonomy): domain Bacteria; phylum Pseudomonadota; class Alphaproteobacteria; order Parvibaculales; family Parvibaculaceae; genus Parvibaculum. The sequence goes on along the minus strand of CAJXOU010000061.1, from coordinate 507 downwards.
GCAGAAATTCGCGATCTCCGACGCGTTGCCCGGCTCCTGTCCCGCGAAGTCGTTCGACGGCACGCCGATCACGACGAGGCCGTCATCGGCATGTTTCCGCCAGATCTCTTCCAGCTCCTTGTATTGCGGCGTGAAACCGCATTTTGACGCCGTGTTGACGATGAGAAGCGGGCGCCCCTCGAAGTCCGCGAGCGGCATCGGCTCGCCCCTGAGGCTCTCGAAGATGAAGTCGTAGGCCGTCTGATCCGTCTCGCTCATGGCGCCGTTCCTGTCCGTCGATACCTGGTTCCGTCCCGATGCCTCATGGGAACTGTATAGCGCATCGCCCGCCGCGCCCCTCATCCTTCCGCGGGCTGACGCCCGCTCCCTCCCTCTCCCCATGTATGGACTTGGGAGATGGGTAACACCTGTTCGGAGACATGGGTGACACAATTGACCATGGATTGTTCGGCAAGGGAGCTGTGCGATGCCGTGGTCGGAGGTGTCAGTCGTGGAACTGCGCAAGGA
>CAJXOU010000060.1 GCA_913057645.1 uncultured Rhodobiaceae bacterium | reverse complement strand
CCGTCTCATGCCCGCAACCCTCCTCACCCGACGAAGTATCCACCACTTGTTGCAGCCGCCACCCGATCCGACACCGCCAAATCCAGCGCAACTGGAGATCGCATATGCTTAACCGGACAGCAGTGGGTCAAGCCCGGGGGTGACGAGATTGTTGTGATGGTTGAAAGATACAACTGTCACCCCGGCGCCTGTCCCGGCGAAAACCGGGAACAGCCGGGGCCCATGGGCGGACGACAAGAACTTCATCGCTCAATGCGGATCGTTTAAACTCTCTGTATCCGCCGCAAACAGCAGCCTCCCATGACCGACCAGGCCATCGCCATTCCCGTTCTCGCCTCGCTCGACCTTCAGCAGTCGAAGTACTTCTACGAGGAGAAGCTCGGCTTCAGGACCGAACTCTTCGGCGACTACATGATCGCGCGTCGCGACAACATGGAAATCCATTTCTGGCTCGCGGATGACCGCATCTATCCCGAAAGCACCTCCTGTTACATCCGGGGTGGCCAGGTGCCTGCGCTCTACGAGGAGCTGTCGAAGAAAGGCATCGGCGTGAACCCTATCGACGGCGAACGCATTTCGGATTTCCAGACGCGCCCCTGGGGCATGAAGGAATTCTACGTCTGGGATTGCCATGGCAACCTGCTGAAATTCGGCATGTCCACCGACGAGGCGTGATGGCTTTCCGGCGAAACACGCGCGGCGAGAAACTTCCGGACGTTCTCGTCCCCGGCCTCGATGTCGTCTTTGTCGGCACCGCGCCGTCGCGCCGCTCGGCGGCCGTCGGCGCCTATTACGCCCATCCCGGCAACCGCTTCTGGCAGACGCTCTTCGAGACCGGCATCACGCCGCGCCTCTACGAGCCGCATGAGTATCCGCAGCTCATCCATCTCGGCATCGGCTTCACCGACATGGCCAAGCGCGCTTCTGGCATGGATCACGAGATCGATCCCGGCCTCTTCGAAGTGGAACGCTTCGAGGAAGAGATGCGCCGCTGCCGTCCGCGCGCCGTCGCCTTCACCTCGAAAAAGGCGGCGAGCGTCTGGATGGGCGTGCCGACGGGGCGCATTCAATATGGCCAGCAGCGCCGCGTTGCGGACTTCCCGGAAGTCTTCGTCCTCTCCTCGCCCTCCGGCGCGGGACGCAGAAGCTGGAGCATCGAACCCTGGGCCGCGCTCGCCCGGTTTCTGGGGCGCGCGAAGTCCTGAGACTCTTCGAACGCATCCGAAGTCCAGCCATCGGGACCACCCTCCCACAGGGGGAGGGTGGTGACGATAATAAATGCTGCGCCTCTTCTCAGGCCGCCGCGCTTGTCCTCTTCGCCGTTCCCTGCACCCCGCGAATGAGCCGGCCGGGCAACTCTCCGGTCGGCTCGTCGTTCTCCGCCACGACGACGCCGGAAAGCACCGTCGCGCGGTAGCCCTTGGCACCCTGCCAGAGGCGCCGCCCGCCGGCGGGCAGGTCGAACACCATGACGGGCTGCGGCATGGCGAGGTTCTCGAAGTCGATTACGTTGACATCGGCCTTCATGCCGGGCGCGAGCACGCCGCGGTCGTAAAGCCCGTATTGCTCCGCCGTGTCCTTCGTCTGGATGCGGATGATCTCCTCGATCGGGAGCTTCGGCCCCCTTGTGCGGTCGCGCGCCCAGTGTGTCAGCATGAAGGTCGGCGTGCCGCCGTCGCAGATCGCGCCGACATGCGCGCCACCATCCGCGAGGCTGATCCCCGTTTGCGGGTGGCGCAGCGTTTCCTCGATGGCGGTGTAGTCGCCCGTCGAATAGCCGAACAGCGGGAAATAGATCAGCGCCTGCCCCTCGTTCAGCATCATCGCGTCATAGGCGGCTTCCGCCGGCGTTTTCCCTGCGCGTTCCGCCACGGCGGCAATCGAGTCCTCCGGCGCGGGCTCGTAATTCTCGCGCTCGCCCATCGGATACATCTTGTGGAAGGACGTCGTGATGAAAGTGCCGAAGGCGCCGAGCTTGTCGACATTCTTTCCGCCGGTGATTTCGGCCCGCACCTTCGGGTCCTTCAGCTTCTCGATCCGCTCCCTGAACGGCATCTGTGCGTAAGGCCGGTATTCCGGGAAGCCGATGAACGGGTGCACGGAGGTCTGCCAGCCCATCAGCAGGCCGACCGGCCGTCCCGAATGCTGGCCGCGAATATTCGTCACGCCTTCCGCGCGCGCCCGGTCCAGATGCATCAGCATCTTTTTATAAAGGTCCGGCGCCTCGTCGATCTGCTGCACCTGGAAGGTGACCATGCGCCCGGTCTCCTTCGCCATTTTCAGCATCCAGTCGAATTCCTGTTCCATCTCGCGATGCGTCGCCGCGATCTGGAAGACGCCGCTCCCGTGTTCCTTCAGCGCGTCGGCAATGCCGAAGAGTTCATCGTTCGCCGCCAGCGTGCCGGGCACCGGGTCGCCCTTCAGCGTGTTGTGCAGATCGGTCCGCGAGGTCGAGAAGCCGAGCGCGCCCGCCTGCATCGCGTCATAGGTGAGGTCGCGCATCTGCCTGATGTCGTCCGGCGTCGCCGGTTCGTTGTCGATGCCGCGTTCACCCATGACATAGACGCGCAGCGCACAATGCGGCATCTGCGTGCCGATGTCGGCGGCGTAGCGGCGCTTGTCCAGCGCGTCGAGAAATTCCGGGAAGCTCTCCCATTCCCACTTGATCCCTTCATGCATCGCCGCGCCCGGAATGTCCTCCACCGCTTCCATGAGGTCGATCAGCTCGTTCCGCGCTTCGGGCTTCACCGGCGCGAAGCCGACGCCGCAATTCCCCATCACGACCGTCGTCACGCCATGTTGTGACGAGGGCGTGAGATACGGGTCCCAGGTCGCCTGCGCGTCGTAATGCGTGTGGATGTCGACGAAGCCGGGCGTCACCAGCAGGCCCTGCGCGTCGATCTCGCGGCGGCCCGTGCCGTCCACCTTGCCCACGGCCGTGATCGTGCCGCCATCGATCGCGACATCGCCCGTGAAGGGCGTCGCGCCCGTCCCGTCCACGATCGTGCCGCCGCGGATCACGAGGTCATGCTCGGCCATGATGCGAATTCTCCCTGAATTTCCTGTTCTTTCGGGCAGTTTGCCCGGCGTGCGCGCCAAGGGCAAGGGAGGGCAGGGGGGCGGCGGAATGCCCTATGGAGCGATCCCGCGCCGCGTGCGTTATGTGAAGGGACCGCGCGGGCAGCGCGGCCGCGCTTCACGGGGGAACGAATGAGCCGTCTCGGCTTTCTGCCGGTCATTCTGGGGTTTTCGCTGCTGCTCGGCGCCTGCGCGTCGGTGCGGCACGACCCTTCGCTTGCGCCCGGCGCCGCCCTTTCCGAGCCGGAAGAGACCGCGCTCTGGCATGCGCTGGTGCCGCCGGAGGAAGTCGCCGCCGGCCATTCCGGCTTCTTCTTTCTCGAGGGCGGGCAGGATGCCTATGAGACGCGTCTCGTTGCCATCGAGTCGGCGGCGCGCACCATCGACCTGCAATATTACATCTGGGATTTCGACGGCAGCGGCCGCGCGATCAGCGAGGCGCTGTTCCGCGCGGCGGAGCGGGGCGTGCATGTCCGCGCGCTGGTCGACGGCTATCTCGTCGACAATGATGCCGAGCCGCTCAAGCAGATCGTCAATCATCCCAACATCGACGTGCGCATCTACAATGCCTTCCGCACCTCCTTCTACCCGCGCTATCTGCGCTACGGTGAGTTGCTGCTCGACTTTCCGCGCCTCAACCAGCGCATGCACAACAAGATCATCGCGGTCGACAACACCGTCGCCATCATCGGCGGGCGCAATGTGAGCGACACCTATTTCGCGCTCGATGAGGAGCATTATTTCCTCGACCGCGACGTCGTCATCGCCGGGCCGATGACGAAGGAGGTTTCGGCGAGTTTCGACGCCTTCTGGAACAGCCCCTATGCGGTGCCCGTCGAGGCGTTCGCCGAAGGCGAAGCCATGCCGTTCAGTTTCGCCACCGTCTGGAACGATGTCTTTGCCTATGACATGGAGGCCTTTCCGCTGCCGCGCCGCATCGAGGTCATGGAGCTTGCGGAGAAATACGTCTCGCTCCAGGAGCGTTTCGTCTGGGCGCCCGCCTCGCTCGTGCTCTCCGCGCCCGGCCCCGTCTTCGAGGATGTCGGCGTGCCCGTGAAACGGCAGATCGAGACGGTGCTGCTCTCCAATGTCGCCCGGGCGGATGAGGAAGTCCTGATCCAGAACCCCTATGTGATGATGACGCCGGCGCGCCAGGCCACCTTCGCCGCGGCGAGCGGGCGCGGCGTCCGCCTCGCGCTTCACACCAATTCGCTCGCCGCACAGGACTCCGCGCTCGTTCACTATGGCTATGCGCGCGACAGGAAGCGCTTTCTCGAAAGCGGCGTCGCGCTCCACGAGTCGAAGCCCCGCCCGCAGAGCAGCAGCAACATGCCGGGGCCGGGCGTCACGCCGGCGCGCACCACGCTCCACTCGAAGACCCTCGTCTTCGACCGGCGCTACATCCTTGTCGGCTCGTTCAACCTCGATCCGCGTTCGATCCGCTACAATTCCGAGATCGGCATCCTGATCGACAGCCCGGAACTCGCCGCGCGCGTCGCTTCCGCCATCGAGGCGGATCTCCGCCCCGCCAACAGCTGGCGCACGCTCATGGAAGAGGGCGAGATCGTCTGGCTGGACGAGGGCGCGGCGCCGCCCATCCGCCATGAAACTGAGCCGGAGACGGATTTTTTCCAGCGGATTCCCGTCTGGCTCGGCTACGTGCTGCCCATCGACCACCTGCTCTGAGCCGCGTCTCGCGCGGACGTGAAGGCTGACAGGGCTTTTCGCGGGGCGTAGGCTCACCTACATCAGGGACAAGCGTTCAGAGAAGGAGGCCCGCCCCATGTTCAATCTCCGCCGCAAGACCGAAATGCCCGCGCCCGGCGAGGCTCTGCCCGGCCGCGATTTCGAGATCCCGACCGCGTCCAAGCATTTCGTCAACGGCGCGGACCTGAAGGGCCCCTATCCGCAAGGCGCGGAGACGGCGATCTTCGGCCTTGGCTGCTTCTGGGGCGCCGAGCGCAAGTTCTGGGAAGTGCCGGGCGTCCATGTGACGGCGGTCGGCTATGCCGGCGGCATGACGCCGAACCCCACCTACGAGGAAGTCTGTTCCGGCCGCACCGGGCACAACGAGGTCGTGCTCGTCGTCTACGATCCGCAGAAGGTTTCCTACGAGACGCTCCTCAAGACCTTCTGGGAAAGCCATGACCCGACCCAGGGCATGCGCCAGGGCAACGATGTCGGCACGCAGTACCGCTCCGGCATCTATGTCACGAGCCCCGCCCAGAGGAAGCTCGCGGAAGACGCGAAGGCGATGTACGAGGCCGAGCTCGCGAAGCAGGGCTATGGCGGCATCACGACGGAAATCCTCGACGCGCCCGCCTTCTACTTCGCCGAGGACTACCACCAGCAATATCTCGCGAAGAACCCCGCCGGCTATTGCGGCCTCGGCGGCACCGGCGTTTCCTGCCCGATAGGCACCGGCGTCAGCGCGGCCTGACGCCTCACTCCGCCAAGTTCACTCCGGCAGGTTGCTGCCGTTCGGGTCCTGGCCGGGCAGCGGGCGGCCGTCGATGAAGATCGAGAATTTGCGTAAACCCTCGATCTGCGCGAAGCAGGTGTTCATCATCACGAGGATCGGCACCGCCAGCACCGCGCCGATCACGCCCCACATCCAGCCCCAGAAGACGATGGAGAGGAACACCACCGCCGCGTTCAGCGTGTGGCGCCGGCCGAGGATCGACGGCGTCACGAATTGCGACTCGATCAGGTTCCAGAAGAAGTAGATCGCGGGCGCCATCAGCGCCTGGCCGAGATCGTCGAAGACGATGAAGCCGACGAAGCCCGTCAGGATCATGCCCGCCATCGCGCCCGCGTAAGGCACGAAGTTCAGCAGCGCCGCCGCCACGCCCCAGAGCGCCGCGTTCGGCAGGCCGATCGCCCAGAGCGAGGTGCCGATGGCCAGCCCAAGCCCTGCATTGATCAGCGAGATCGAGAGCAGGTAGGTCGAGATTTCGCGCTCCATGCTGCGGAGGATCCGCCGCGCCTTCTCCTTGTCGGTGAGGCGCTTCGCCGAGCGGATGATGCGGTCGCGCAGCAGCTCGCCGGTCGCGAGCAGGAAATAGAGCAGCACGATGAAGATCAGGAACGAGGCGCCCTTCTGGCCGGCCGCCTCCATCGCCTGCTCGATCAGCCCGGGCTCCTTCATCACCACGGCCTGCGGTTCCGGCCCGCCATTGGTGATTTCCTCCACCTGTTTCGAGGCCTTGCGCATCGCCTCCATCGGCTTCGAGATTTCGCTCGAGCGGCGCTGCAGTTCCTCCAGCGCGGCGGGAATGCGCCCGGCCCATTTCGCGGCCGGTTCGGCAAGCGCCCAGGTGGCGCCACCGAGCGCGCCGACGATCAGCGCGACGATGATCGCGGCCGACGCCGCATCGGGAAGGAAGCGGAAGGGGATGGCGCGCATCAGCGGCATGAAGATGAAGCTCGCTACCACCGCCGCCACGATGGGCGCGACGAGGTTCTGCGCGAGAAAGGCCGTGTAGAGGACGGCGAGAACGGCGAGCACGGCGAGCGAGGTCTCCGCCCGCAACACGCGCGCGCGGATGCCGCGGCCGCCGGAGCGCTCCGTATCCGGATCGTCGGTCACGATGTCGCGCCCGGAATGTCGGTCATGGCGGTCGCCTCCCGGCCCTGTTGCCCGCGCGCCCGCATGAAGCAGAAGGGCCGCCCGTCATCAACGGACGGCCCTGCCGATGGTTCCGTAATGCGGGGGGAACTGGTTCTTCGGTCAGAATATTCTGCCTATCCCCAACCAGAATTGTCATCCCGGCGAAGGCCGGGCCTTCGCCGCGCCGAAGCGGCTCCGGCCGCGCAGGCGGGACCCACTCGCAATTCAGCTTGCCGCAGCGCCCGGAAAGCAGTGCCCGTTCTCCGCAGACGCGGAGCCTTTACAATGCTGGCTGAGAGAACCAATGGGTCCCGGCCTTCGCCGGGATGACATTGATTTGTTTGGTTTGATCGTCGCAAAAAGAATAGGCCGCCCCGGTCGGAGCGGCGCTTCTTTTCGCAAAAACCGATGAAGCTCAGAAATCCGCCAGCGCCTCGCGCCGCTGGTCGGCCTGTTCGCGCATGGCGTTCTTCATCGCCTTCTGCAGCTTCTCGAAGGCGCGCACCTCGATCTGGCGGACGCGCTCGCGGCTGATGCCGTATTCCTGGCTGAGGTCCTCCAGCGTCGCCGGTTCGTCCTTCAGCCGGCGCTCGGTCAATATGTGCATCTCCCGCTCGTTCAGCGTTTCCATGGCGGCCGCCAGCATTTCGCGGCGGAGCTCCATTTCCTCGCTTTCGCCGAGCGTCGCTTCCTGGTCGGCCGCGTCGTCGACCAGCCAGTCCTGCCACTCGCCGCTTTCCGAATCCTGCCTGAGCGGCGCGTTCAGCGAATTGTCCGGGCCCGACATGCGCCGGTTCATCGAGATCACCTCGTCCTCGGTCACGCCGAGCCGCTCGGAAATCTCCTTCACCTGTTCGGGGTGGAGGTCGCCTTCCTCGATCGCCTGGATCTGGCCCTTCACCTTGCGCAGGTTGAAGAAGAGCTTCTTCTGCGCGGCCGTGGTGCCCATCTTCACGAGCGACCAGCTCCGCAGGATGTATTCCTGGATCGAGGCGCGGATCCACCACATGGCATAGGTCGCGAGGCGAAAGCCCTTTTCCGGTTCGAAGCGCTTCACGGCCTGCATCAGGCCGACGTTGCCTTCCGAAATCACCTCGCCGATGGGCAGCCCGTAGCCGCGATAGCCCATGGCGATCTTCGCCACGAGGCGCAGATGGCTCGTCACGAGCTGGTGCGCGGCCTCCGTGTCCTCGTGTTCCTTCCAGCGCTTCGCCAGCATGTATTCCTGCTGCGGCTCCAGCATCGGAAACTTGCGGATTTCCTGCAGGTAGCGCGACAGCGACCCTTCCGGGTTCGGCGCGGGCGCCAGCAGCTTCGAGGCGGGCTTTGCAGTCTTTGCGTCGGCCATGAAAGACCCCCAATCCGGCCCGCGCGGCGCGCCCCGGGAAAGACCCCGGAGCCCCCGACGGGCCCGTTCGTACTATCGGCCCCTTCCCGGGGCCTCACCGGTGAAATACCCGACCGGCTCGGTCAGGCTATCAGACACCCGAACGCAGGCGGAATCTTGTCCGTTCCCGCCAGATCCGGGCGCGAAATGTCGCAGAAGGCGGCGCGAATGCCCCACCGCAAGCCTATATGGGCGCGGGGGGGCGGGAGTTAAAGAGCAGCTGGTGTGGAACCTCTCGCACTTGCGACGATACCAAAAAATTAGAATGCCTCTAAATCATGACAACAAGATGCTAACGGTTAATCCAGTCGACTAAGCTATACACACGAGCTTCCCGGCTCTGCTTGCTTCGAGTTCTTGAGCTAACGGCCACACGATATTTTTCGATCAACGAGTAACGTCGTCTGCCCGTGTACGCTCGAACAAAGTCTGAGAGTTTTTCTTCAATGTCTGCTGTCTTGATACGCTTCTTAGTTAGCTCCAACTGATCTAGAACGACAAATAAAGTGTAGAGATGCGCGGTTGTGGAGAAAAAACCTGCAACCTCATCATCACGAGCAAATATACGGTCGATCTTTCTTAGAAGCTGTTCAACCCGTTTGATGTCCTTCTCGCGCTCGGGATATCTGTCATTGTGCTTGTCGTACGTGTCGTTGATCGAGGTCGGAGTATCTCCGGTAATGCCAGCACGAAGGTAGATCAGCAGGCTGCTCGCGAATTCGATGTCTCCCATCCGCCGAATGGTTTGCAGTGAGAAAAGCTCCCACTTTTTCCAAAAGGGATTGTCAGCCACTTTGACTGCCGCTGTGAGGAACAGCCCGTCGAATCTCGCATTTCTTAATTCTTGGGGATTAAGAGATTTGTCAGTTTCATTGAGCCGCTGAAATATCGCTCGAATTTCCTTTTCTGAAACTGAGCTAGGGATGCGTCGAACATTGATCACATAATTCCAGATTGAGGTCTTCTCCTCGTTGGAAAGATCGCGCCAACGTTTCCCCGCATATGACTCGCTTTGTCGTTCTGAATCCAAAGAACTCTTTTTGAGAGGAAACTCGTTTCCAATAAATTTTTCGATGGAGTTCAATCTTTGCTGGCCATCGACGACGCTAAAGGTTTGAGCTCCCGTTTCTGCGTTGGGTTCCTGTTCCCACACATATATTTCGGGCATCGGATAGCCCATAAGAATGGTTTCTATGAGGCGCACTTTCTGCTTTTCGGTCCAAACGAGCCGTCGTTGGAAATTTCGATCAATAAAATACTCTTCGGCCCTAAGCTTGTTCACGAGTTCTGTTACAGATGGCCGCCCAACTTGGATGGTGTCATTCATCGACATTTTCCGTCCCCTCCCTCAGCTTTTCAATGCCGCGGATGTGATATCGTTGAGCATCATCCCACGATGCATATATCCGATAGTTGAGAGCGCACGGAATGCGATGTTTGGCTTTCACCGTTCTTTTCATTTCGTCGAGCATGGTGGAAACATCGCGAAGGTAGATGCTCTCATAGTGCTCAACATCGCTGACGACCACGAATCTGCGGAACACGTCACGAGCATGCTGTCTTAGTATCTGGTTTCCGGAGGCGTAATACGCCTTCCGGAATTGCTCCCAAACATCGGAAAACAGTTTTTCATGGGCAATTACCAAGTCAATGTCGGACGTGCGGCTAAAGTCTTTGAACTTCTTCTCTGTGGGTGAAGTGCTAAACCCTAATTTGGCACTGCCTACGATTCCCAGGCAATTTATATTCACGTCCATTTGTGAAGCAATGCTTCTGCGAAATTCATCATAGGTTCCCGTGATCTTCAGTGTACTGTATTTTGAGAATAGCCACACATCTGAATCGAAGATGTACTCGCTGCAAATGTCCTTTGCTGCTTTTTTGTTTAGTTCTTCCTTGAACTTTTTCTTTGATATTGGCATTCGACGAGACGTCTTGGATGAGGCAGATGGAAAAGCCATAGTCCGTTTGCAGACCAATCTATTTGCGCGTGGATATGTTGTCTAGGAATGTTCGGATTCTGCGGGAGAGGAGTTGGGCATCCTGTGTTTCGCATTCCCAAATCACTAGGGACTCCCATCTGTCTGCCGCCAGCCGCATTTGTGCGTCTTGGTCTCGTTCGACATTACGCTGTAGCTTCTCGTACCAATAGCCGGTGTTGGATTTGGGAGGTCTGCCGTCGAGGCAGGCTGGATCATCGTGCTGATGCCAGAAACAACCATGGACGAATATGACTTTACGTCGTGATGGAAAGACGAGGTCCGGTTTCCCTGGAAGGTCTTTGCGATGAAGACGGTAGCGGTATCCCATCCCGTGCACGAGCCGGCGCACGGTCATTTCCGGCTTCATGTCCTTGCTTCGAATGCGCCGCATGTTCTCGCTACGGCGCTCTTTTGAAATCTTGTCAGCCATGTCAGACGTTGAAACCAGCGGCCCGGGCTGCTGTTTTTTCTTCTTCTGTCGTGACACGGTAGGAAATATAGTCCCCGCGATCGCGGACCTGCAGGCCGAACCGTTTGATTAGTTTCTTCTGCGCGGTAGTCGTGCCACAAAGCAACACGATGCCTTCCTGCGCGAGCCGGTCCCGTGTCCCGTGGCCGTCATCTGCTCGAATCCGCCGCGTGAAGTCTTTCTGACGAGCCACGGCGTCTATGACGTCGCGTGAAATTGCAACCTTTTGAACGGCGCGAAAGAGTGCTGTCACGCGGCCATTTCCGCTTGTCTCTGCGAAAATTGCTTCCACGTCGCCTGGAGGAAGAGTGCGCCAGAAGTTTGGGGGGTAATGTTCTCCAGCTATCAGCCAGAGAATTTGGGAGAAGCCGTGTGCTGAGATGCTCTTCTTGGCATCCTTGTTCTGGCCCGCAGTCAGATACTCAGGCTTCGCGACAATGAGTCCGAGATAACATTGGGCCTTCGCTTCGTCAGCAGCTACGAGAATGCAAATGTGATCCACGGCTTCAGTCGGGATCATCCAGTTGGACCCCATTGTGTGCTTGATATCGACATCTTCGCCCGCGACGACTGTATCCAGTTTTCCTTTCGGTAGTCCGAGATGGGCGCGCAACATGATCTCTACTCGCGTGCCAATGTAGGTTTTTTCGGTCTTTTCGAGTTCTTCGTAAGACCGGCGGCCGGTTTTCGGTGTCTGGATAACCGCGTCGATGCATTCGCGGAGCATTTCCGGAATGTCAGTGCGCAACGCCGCGAGGCCGCCCGCGCGCTGTACGATATCCTGATAGATAGGGTGGAGCCGTTCATGGTCAGGGTGCCCCTCCCTGACCAGGCTCTCTGGAATCCTCTTCATGCGCCGAAGCTATATGGCGTATGCCTCGAATTCTAGAACCTTTAGCTATGGTTCAAGCTGTCCGGCGAAGAGGTCTGCTGTTGCGCTGCAAGGCAATGCCGATGTTTTCTGCGACCACCTGTGCGACTGGCGGAGGGAAAGCATTTCCGACTTGTCTGTACGCGGCTGTCTTGCGCCCCGTGAAGTGCCAATTGTCCGGAAATCCCTGCAAGCGTGCGACCATCGGGACCGTGAGGCGCGGCATGCCTGCAAAATTGCTCTCGGGTGCTTCTTCGGCAATGGTCATCCCATTCACGCCGAGTGTGGCCCAAGCTTTTTTTGCTCGAGTGGGCCCCAGATCCGGTCCCCCATGCTTCTTCGAACCGCCGACAATGGTCGGTGCGATTTCATTGGCGCGTGCTGCCCAAGTCTTTGCGCCACGCCAGCCATTGGCCGACATGAGATCGACAAGTGTTTCGCCGACGGTCTTTGGGGCGCGCGTAGGTAAGTTCTCCCAGTCGAACAGGTCTGATTTGTCATCTTCGATAGCAACAATCACAACGCGAGGCCGTAACTGCGGCACGCCAAACGTTGAGGCATTCAGCAGGTGCCAAACGGTCTTGTAGCCGAGTTTCTTGAGTTCAGCTTTCAAGCCCTCACGGTAGTCTGAGAATACTGGGTCAAGAAATCCTCGAACGTTCTCGATCATGACCGCGCGCGGACGAATGGCGTCGATGATGTCGATAGCATCGGGAAACAGGTTGCGCTCATCGCGGGCCCCAAGCTGTTTTCCCGCGACTGAAAAAGGAGGGCAGGGCAAGCCACCGGCGACCAAATCGACGCCTTTGAATTTGGAAGCGCTTTCCTTGAAGACCTTCAGGTCTTCCTCAAGAACATTCCAGGAGGGGCGGTTATGCCGAAGCGTGTTGCAGCAATGAGGGTCGATTTCGACCAGCGCCTCGTGTTCGAATCCGGCCATTTCCAAGCCCAAGGCCTGACCGCCGGCCCCTGCGCATAACTCAATAGACGTCAACATGTTGGCTGCCTTCCCCTTAGATGCGCTAAATCTAGATGTGCGAGGCACATGAGTCATGATCAAATTTGTTCTTATTTTGTTCTGAAAATCGACTGGGCGCAATATGGCGTTGGATGGGGGCAAATGGATGTGCGAGTGAAGGGGAAGGTCTATTTCTATCGGCTAGGTGGTCTGGGGCAGACTACTCCTTCTCATCCCCCAGCTCCCCCACCAGCTCCATCATATCCTCCGGCAACGGAGCATCGAAGCTCATCTTCTCGCCCGTCACCGGGTGCTCGAAGCCCAGATGATGCGCATGCAGCGCCTGCCGTCCGAGCCGGGTCAGCGCGGCGCGCGCGCCGTCGCTCAGTTTCGAGGCGCGGCTTTTCATGCCCGTGCCGTAGGTCGGGTCGCCCAATAGCGGATGGCCGAGCGCCGTCATGTGGACGCGGATCTGGTGCGTGCGGCCCGTTTCCAGCCGGCATTCGATTTCCGCGACGAGGCCGCCGGCGAATTCCCGCTTCACCGTGTAATGCGTGATCGCGCGGCGGCCGCTCGTCACGTCGTCGCCGTCCTCGTCGAGCCGCGTCTTCAGCGCCGCCATCTTCGAGCGGTTGTGGGACGAGCGCGCGATGTTCGCGTCGACCGTGCCGCGCTTCTTCGCGGGCGCGCCCCAGGTGAGCGCCGTATAGCGCCTCGTCAGTTTCCCGTCGCGGCCATGCGCGGCGAACTGCGCCGCAAGTCCCTGATGCGCGCGGTCGGTCTTCGCGACCACCATCAGCCCGCTCGTCTCCTTGTCGAGCCGGTGGACGATGCCCGGCCGCCGCTCGCCGCCGATGCCCGACAGCGTCGCCCCGCAATGCGCAATCAGCGCGTTCACCAGCGTCATGTCCGGGTTGCCGGGCGCGGGATGGACGACGAGCCCCGCCGGTTTCATCACGACGATCAGCTCCGTGTCCTCGTAGACGACATCGAGCGGGATCGCCTGGCCCGCGGGGCGTGCAGGGGCGGGCGGCGGCACCGTCACTTCGATGCGCTCGCCGGGCTTCACGCGGTAGGACGGGTCCGCCGCCGGGCGCGGCCGCGTCTCGCCCACCAGCGTCACCCGGCCTTGCTCGATCAGCTGCTTCACGCGCGCGCGCGACAGCACCTCGCCCGCCTCCCCGCCGGGCGCGGCGCCTTCCGCCTTGCGGGAGAGCGCCTGCGTGAGATACTTGTCGAGCCGCGCGCCGCCGTCTTCCTCGGCGACGGTGAGCGCATGGGTTCTGTCTTCGTGGGGTTCGGGAGCAATCGGCATCATGGCCAATGATACAACATCCGGTTCCGATGCGTCTCATGGGGCGTCTCACGGTGCGTCTCAGGCCGCTTCCGCGCCGGAGCCCACGGGGATGAACACGCCGGCGAACATCCGGCGGCTGAAATTCGTCGTCGCGGGGCTCGGCGCCGTTCTCGTGCTCGGCTTCGCGGTCATTGTCGCCGTCATCATCCAGCGCGCGAGCAGCATGGGCGAGCGCCGCGCCGCGCTCCCCGCCGGTCATTTCGGCGTCTCCCGCGTCGGCATCGCGCCGGGCGAAACGGTGCGCTCCGTCACCCTCGGCGACGGCCGCCTCGCGATCCATGTCGGCTCCGACAGCGCCGAAGCCGTCATCCTGATCGACCCCAAGACCGGCGAAGAGCTCGGCCGCGTCGTCCTCGCGCCCATATCGGGCTTCGCGTCGCGCTGAGGCGCGCCTTTCTCACTCCCCACCCCCTTTCGTCATTGCGAGGAGCGGCGCAGCCGCGACGCGGCAATCTAGGGCCGCACACGCAGGAGCACGCCGCTCTGGATTGCCACGCCTCGCTTCGCGCGGCTCGCAATGACGGTGGCAGGTGGATGGGGTAAGTCGGGTGCCATCTCTTCCTACCCTCCCCCTGTGGGAGGGTCGAACAAGCGCAGCTTGTTCGGGGAGGGGGACTCCGCTTCCGGCATGTGGCGCGCGCTCCGTTTCCCTCGCTCACCCCTCCCCGAAAAATTCTTCGCCAGCTCGAATTTTTCGACCCTCCCACAGGGGGAGGGTCGGGACCCAAAAACCGGGGACAAGTTTTTTCGCCCGCAGCATCAAGAAGTGCAGCGAAGACACGGGGATATCTCTTTCACGCTGCTTCTCACCCCACAAGTGTCATCCCGGCGAAAGCCGGGATCCACGGGCGGAGCGTCCATGTGACGGTCTCATGACAGTTCGGTGACGGTCCGCCGGGGATAAGCCTCTCCGGCGCCGATTCCGCCTGTCCGCTCAAGGCCTTGAGGGCGGGGATATCCTTATCCCCGGCAATTGTGACGGTCCGCGCGCGCGAAAGCGTCGCTCGGGCGATGATTGCCCTGCGATTTCAACGGTCTGGAGGGGGAGGGAGGGTGCCGCCGGTGCCATCCTCCCTCCTCCCCCGGCACCGGCGGCATTCTGAAACCAGCCAGTCGGGGAGGAGGTCGACCGGCGTTTCGTGAGACAAATATCGCCCTCAGGTGACAGTTTGTCAATTGGGATTTTGTTGCGTTGCAAAAATGTAATTCAGTCTGGGATGCGTGTGGATTGCAGTATAAGTCATTGAAATTGTTACGTTGATTCTGGAAAATGCGGAGTGGAAGAGCGCAAAAACAGGCCGGGTGCGGTCGAATGACGCAGTGCGGGGTGCTCTTTTTAGGGGCTGTGCCCTAGGTGCAACGCCGGCGTCGGGGGGCCGCTCACGATTGCCCTTGCACCGTTTTCCAAGCCGTCCTAAAAGACGCCCGAACTGGCTTGTCCCCTTCGTCTAGCGGTTAGGACATCGCCCTCTCACGGCGAAAACAGGGGTTCGATTCCCCTAGGGGATACCAATTCTTCCAGTAAAATCAGTCGCTTGTGGCGTCAGAGGTAGGCGACGACCGCCTGTATCGCGAGCGCGATCACGGCGCCCGCCCACAGCACCACCGTTGCCGCGAGGCCGATGGTGAAGCCGGTCGAGCGGTTCAGCGCGGCGGCATAGTAGCCGCGGGCGTAAACCACTCTGCCGATTGGATAAATCACGCCGATCAGCGCCGCCCAGAGGTCGCCCAGCGTCAGCGCGAAGAGCCACAGCGCCGGCAGGAAGATCAGCAGGTTTTCGGCCGTGTTGCCCTGAACCCTCAGTACACGGAGGAAATCGTCCGGCCCGTCCATGCGCGGCGCCGGAATCCCGTGTGTTGTCCGTGC
Source organism: uncultured Rhodobiaceae bacterium (assembly GCA_913057645.1). Classification (GTDB taxonomy): domain Bacteria; phylum Pseudomonadota; class Alphaproteobacteria; order Parvibaculales; family Parvibaculaceae; genus Parvibaculum. Next base: position 5,774 of record CAJXOU010000060.1, on the reverse strand, counting down.
CTTGCCGACCTTGAAGGCCATCCAGAAATAGACGATGAGCGTCAGAAGCGTGACCAGTCCGGTCAGCGGATAAGCGAATGGAGTCATGATGGTCTCCCCGATGCGTTGTCCGCACAAAGAAGATCAGCTTGCCGTGATTCCGGCAATGAAAAGAAGAGGTTGCCCGTCAGTGGGAGACGCCGGCCTGGAGCGCGCGGATGCGGTCCGTCAGCGCCTTGTCGCCGATATGGGTGTCGTTGCCCGCCGGTGCGGCGCCGGTCTGCCTGTCGTTGCCGCGCTCGCCCGGCGCGGGGGCCTCGTCCGGATCGTCGTCCGGCGGCGTTTCGTCTTCACTTTCAAAGGCTTCCGGGTTGTCCAGGCCCATCGCGTCGAGCCGGGCAAGCGAGGCTTTCACCTCCGCCAGCGTGCGCGCATCGGCCGCCGCGTCGTCGTCCAGGTCCCGCTCGCCGGGATAGGGCTCAAGTGCCCGTACCGGCTCGCCTTTCGACGGTTCGAGGGCTGGTCTCGGGGCGGCCGCGGCGTGTTCGCCCTGCCGCGCCTCGCTCGTCATCGCGGTCTCGAGCCCGTCGAGCGCGCGCCGCACCGCCGCCAGCCGCTCCGCGCGTTCCGTGGCGGCGCTCTCGATGTCGCCGCGCAGGGCCGAGAGTTCGGCCTTCAGCCGCGTCACCTCTTTCGCCATGTCCTTGTTTTCACTGGCAAGTTTCGCATTCGCGCCGGCCAGTTCCTCGTTCGCGCCGGCGAATTCCCGGTGTTCGGCGCGCAGCGTTTCGAGTTCGGCCTGCAGCGGCGCCCGTTCGCGCTCCTGGCGGATCAGCAGCTCGTCCATGTCCCTGGTTTTCGCCGCTTTTTCGGCTTCGTCCCCGTCGCCGGCAAGCCGCCGCGTCGTCACCTTCACGGCGCGGCGCCAGACGAACTGCGCGGCGATGATCGCGAACAGCGTCGCGACCAGAAAGCCAAGCGCGATCAGCATCAGGCTCTCGATCATGGGGTCCCCGCATCGGCTGAAAACCGCGACAGACTGCCAGAAAAGGCATGCGCCTTCCACCGCGCGGCGCGGCCGTGCGGGCTTTTCGGTGCGGGCTGCGTCAGAACGGCAACCATTCCCGCGACTTCGTGTATTTCAGGTAGCCGACCGACGCGCCGAGCCGGAGGCCGACGCCGGAGCGCATCGGCGCGAGCACCACATCGTCGCGCTGCTGGTAGTTGATACCGATGCCGCCCACCAGATAGGCGCTGCCTTCCACGCCGGGATAGCGGCGATAGATCGTCTCGCCGTCCGGCAGGTTGTAGACCAGCGTGAAGACCTTGACCGCGTTGCCGCCGAAATCCCATCCGGCGCTCGGGCCCTGCCAGAAGACCTTCTTGTGCGTGCCTTCCTTCATCACCAGCTCGCCCTGGCCGTAGCGCAGGCCGACGACGAAGGCGCCGCTTGCCTCCTCGCCCTTGATATAGGCGTTGGGCTCGCCGTATTCCTCGAAAATGCTGTGAACGGCATCCGCCAGTCCTTCCGAAACGGCACCGAAGAAATCGCCCGCTTCCTTGACGATTTCGTCTTCATTGTAGGTGCCGCCGGATTGCCCGTTCGACTGGGCCATGGCGGGGGCAGCGGCAAAGGTCAGCATCGCAAGTGCCGCGAACGCCCATGCGGCCCCGCGTATTGCATTGAACTTATCCCCTGTCCGGATATTCGTGCCCATCATGCCTTCGTTCCTTCTGGTAGCTGCGTGGATGCGCCATCGAATCGCCGCCAATCGATGCCAAAGTCTATAGTAGAATCACAACGATCGAGGCACGGCCATAGTGACGGGACAGCATGGCGAAACGGTGACCGGAAGAGGGCGGCGAGGCTGGGCCGGCGAAAGGATTCTGTGCGCGTGCTGAAATCGTGGAAGGGCCGAACTCTACTTATCCTCTGTGCTTTCCTGCTGCTGGCGGGCGGTGCGGCCGTCTATGTCTGGCAGCAGCGCGCGCCGCTCGCGGAACAGGTGATCGGCCGCGCGCTGGCGGAGCGCGGGATCGCACCCGTTTCGTTCCGCGTTTCGTTCATCGGACTGCGGAGCATCACTCTCTCGGATATCGCCATCGGTCCCGGGTCGTCGCCGGATCTGGCTGCCGACAAGGTGACCGTCTCCTATTCGCTCGGCGAACTCCTGTCGGGCAATGTGCAATCCATCAGCGTCGGCGAGGCGCGCGCCCGCGTTGAGGTTTCCGGGGAGGGCATCTCGCTCGGTGCCCTCGACCCGCTGCTCGAAGGCGAGGGCGGCGGCGGGCCGCTCCGGTTGCCCGCGATCGATGTCGAAAACGTCGTCGTCGAGGTGGAGACACCGCGCGGAAACGTCGTTCTGGCGGGGCCGGCGACGGTTCGTCCCGATGAGGCCGCGCTCGCGATCTCGTCCGATGGCGTGCAGATCAGCGAAGCGGGGCCGCAACCGCGCTTCGCACCGCTTCTCGCGGTCGGGCAGGTCCGGCTGAACGAAACGGATATCGAAGTCGACGCCGATCTTTCCAGCGTGATCGAGGGGTCGGATGACGTATCCCTGCTGCACGTCGAAGGGCGGTACGAAGCGAAAGCCGGGAAGGGAACCGCACAAGCAAATGGCGCGCTTTCGTTTTCCGGTGACGGTGTCACGCCCGCACGCCTTCTGCCGGTTCTGAAGCGGCTCTACCTCGATGTCGCGGGCGATGTCGACTATGCGGCGACCGTGGAGATCGACGGCGGAAATGTCCGCGTCCTGGCCGATGCAACGGCGCGCGGCCTGTCGTTGCAGCAGACCGCCGCCGGCTCAGTGTCGTTCTCGGGCGACCTGCGGTTCTCGAAAACGTTCGGCAACGCCGCGACGCCCTATCGCCTGGAACTGATCGGGCTCAAGGCGACCGACCTCGCGCGGCCCGAGCGTTTTGCGCCGGTGACGCTAGAAGGGCCTGCCATCATGGAAGGCTCGCTGATCGAGGCCGACCTTGTCGTTCGCAGCGCCCTGCCTGCGATCCGGGGCGCGCGGCTGGCGGATATCGATGCGCGTTACGATCGCGCGGCCGGCAAGGGGCGCGTTCACGCAAATGCGTCAATTGCCTTCAAGCCGGACAAACTCGAGCTGCAAACGGTTCTGCCGGTCCTGAAAGGCGTAGTGACGCGCATGAAGGGTGCGGCCACCTATTCGGCAGAAGCGAGGCTCGACGACGGAAATCTAGCGACGGCGGGAACCGTGACGCTCGACAATGTGGGTTTTGTTGCATCCGCCGCGACTGTCGAAGGTGTGAATGGAACGGTGCAGCTTTCGAGCCTTTTTCCTCCGCGGACAAAAGGTGTGCAGGTCCTCTCCGTGCGAACGCTCGAAGCGGGCGTCCCGCTCGAGGACGGCAAGATCGCCTTCGAACTTGGACGCGATGGCCTGAAGATCGTCGATGCGTCGTGGCCTTTCGCCGATGGCAAGCTTGTGCTCGTTTCGTCGGGGCAGGCCGTAACCGCCTCGAATGCCGAATTCATGCTGACCGTCGACAATGTGGACCTCGCAACGCTGCTTGAGATCGTCGACGTCCCCGGTCTCCGGGCGACGGGGCATATCGGGGGCAGGGTGCCGATCGCCATTCGCAATGGCGACCCCGTTCTGCTCGACGGAGCGATTTCCGCGAAGGATGACGGGGTCATCGTCTATCGAGGTGGCGCTGCCGATGCGGCTTCGACAGAGCAGACGAAGCTGCTGACGGATGCATTGCAGAATTTTCACTATACGGAACTCGAGGGCGGGCTTTCAGGCAATGCCAATGGCAACGTTACCCTTCGCCTCAATCTCCGTGGTGCCAATCCCGACCTCTATGACGGATATCCCTTCGCGATCAACGTGAAACTCGAAGGATCGCTTGCGGACATACTCCGGCGTGGTACCGTTGGATTCAGGCCGCTCGAACTCATCAAAGAGCAATCGAATTCGGTAGCGCCGCCTGCCGCAGACGAGACGGAGCCCGGAACGGAACCATGAGCTTGCAAAGTACGAACCTGCGTCGAAAGAAGGCCGGTGCCGGAAGCATCGGAAGGACCGCTGTACCGGTGGTGCTTGCCGGCCTTGTGCTGGTTCTCGGTGCATGCAATCCGACGGTCAAGATCGAGGCGCCGGACAAGCCGATCGAAATCAATCTGAACGTCAAGATCGAACAGGAAGTCAGGGTCAAGGTCGATCGCGATCTCGACGAACTGCTTGCCGAGAACCCGGACCTGTTCTGAGGAGGAAACGGACATGCGTATCACGAACAAGACTCGTCTTCCGCTGCTGGTGTTCTTCCTCTCGTTTCTCTTCGCCGCACCCGGCTTTGCCATCGACCTCGATTCCGCGAAGGCACAGGGGCTCGTCGGCGAGAAACTCAGTGGCTATGTCGGCATCGTGACGAAGACGCCAAGCCCTGAACTCAAGGCCATGGTCGACGAGATCAACCTGCGCCGCCGGGCTTCCTATCAGGAGATCGCGAGCAAGACGGCGGGGGCGAGCCTCAACGCCGTCGAGAAGCTCGCCGCGGAGAAGCTCATCAAGAAGACGCCTTCCGGCCAGTATGTCGAGAAGTCGCCCGGGCAGTGGATCAAGAAGCCCTGACCTGCCTCATTCCGGCACAGGCCTGCCCGTTTGGGAGACGGGGAGGCGGCGTTCCGTATCTCTCTGACGCATGGATGCAGGCGTTTGTGCGTTTGAAGGCCGCGAGCGGCGCGGCATGTGCCTTGCAATTACATACCCGACAAGCTCTTCCGCCTGCAGCTATGCTCGCGTGGCGGAGCCGGCGCGAACCTCCGACGGTCGGGGGGCCAGTTCGCGGTTTGCGCCGGCCAGCTTGATCTTCTCCGACGGCCTCGACAGCACCGGGCCCCGGATCGGCAAAGCCGATCCGGGGTTCAGGGGATTACGTGCTCGTGGTTCAGGAAATGGCGCCGCGTGCGACGAAAAAGGGGTTGTCGAGTCCGCGCTCCGTCTTGCCGTAAAGGAGCGGCGTCCCGTCAAGCTGGGTCACGCTGCCGCCCGCTGCGGCAAGAACGGCATGTCCGGCGGCCGTGTCCCATTCCATCGTGCGGCCATGACGGGGATAAAGGTCGGCTTCGCCCGCGGCGATCAGGCAGAATTTGAGCGAGGAGCCGGCGGCCAGAAATTCCTTCACCTTGTAGAGGTTGAGGTATTCGTCGGTCTTCGTGTCCCGATGGGTCCGGCTCGCGATCACGATCAGACCGTCGGCGTCGGGCTTTCGTGCTGCGATGGCGCGTGCCTTGCCTTCGCCCTTGCCATCTTTGTCCGCAATTACCGTTTCCTCGAACGCTTTTCCCGAGCCGTACCCGAAGAACATGCGTTCCTTCGCCGGGGCGTAGACGACTCCCGCGACGGGCTGACGATGTTCGACGAGAGCAATATTCACCGTGAATTCGCCGTTCTTGTTGATGAATTCCTTGGTGCCGTCGAGCGGGTCGACGAGGAAGAAGCGCTCGAGCCCCTGCTGCTGCAGCCGCGCATGGGTGTCCGCGCGCTCCTCGGTAACGCCGGGAATGTCCGGGAAGGCGGTCTCGAGCCGGGCGACGATGACGGCGTCCGCGGCGCGGTCGGCGTCGGTCACCGGCGAGGCGTCAGCCTTGGAGTCGACCGCGAGGTCCTCGTTGCGGTACGCCGCTGTGGTCCAGCGGTTTTCTACCGACGACTTACCAGGGCGTCCCTCTACTGAATGGAGCGGATCCGATTCTGAATCTGTCATCGCCAAAAGGTTTCGACAGGAAACGTCAGGGCGAGTTCGTCGACACCGTCAAAGAT